>JAPPGX010000107.1:0-29429 GCA_028877265.1 Acidobacteriota bacterium
AAGATCGTGGTGACCGCGCCGCCGCTCCGGCAGGGGCGGCTGCGGCAGGACCGGACCTACCTGGTGACCGGAGGCCTCGGCGGGATCGGCTGCGCCGTGGCCGAGTGGCTCGCGGACCGGGGCGCCGCAACCATCGTGCTGAACGGACGCCGCGAGCCGGACCCGGCGGCCGAGGAAGCGATCCGGACGCTGCGCGAACGCGGGGTAACGGTCGAGGTGGAACTTGCCGATGTGTCGGACCCCGGAGCGGTGGACCGGATGCTGGCGAGGATGGATCGGGAACTTCCGCCGCTCGGCGGGGTGATCCACAGCGTCGGGGTGCTGTCGGACGCCGCGCTCACCAACCAGAGCTGGGAGAGCTTCGAGACCGTCCTGCGGCCCAAGATCCTGGGCGCCTGGCACCTCCACCGCGCCACCCTCGACCGGGACCTGGACCTCTTCATCCTCTTCTCCAGCCGGGTGGGCGTCATGGGGAATCCGGGTCAGGCGAACCACGCCGCCGCGAACGCGTTTCTGGACCAGCTCGCCGGCCACCGGCGCGCACTTGGGCTCGCCGGGCAGGCGATCGCCTGGGGCGCCTGGTCCGAGATCGGCGAGGCCGCGGAACAGCGAGGGAGGATCGAACGGCAACGAGCGGCGCTCGGCGGCCGCTGGTTCACCCCCGAGCAGGGCATTCGCGCGCTCGACCGGCTGGTGCGGCAGGACGCCACCCACTCCGTGGTGATGGCGATGGACTGGTCCGTCTTCGAGGAAGCCGTCCAGGATCGGCCGCCGCTCGTGGAGGATCTCCTGTCCAGCGCCTCCGAGCCGGAAGACGAAGCGTCCTCGTCGTCCGAAGACGTGCTGACGCGCCTCCGTGGACCTCTGGGCACGGAGCGGCGGGACCTGCTGGTGACGTTCCTCCAGGGGGAGGTGCAGGCGGTCCTCCGGCTTTCCTCCGCGCCTTCGCCGACGGTCGGGTTCTTCGACCTCGGCATGGACTCGCTGATGGCCGTCGAGTTCCGGAACCGGCTGAACCGGGCGTTCTCCGGCGTCTACACAGCGCCCAACACCGTGGTCTTCGACTATCCGGACATCGCCAAGCTCGCCGCCCATCTGGACGAGGAACTGGGCGAGGTGGGTGAGGCGCCGGCCCCCGAGCCCGAATCCACCTCCACGCCGTTCGCCGTTTCGGTGCCGGCGCCGGTAACGGAGGCACCGCAAGAGGCTCCGGCGGATGAGGACGGCATCGCCATCGTCGGGATGGCGTGCCGCTTCCCCGGCGCTCCCGACCTGGACGCCTTCTGGCGTCAACTCGAGGCCGGTGTGGAAGCCGTCTCCGATGGCCGCCCGGACGGCGGGTCGTGGACCGGAGTCGCCGGAGACCCGGCAGGCGCGGACGACGGCACCCGGCGCGGCGGATTCATCGAAGGGATCGACCGATTCGACGCGCGTTTCTTCGGAATCACCCCGATCGGGGCCTGGACCATGGACCCGCAGCACCGCCTCCTGCTGGAGACGAGCTGGCGGGCGCTCGAGGATGCGGGCGTGGATCCGGACGCCGTGCGGGACAGCAACACCGGGGTCTATGCCGGCGTCGCCTCCAGCGAGTACCGGGACCTCATGCTGGATGCCGGCGAGAACGTGAGCTATCTCGGCACCGCGGCGAGCATGGCGGTCGGGACCGTCTCGTTCCGGCTGGGTCTGACGGGTCCGGCGATGGCGGTCGAACTCAACTGCGCGTCCGCCCTGGTCGCCGTGCACCACGCGGTCATGGCCCTCCGCCAGGGCGAGGTGGACATGGCGCTCGCCGGCGGCGTGAACGCCATCCTGTCACCCGGCAAGACGACCGAAATGGTGGCGCTCGGCATGCTCTCGCCGACGGGACGCTGCCGGGCCTTCGACGCCGCCGCCGACGGCTTCCCCCGGGGCGAGGGTTGCGGGATGGTGCTGCTCAAACGGCTCAGCGATGCGGAAGCCGACGGCGACCGGATCTGGGGCGTGATCCGCGGGTCGGCGGTCAACCAGAGCGGGGCGAGCGCCGGCCCGACCGTGCCGAACGGCGTCGCCCAGCAGGCGGTGATGGAGGCCGCGTTAGCGCGCGCAGGGGTCGCTCCCGCGGACGTGGACTACCTGGAGGCCCACGGGAACGGGTCGGTGATGGGCGACCCCATCGAAATGCAGGCGGCGGCAACCGTGTATGGCAAGGGACGGGCGCCGGACCGCCCGCTGCTGATGGGTTCGGTGAAGACGAACGTCGGTCACCTGGAGACCGCCGCGGGGGTGGCGGCGCTCATCAAGGCCGCACTGGCCGTGAACCGTGGGGTGATCCCGCCGCACTTGCACTTCGAGAACCCGACCCCGGTCGTTGATTGGAACCGTCTGCCCGTCCGGGTAACGTCCGAAACGACGCCGTGGCCCGCCCACCCGGGTCGGCCCGCGCGGGCGGCGGTCAGCGCGTTCGGGGTTTCGGGGGCGAACGCGCACGCTGTCGTGGAGGGCTACGGAACTCCGGACGGGATCCCGGCTGGACGAGGCGTGCCAGTCGCCTTTTCGAAGGCTGGAGCAAGCGGGGAACTGCTCGCGGCCACGGACACCCCCGCCGCTCGCGGGACGCGTCTCCTGCCGCTCTCGGCCAAATCGGACGCTGCCCTCGGAGCGCTCGCCCGAACCTTTCTGGACTGGCTCGACGACCGCACCGGCCAGCTCTCGTCCGGTGATGCCGGCGGTCCGTTGCTGTCGGACCTGGCCTGGACCGCCGGGGTTGGCCGAAGCCATTTCGCCTACCGGGCGGGCGTGGTGTTCCGGGATGCCGAGTCGCTGAGAGAGGGCCTGACCTCGCTCGCGGAGCCGGATGGAGTCCTGGAAACGGAGCCGGCGCCACCGACACCCAGGAAGATCGTTTTCGCCTGTGCCGAAGAGGCCGGCCCGTGGATTCGGGCGACGGAGCCGCTGTACGCGAGCGAGCCGGTGTTCCGGGCGGTGCTGGAGCAGTGCGACGAGTGGATCCGTGAGGAACGGGGAGCGTCCCTGCTCGAGCCGATGTTCGGCGGGGATGGTTCGCCGTCGCTCGAATCCCCGGAATGGTCCGGTCCGGCGCTCTACGCGGTGCAGTGCGGACTGACCGCGCTCTGGTCGAGCATCGGCATCGGGCCGCAGGCGGCGAACGGACAGGGCGCCGGCGCACTCGCCGCCGCGCAGGCGACCGGAGCCCTGGATCTGGAGGACGGCCTGCGGCTGGCGGTCCTTGGAGAAGCACCACCAGGCGCCGGAAGCGCGAATTCGGAGCTCCTCGACGGTGGCGAGATCGTGATCGAGATCGGCCCCGGGCCTGCCGGGGGTTTCATCGCCGCGGTGGCCGAGGCCTACGAGGCCGGACTCGACATCAACTTCGCGGGGCTGTTCACCGGGGAAACCAGGCGGCGCATCTCGCTGCCCGGCTATCCCTTCGAGCGTCGGCGCTACTGGATCCCGGAGCCGCGCTCGCGGGTGATGAAATCCGGTTGACCCCGCGTCAGTAGAGACACTGGAGCCGCACGAACTCGCGGATCGCGTCGGCGCAGGCCTCTGGGTCTTCGAGCGGCAGGAAATGGGTCGTTTCCGGGATGAAGTCGTAGTCCACGGTGAGCACGTGGGTCATGTCGAAGGTCGGCAGGTAGGAATAGGGCAGTGTCGGATCGGCCCCGACCACCTTGGTCGGGCAGGAGAGCGTTTCGAAGTCCACCAGGGCGGCGAATGCCCGCACGTAGTCAACGATCTGCGCCTCGTACTCCTTTGGACAGCGAAGCTCGAAGTCCTCTCCCTCCGGTGCCTGCCGGAGCGTCGTTCGCGCCATGAGTTCGTGCACCCCGGGAACGACCCGGGTGAAGGCCGGCGTCCCCCGCAGGACATCCACGTAATCCGCCTCGGACCGAAACCGGTCGGTCCGCCGCCGGGTCATCGCCGCGGTCATCTCGGCGGCGGTGTCGAACTGCAATTGGCTGCGGCCCGGTTTGCACACCGGCGGATCGAAGAGCACGCGCCCGGCGTAGCTGCGACTGCCGTCGGACGACATGAGTGACGTCAGCCCGGAGAACGAATGGAAGACCCCGACGATGGGTTTGGACCCGCAGTCGCGCTCGATGGCTTCCAGGATGAGATCGTGGTCGCGGATCAGCGTCGGCAGACTGTGCGAAGCCTGCGGACCGACGGTGTTCCAACCGTGGTTCCGCAGGTCGTAGAGGAACAGATCGAAGTCCGCCTCCAACAGCGACCACAGGGGATAGTAGAGATCGATCGCCAGTCCGTTCCCGTGGCTGAGAACGAGTCGCGGCCCCTCCGGATTCCCGTGGCGGCGCAGGATGGTACGCGTGTCCCCATCCAGGCGCACCTCCAGTACGGAAGCGGGCTCGGGAACCTCCCAAGCCCTTTCCGAAGTCATCGGGCTGCACCCGCTCGCGGCGCGAACGGCCGGGGGCCGTGCCGCGGTGCCGGCCCGGCGCGGCGCCGGGCCCCGCGTCGCGTCAGCCGGAGTGCTTGTCCACGAGGGCGGCGATCCCCCGGAGCGTCGTGCACCCGGCGCAGTCGCCGGCGGTCAGCGAGAGACTGAAGTCGCTGTTGACCACCTTCATGAACGAAACGGCGTCCAACGAGGAGACTCCGGAGTCGGCAAACTGCTTGTCCAGGTCCGGAACGCGGCCGAGGCCGAGATGTTCTTGGGCAAGTTGCGCGAGACGCTGTTCGGTTGCAGTCATGAAGGGTCCTCCAGGGGCCGCGCATTATTCCACAGGCGCCGGCGAGGTGTTGGCGATCGCACAAGCCTTCCGGGACTGGCGAGGCCGCGAGGTCACGACTACGTCGACATGCCGCGCGCCGCGATCGGCCAGACGGCCTCCACCAGCCCGCCGCGTACTGCGTACAACCGGTCGTAGAGGTTCACCACCGGATCGCAGTGGGAGACGATGAGCTCGAGCTTGTCGCCGACCTTGTAGATCCGGCTCGGATCCTCGTAGCGGAGCGTGCCGAACTCGTCGGAGCCCGAGGTGTAGCTCATCCCGCTCTCGCCCTTCACGATCGCCCAGGGCCGGTTGATGGTGCACGCCTTGGCGCCGGCGTCGGTGGTGGCCCGGCCCTCGTACTGCGCGTTCAGGACGGTGGCGAGGATGGTCAGAGAGGGCTCGAAGTCGGTGTACACGTCCGGGTCCGTCGCACCACCGATCTCAAGGTACTGCGCGTCCATGAAGACGTAGCTCCCGCACTGGACATCCGTGAAACCGGGGGTCTCGTGGTCGATGTTGTAGCTGCCGGTGCCGCCGCCGCTGAAGATGCCGGTATCGAGCCCCGAAGCGCGCATCCGCTCGCAGGTGTCGGCGGCCGCCGCCAGCCGTTCCAGCGTCTGCGCCCTGCGCTTCTCGAAGCCCTTGACGTGCTGCGAGCCGCCGTCGTAGCAGAGGATGCCGCGCAGCGTGAGGCCCGGAAGCCGGTCCACGAGCTGCGCCAGCCGCAGCGCCGGTTCGCCCGGGGTGATCCCCGTCCGGTGGCCGCCCGGATCGACGTCCACCGTCACGCCGGCGTCGATTCCGGCAGCAACCGCCGCCTCGGAGAGGGCGCGCGCGTTCTCCTCGGTGTCCGTCGTCTGGATGAATCCCGCGCACTGCTTTCTGAGCCCCATCGCCCGGCGAATCTTGAACGGAGTCACGTTGCTCGTCGTCAGGAGCAGCCGGTCCACGCCGTGGTCGAAGAGGGCCTGGGCCTCGCTCACCTTGGCGACCGAGATTCCGAGCGCTCCGGCGTCGAGCTGCATCCGGGCGATGGCCGGACACTTGTGGGTCTTGGCGTGGGGACGCGTCGCGATGCCGTTCGCGGCGGTCGTCCGGGCCATGGTGGCGACGTTGGCCTCCAGGGCATCGAGGTCCACGAGGAGCGCCGGGGTGTCGAGGTCCCACATGGAAATCCCGAACTCCGCGACTTCGCCGCCCCCGGCGCGGGCCTCGATCTCGGGACCGGTCAGACCCTTCACGCCTCGAGGTGAGAACACGGCCGCGGAGGCGCCGGCGGCGCCCAGGAAACTGCGTCGGGACAGGGCATTGATCATCCGGCGTTTGTACCACCCCCCCGGTAGCGCGGGCGAGCGGGATTCCGTAACATGGCGAGCCCCATGCGCTCTCCTGCCGCGGTTGCGTTCATCTCGCTCGTCGGGCTTTCCGGCGCCGCGGAGGCGGAAGACGGCATCCCGGTAAGAAGTCCGCTCGTCGAGGCGGCATGCGGCAGTTGCCACGCGACCGATGACGCCGGCCGGATGTCCCGGATCTCCTGGCAGCGGAAGTCGGCGGAAGGCTGGCAGATCACGGTGATCCGCATGATCCGCACCGGCAACATCAGCCTCGGTGCGGAGGAGGCGCGGGATGTGGTCCGCTACCTGACGGACAACCACGGCCTCGCTCCCGAGGAGGAGCGTCCCTACTTCTATCTCGCGGAACAGCGGCCCCACCAGGAGACCTTCGGCGAGGACGAGGCGCTGCTAAAGGAAACCTGCTCGCGCTGCCATCTCACCGCCCGATTCCGCACCCAACGGCGCGCCGCCGAGGAATGGGACCTGCTGAAGGGGATGCACGTCGGCTACTTCCCAACGATCGAGGGCCAGACCTTCCGCGGGGAAACACCCGAGGAAGGCTGGGCGGTCGACCGGGTCCTTGACCAGCTCAAGGAGAAGTACCCCTTCGAGACCACGGCCTGGAGGTCCTACCGCGCCAAGGGGCCGGGGCCGGGCATCGCGGGACGCTGGTTCTTCCGGGGCTCCCAGCCGGGAAGTGGGCCGATCGGCGGCATCGTCGAGTTCCGGCCGGATGACGGATCCGACGGGAACTACGGCTACGAGGCGAACCTGGTCCACGCCGACGGCACGGCCGAGCGCCGGCTGGGCGCCGGAGTGCTGTACGGCGGGTTCTCGTTCCGCGGCCGGGCCCGGGGAGACCGCCTGGAGCAACGCCGCGCGGCGCTCATGCTCTCTGACGACGGCCAGACGCTCACCGGCCGGCTCTTCAGCGGGCGCTTCGGGGAGGACGGACTGGACGTCACGCTCACCCGCGCCGCGGGCGGTGTCCAGGTCGCGGCCGCCTGGCCACCGGCGGGCCGGACGGGCTCCACGGCCGCCGGGGTCCGGATCCTGGGGGCCGGTTTCGGCGAGGACGCGGCCGCTTCGCTCGACTTCGGGGCCGGCGTGACGGTCGAGAACGCCCGGCGGGTTTCCGAAATGGAGCTGCTGGTGGATCTCCGGATCGATGACGCGGCGCCGCTCGGCTACCGCGACGTCTCGGCCGGGGGTATCCGCCTGGTGGACGGCTTCGCGGTCCACGACGGCGTGGACTACATCCGCGTCTCGCCCGAGATGGCGCTTTCCCGGGTCGGCGGCGCGGTGGCCCCGAAACAGTTCGTCCAGTTCGAGGCGAGCGGCTGGCACCGTGGCCCCGACGGCGAACCGCTAACCGGCGACGACCTGGCGCTCGGGCCGGTCGAGGTCACCTGGACCACCGAGGAGTACTACATCCGGGACGAAGACGCCGACACCCGCTTCGTGGGGAACATCGACGAACGCGGCCTCTTCACGCCGGGACTCGACGGCCCGAACCCCGAGCGCGAGCTGATGGCGGACAACATGGGAGACGTCTGGGTGGTGGCCGAACACCAGGATCCGGTAAGCGGCGAGACGCTCCGCGACCGCGCCCGTCTCGTGGTCTCTCCCCCCGTCTTCCTCTTCTGGGACCTGTTCCCGCAGCGAGCCGCACAGTGACCGTGCCCGAAACCTCCCCGACCCTGGTCGAAGCGACCCAGATGCACCGGTTCTCCGGTGGGGAGCGGCGTTACGCCTTCCTGGTCCCGTCCTCGATGATCTTTGAGCTGGACGAGACCAGTGAACGGGTGCTCGACCGGCTCGCGGCCGGGCCGAAACCGCCGGCGGACGTCGTCGAGTCGGCGGAGGAAGAGGCCGCGCTTCGGGAGCTGGCCGGCGTCGGCGCGGTCGCCCGGCAGGGTGCGCCGCTCATTCCGCTCGGCGGCCTTCAGGAAGTCGACGGTCCGCCGCCGATCCGGACCGTCGTGCTCAACATCACCAACTCGTGCAACCTCGCATGCCGCTACTGCTACGAGTACGGGGACGACCGGATCGCCGAAGCGGAAGTCCCGATGGCCATGACCGAGGAAGTCGCGCGCCAGTCGGTGGACCGGCTGATCGCCGATTCCGGAGAGGCGAAGGACCTCCAGGTCACCTTCTTCGGCGGCGAGACACTGCTCAACTGGCGGGTGATCCGTCCGACCGTCGAATACGCCCGGGAGCAGGCTCAACAGGCCGGCAAGCGGGTGGACTTCAGCCTCACGACGAACGCCACCCTCCTGACCCGCGAGGTTTCGCAGTGGATCGCGGACAACGGTATCGGCGTCACGATTTCGGTTGACGGAGACAAGCAGTTCCAGGACTCCATGCGGGTGTACAAGAGCGGGATGGGGAGCTACGACGTCATCGCCCCCCGGATCGCCGAGTTCCTGAAGCTGCAGAAACGGCCGGTCGGCGCCCGCGTAACCGTCACCTCGAAGAACCTCGACGTACCCCGCATCTTCGAGCATCTGATGGGGCTCGGGTTCTACGAGGTCGGCTTCGCCCCGGTGACCTCATCTCCCGATCAGGACTACGCCCTCGGCGAAGAGGGATTCGACGAACTGCTCGACCAGTTCCGGGATCTCGCCGACGACTACGTTGAAGCGGCCACCGAGGGGCGCTACCTCGGGTTTTCGAACCTCAGCGACCTGCTCGGCGAAATCCACGAGGGCGTGAGCAAGGCCTATCCCTGCGGCGCCGGACTGGGCCTCGTGGGGGTCGCTCCCGGCGGCGAAGTCGGCCTCTGCCACCGGTTCGCCGGGTCCGGCGACCACGATCTCGGCCACGTGGCCACCGGAATCGACGACGAAAAGCGGGCCGAACACCTGCAGAAGGCCCACATCGACGCCCGCACCGACTGCAGCCAGTGCTGGGTCCGCAGCCTCTGCTCGGGGGGCTGCTACCACGAGGCGCAGGTCCGCTACGGCGACCGTTTCCGCCCCAACCTCCACTACTGCGACTGGATCCGCGACTGGACGGCGCTCGGCCTCTCGGCGTACGGGCGTATCCTTGACCGGAATCCCCGTTTCCTGACCCGCTTCGAGGGCATGGTTCGGGTTGAGAGCCCGACTCCTTAGGAGGGCCGATCGATGAAACACCTCTCCCCCAAGAACCTCAAGGCGCGCTTCGCCACCGAGTGGCTGGAAGGCGGCGGCGCGGCGCGCGCCACCGCCGACGATCCCGGGCCGCACTATCCGTCGGGTTGCACCACCATCTTCTCGCCGGGCTGGGAGGTGGACTCCACAGGCGGGACGGCCGCCCTCTGCCAGCCGATGGAGCGGGATCTCTACGACTGCTACAAGACCTGCTACTGGCCCGCCCAGGTGCCCGACTACCTCAACAACAGTCCCGACTGGCACAAGAACTGTGCGGCCGCCGTTCAGGACTGGCGGGAGATCGACCTGGTCTTCCCATAGAGGGCGGTTCCCCGAAGTTCGAAACCTCAACTCCGAGTTCCAGTCCATGATCCGGCGGCTCCTCCTCGCGTTCGGGATCGCTGTGCTCGTCGCCGGGACCGCGAGCGGACAGGAGGCGGATCGGTTCCTGGCGGGGATCTGGCCGGACGAACTCATCACCTTCGACCAGGAGTCCCTGACGTTCGAAAAGGTCGGGAACCTGCGGCACGGCGCCGCCACCAACAACAACTGGACCGCCGACGGCCGCTACCTCGCCATCGTGACCGGCCGGATGGAGACCGTCGAAGTCTTCGACGCCGCCGAGATGGCGGTCGTGGACGACTTCCGGCTCAGCACGGTGGGCACCCGCATCCGCTTCATGAGCGCGACCCCGGGGCCGGGCGCCCGGCGGATCTACCTGGTCCCCGTCGTGGTGGACCTCGAGCCCGACCGCTTCCTTCACAAGACGCCGTCCGAGATCTGGGTCTTCGACCGCGAAGCGCGCGAAGTCACGCACCAGATCCCGCTCGGCGGCGCCGACGACTGGCGTCCCAACATCTACTTCAGCCCGGACGGCGCTTCGGTGTTCCTGGTGAACGACCAGATCGTGGAACTCGACGCGGAAACGTTCGAGGAAACGGACCGGATCGAACTGGACCAACCGCTCGCTCCCGGCTACGGCGGGGTCCGCGGGCACTCGCTCGACGAGGTCGAACCGGGCCGGCTCTTCGGGGTCTACCGGACCGTGGAACCCCGCCAGGGAATGGAACTCTTCGGTCTGCTCGAGATCCGGCTCCCGGAAAAGACCTTCAGCCACTACGAGGTGGGGCCGCAGATGCGCCTCGCGCGTTTCGCGCTCTCGCCCGACGGCAAGCGCGGCTATGCGGGACTGAGCGACGCGGCGGTGATCGACATGGAGAGCCGGCAAGTGATCCTGCGCAAGAAGGGCTTCGAGCGGGGCCGCACCAACATCTCGATGATCGTCTCGGCGGACGGCAAGCGCCTTTTCGTGTCGGGCGTCGGGGACACCATGTACGTCTACGACGCGGAGACCCTCGAGCCGGAGACCGAGATCTTCGCGGGCGGCGACTTCATGATCCCGCCGCAACCGATCCGCTACCGCGCCGCCGGGAACTGAGCAGCGATCGCCGGGAATCCCCGCATGACCCATCGTCATGCGTGAAAGCGGCGCGCTGACCCGTCCCCCCGACATCTACCGGCGGGCGTTCCGGCTGACGCTCCCCTACTGGCGGAAGCTCTCCGGAGTCCTGGTCCTCTCCCTGCTGGCCGGGTTGCCCGGCCAGCTTTGGCCCCTGCTCCTCGTCCCCCTCCTCGACGATGCCCTGCTCGGCGGCAACTTCGGACTGCTGCTCCAACTCGCGGCGCTGATGGTCGTCATGCAGGTCGGCGGCCTGGTGCTGACCTCGTACACCGGCTACCGCTACGTGGGTCTGTCCGCGCGCGCCCTGTTCGACCTGCGCCTGACGGTGTATCGGCGGCTCCAGCAGCTCTCGCCCCGTTTCTTCGCGGGGGCCCGCACCGGCGACCTCCTCTCCCGCCTCAATACGGATGTCTCGGAACTGCAGCGCACCGCCGGCGACCTCCTGCTGTCACTCACCCAGAACGTGGTGGGGCTGGTGGTCGCCCTGGTACTGGTGCTGGCACTGGCGCCGGCGCTTCTCGTGCCGGCGCTGCTGGTCCTGCCCCTCGCCGCCGTCGCGCTGACGCGCCTCCGCACCCGGGTAACGGACGAGAACCGGAGGCTGCGCGAGGCCGGAGCGTCGGTCGGCAGCGCCCTCGTCGAGTCCGTCCTGGGGATGCGGCAGACGGTCGCCTTCCGGCAGGAACAGCGCGAGGCGGAGCGTTTCCGCGGCGAGAACGACCGCTTCATCGACGCGCTGCTCAGGGCGCGGCGGACCACCTACGTGGCGTCCGGGATCCCCGCGTCGCTGGTCTCGATCGCCGGCGCCGCAGCCTTCCTCTACGGGGGCTACCAGGTGATCCAGGGGAACCTCACCCTCGGCACCCTGGGGGCGGCGATGACCTACCAGATGCGCCTCTTCGGCCCGGTGCAGGGCCTCCTGGGTCAGTACCTCGGGCTGCGCGCCGCCCGGGCGTCCTTCGAACGGGTGTTTGAACTACTGGACGAACCCCCCGGCGTCGAGGACCCGGCGAATCCGCTCCCGGCTGCCAGTCCGCGGGGACCTCTCCGTATCGAGTCGGTCTCCCTGTCGTACGGAAGGGAGGAAAAGCCGGTACTCGACGGGGTCTCGCTGACGCTTCCCGAGACGTCGCTCACCGTGCTGGTCGGCCCGAGCGGGGTGGGAAAGACCACCCTCTCGGATCTGATCCTGCGGCGGCTCGATCCGGACCGGGGCAGCGTCTCCTGGGCCGGCGCGGACATACGGCGGCTCTCGCTTTCCGAACTGCGGAGCGGGATCGCGGTCGTCGAACAGGATCCCTTCCTCTGGCACGCGCCGATCGCCGAGAACATCCGCTATGGGCGGCCCACGGCCGAGGACTCCGAGATTGCGGAGGCGGTCCGCCTAGCGGCGCTCGACGGTTTCGTCACGGATCTTCCGGAAGGTCTTTCCACGGTCGTCGGGGAGCGCGGCCAGCAGCTCTCGGCCGGCCAGCGGCAGCGGATCGCCATCGCGCGCGCGGTTCTCGCCGATCCGGCTCTCATCCTGCTGGATGAGCCGAGCTCCGCGCTCGACGCGGAGACGGAGGGACTCGTGATCGAGCGCCTCGTTCCCTGGCTGAAGCGCCGGACCGCGCTCGTGATGACCCACCGGCGCGCGCTCGTCGAAGCGGCCGATCACGTCTTCGCGCTCCGCGACGGCCGCATCGAGGCTGCGAACTGACGGCGACCGCAACCGAAATGCTGCGGATCGCGATCCTGGACACGGGAATCAACCCCGCCCACCGCCAGGTGGGCCCGGTGGCGGGCGGGGTGCGGATCTCGTGGGTCGACGGACGCGCGCGCCTCACCGGAAACCGGCGCGCCGACTGGATTGACGAGATCGGGCACGGCACCGCGGTGGCGGCGACCGTCTGCGACGGTCTGCCGCCCGAAGCCTTCACGCTGCTCTCGGTGCGCGTCTTCGGACGCCGGGCGGACGCCCCGCCCCACTGTCTGGCGGCGGGCATCCGCTGGGCGGTAGAGAACGAGGCCGCCATCGTCAATCTGAGCGCCGGAGTGCCGGTGGGCAGCGATCCGGACGGCGAAAACGTCCTGCGGGACGCGTGGACCAGGGCCGGGGAGGCCGGAATCACGCTGGTGGCGCCGCGGTCGGGCCGGGGTTCCCTCCTCGTTCCGGGTTCGCTGGCGTCGGTTCGGGGCGCCGTGGGCGTCGAGGCCGACGCGGAACTCGACTACGGCGAATTGGCCCGGCGCGGCAGGGTCCTGGTCGCCTCTCCCTGGGCCCGGCCCTTGCCGCCCCTGCCGCGGGAGAAGAACTACTCGGGGGTGAGCTTCGCCGTCGCCGCGGTCACGAACCGCGTGGCGGGCGTGCGCCTCGGCGTCGCGACCGGCGAGTTCCCGGTTCCCTGATCTCGGGGGTCACTCCCAGCCGAGCGCGTCCCGGATGATGCCGTGGACCCGGGTGTTCTCCCCGATCCCGAGCACTCCGTCGGCCCCGGGCCCGTAACCGAGGAGCAGCACCGGCTCCGAGGTGTGGCCTCCCGTGGACCAGACCACCTGCGTGTGGTTCGCCAGCTTTCGCGCGGCGAGCGCCACCGCGACCGTGGACGAATCGAGGTAGTAGGTGGCAAAGTCGCGTGGCGCGGGGGTCTCGGCGTTGAGCTGTTCCGCGAGATCGGCGGCCTCCTCCTCGGTGAGCCGGATTCCCGTCGCCTCCTCGATCACCGCGAGCACCGAGTCCACGGTCGCCGGGGAGGAGACCTCCGGCATCGCCTCGATCAGGGAGCGGCGCTGGGCGGCGAGCAGCTCCAGATGCCGCGTTCCGGCCATCTCCGGGCCGGCTGAGTAGTCCGGGAACACCGTCTCGGGGAGGGGACCCGGTCCGCCGGGGCCGTAGGTGAACGAAAAGCCCCCGGTCCCGTGATCGGCCGTCACCAGTACCAGGGTGTCCTCGCGAGCCCGCGCGAAGTCGAAACCGACCCCCACCGCTTCGTCGTAGTCCAGGATTTCGGCCAGCATCGCGCCGGCGTCGTTGTCGTGTCCGGCGTAGTCGATCAGGCCGCCTTCGACCACCAGGAAGAAACCCTCTTCGTTGCCCTCGAGCGAGGCGATCGCGGCGCCGGTGAGTTCGGCCAGGGTGGGCACCGAATCGTCGAGTCCTTCCCACGACCGGTCAAGCACATAGGGGAGGTGGCTCGCCGCGAAAATCCCCACCAGCCGCTCGGCGCCGCGGGCCGCCTGCAGGCTGGCGCGATCGCCCACGACGGTGTAGCCGCGGACCTCCGCTTCCGCGATCAGGTTGCGGTCGTCACTCCGGTTCGAGGCGCCGTCGGTTCCCCCGGGCAGACCGGGAACGCTGTCCCCGACGTTCGTTCCCTGCGGGACCATCGCCCGGCCCCCGCCCCCGAGCAGCACTTCCACCTCGGGTTCGTCGAAGAGTTGATCGGCAAGCTCCGGCTCCGGGACGTAGCGCGATGTGGCGTGGACCTTGAAGGCTGCCGGGGTCGCGTGGGTAAGGCGCATGTTCGCGACGAGTCCGGTCGCGAGGCCGCGCTCTTCCGCCCACTCCAGAATGGTCGGGATCGGCTCGGCGGTTTCCGGATCGACGCTCAGCGTCTCGGTGAGCGCCCGCGTGCCGGTGGCCATCTGGGTGGCGGCGGCGGCGGAGTCGGTGGTGATCCGTTCGAAGGAGAAGGGGATCGCATACCCGGCGCTCCCCGTATTCGCCAGCTCGGCCATCCGCAGCGGCCGGCCTTCAACTTCGGAGGCATAGGCCAACCCCAGCGCGAGCTGGTTCATCCCGAACCCGTCGCCGATGAAGAGGATGACGTTCCTCGCCCGGTGCGCTTCCGGCGGCGGCGCACACCCGGACCCCGCGAGTCCGGAAACGAGGACGACGGGGGAAAGGACCGCGGCGAAGGAAAGCCGGCGGCAGGCTACTGGATCGTCAGGGCCGCGTAGTTGTCCTTGCAAAACTCCTCCAGTTGTTCGGCCAGATGGCTGGCGGCGTTGCGCAGGCTGGGGCCGGTTTCCCGTTCGTCCAACCCGGTCAGGCTTTGACGCAGGGTACCGGCGAGCGCCACCGCGTCCACGTAGTAGAACTCGACGATCTCGCTGCGCTCGACCAGCTCCACCCGGCCATTGATGATCAGCCGCTCGAGCTTGGGCAGCATCATCTGCGAGGTCCGGTAGTTGATGACGCGCACCGTGATCGCCGCGTCCTCCGCCGAATCGACGATGCGAAACCAGTTCCGCCGGCCACGGACGCGGTCCTGGACCTCCCGGGCCGCCGTCTCCAGCCCTTGCCGCAGCTCCGGATCCTCCGGATCGCTGGGATGCACGAAGACGGTGAAGGGCTCGGGAGGACGGCGGGGCGCCTGGGCGCCGGCGGCCGAAGCGGCAAGTGCGGCCAGAAGCAGAACTGCGGCGAACGCCGCCGGACGCGGATATCGAAAGCGGTGGATGGTCATGACGCCTCCCCGGGATGCGCGAGACCGCCAATCCGGGCTACTCGCCCCGGAATCATGGCACGGGGAACTCGTGCGGCGTCCCGGAAACGGCGCGAAAGAACCGCTCCCTGACCGGACGGACCAGGCGAGTCAGGGTGTGTCCGGTCTGGTCTCCATCCGGAGGCGCATCAGGGCGGCGTAGTTCTCCTTGCAGAACCGCTCCAATTCTTCCGCGAGGTGGCTCGCGGCATTCCGGAGGCTGGCTCGAAGGAGGGCGGGACGCTGGTCCAGGCCGGACAGTTTCTCGCGGGCCGATCCCGCAACGGCAACGGCGTCCACATAGACCAATTCGACCGTGGGACCCTCGTACCAGCCCCACTTGTGCGCGTGGGAATTGTGGTAGTTGACGATGCGCAGAACGACATCCGCCTCCTCCGCGGATTCGGCCAGTTGGAACCACTTCCGCCGCTCCACCCGTTCCCGAACCGTCGGGACCGCTTCCTCGAGCCGCGACTTCAACTCGGCATCGGCCGGGTCGCTCGTCTGAACGAAGACCCGAAACGGCTCAGGAGGACGACGGGGCGCCTTGTTCTGACCCGGTGCGGGCTCGGCCCCCGGGGGCGCCAGGAGAAGCGGAAGCGCCAGCGCCCAGGGTAGGGCCGAACCGATCCGGATCACTGCGGCGTTTCGCCGCGCTCCGGCCCCTCATTCGCCTGAGCCCGAACGCGACGGACGGCAGCGTAGTTGTCCCTGACGAACCGCTCGAGTTCCTCGGCCAGGTGACCGGCGGCGCTGCGGAGGCTCGGTCCCTCGTCGACACAGCGATGGTCCAGTCCCGACAACGCCGCCCGTGCATTGCCCGCCAATGCGACCGCGTCCACGTAGTGATACCCCGTCGTCCAGCAGGTGAACATGGATTCGGTCTGGCCGCCTCGGACCAGGGAATTCAGGTGCGCCTGCCGATAGTGAGTGATCCGCAGCGTGATTTCAGCCGACTCGGCGGAGTCCACCAGTCGGAACCACTTGCTGCGCCGCCCCACGCGGTCCCGGACCATCGGCAAAGCGTCATCCAGGGTCGACTGCAAGGCGGCGTCGGCGGTAGGGGTGGCATGGACAAACACCCGAAATGGCTCCGGGGGACGCCGGGGCGCCTCGTCCTGCCCCGTGGCGGTAACCGCCAGCGCCAGGAGAGCGGCGGGCGCGAGAATCAGGCCCCGGATCCGGGCGCTGTTCCGACGGGAAGGCACGGTTCAGCGGGGCCCGCTGCTCTGTCCGTGCGCGAACGCTTCGAGCCTGCGGACGAAGTCCGTGGCGGCGGACCGGAAACTCCCGGTCTCGGTCGCGCCGGTGCCGGATCCCTGGAGTTGTTTCCGGTTTCCGTCCACCCGCACGACCGCATCGAACGAGAAAAAGTCACTCCCCCGCGATTCGAACACCCGGTTCGGCGTGAACCCCGCAGGTCCGCCCACATGTCTCGGGCCGCTCGTGACGGCCTGCGCGCCGAAGATCGTGATGCGAACGTCCGCCTCGTCGGCCGACTCCACAACCCGGAACCGATCGGGCAGCCCCACCAGCTCGGCCGTGAGCGCAATCACCGCATTGGTAAGCCGGACATCCAGGTCGGCGTCCACCTCTCCTGCCCGCGACACGAAGACCGAATACGGCTCTGAGGATTGCGGCGGCGTTCTCTCGGCGTTCGGCATGGCAACCGCAACCGCCGCGACCAGAACGGCCATGGTCGCCACGAGATCCAACCCTCGCAGATGAGAAGCGTTCCGCATATCGCTCTCCTCGCAAGAGCTTGGGCAAGCAAACTCCATGCTACGGGGCGCGCCGGGGCAGCGCAACGCCGAACCACCGCCGCCGCGATCGTTGTGCGGTCCGCGGAATCAGGCGAACCGGTCGGCTGCCGGGGCGAACGCCTCGATCTCCTCGCCCCACTGAAAGGCGCCGGCGACCGACTCCTGTAGCGACAGCTCCACGACTTCTCCGGGATCCGGGAACAGCCGCCCCTCGAGCTCCGCGATCCGCTCGGGCTCCGACCGGGTGCGGGGAGACCCCGCGATCAGGGCGCAGCAGTCCTTCGCCGGCACGGCGGAGGTTTCCCAGGTGCCGATCCTCTGCGCCCGGTCCATGATGGCCACCTTGTCGAGCCCGACCAGCGGCCGCAGAACGGGCAGGGAAAGCGCGGCGTCCACGCTGATGAGGTTCTCGAGCGTCTGCGACGCGACCTGGGAAAGGCTGTCGCCGGTGGCCAGCGCCGCCGCTCCGAACTTTCGCGCCACGACCTCGCCGCAGCGGAAGGCGAACCGCCGAAACAGCACCGCCTCGTGGCCGGTTCGGCTGCCGGTGAGCCGCAGATCGAAGTGGGTATAAGGCACGAGCACCAGCCGCGATCGGCCGGTATAGCGCGAGAGGATGCGAACCAGCTCCGCCGCCTTGCAGGCGGTCGGCGAAGACGCATCGGGGCGGGAAGGCGTCAGGTGAACGAAGTCCAGCGACGCTCCCCTTCCCGCCATCATCCAGGCCGCCACCGGCGAGTCGAACCCGCCGGAGAGCATCCCCACGAGCCGGCCCGCGACCCCCACCGGAAGCCCGCCCGGCCCCTTCACCCGCCGCGTCCAGAGGTAGATGGCTTCTTCGTGAGGCTCGATGAAGATCGTGAGCGCCGGATTCGAGAGGTCAACCCGGTCCCAGGCGGTGCGCTCCAGAATGGCGCGCCCCACCGACTCGGCGATGGCCTGCGAGCGGATGGGGAAGTTCCGATCCCGGCGCCGCACCCGCAGGGCAAAGCCCGTCTCCGGTTCCGGCCGCGCCCCGGCCGCCAGACCGCAGGCGAGCGACGTCGTCTCGTTCAGCAATCGCTCGGGCGACAGAGCTTCGCCGCGCGGGCGGGGAATCACGAAGCACGGAAGCGCGAGCTCGACGCCGAAAACGGTAGAGATCGCGGCGAGGGCGCTGTCGAGCGCCACGGTCTCCTCGTGCGGAACCTCGATCCACACCCGGTCGCCGGCCGAACTCGCCCGCCAGCGCAGCCCGATGCCGCGGAGCCGTTGTCCCAGGTTGCGCTTGAGCGCTTCCCGGAAGGAGGGCCGGTTTCTGCCCTTGATGCGGATCTCCGGCGACCTGATGAGGATGCGCCGCGGGGCGTCCGGCATCGGACTCACGGCGATTCCGAGATGCCGACCCGCATCATCTGACGAGTTGGGAAGACTTTCCTGCACGGCGGGACGGGAGTGACGGCCTCCCGACGGCGATGGTACGCGGACGCGGCGTAGGGATTGAGGAACAGCCGGTGGCAAGAGTGCCGAGCGTTACGACGAACGCTGACCTGCGGCCAGCACGTGCCGCTCTGAAGAGCGGCGTTCCCGCATCGGGTGGTGAGCCGTGAAGGAATCGAACCTTCAACCTACTGATTAAGAGTCAGTTGCTCTGCCTGATTGAGCTAACGGCCCAACCCGATGCGACCACGCTGGTACGCCTGAGAGGATTCGAACCTCTGACTTCTTGCTCCGGAGGCAAGCGCTCTAATCCACTGAGCTACAGGCGCTCCCAGGGAACGCGGAAGGTTACATTAGGCGGAGTTCTACGGCCTTTCGGCCAGCCGCCGCAGGAGTTCTTCCTTCAGTCCGGGATCGGGGGTATGGCACCAGGTCACGGGCCACCCCGCTGCCGAGTCGGTCCGGACGAGCCACGGTTTGGTTTCCCCGGTGTCCGAATAGCCGTCGGCCGGGCCCTCCCGGACGACCACCGAGGTCCGGTCGCAGTGGAGCAGTTCCGGGGCGACCAGGAAGGACACGGCAAACGAATCGAACGGGTAGGTCGCGCGCCGCCCGTAGTGCTCGCCGAACCAGTCGAGATAGTCCTCGATCGGACGGCGGAAGAACGCCCCGAACGGGGTGTCCCACAGCGAAGCCCATTCCTCCGCCTCGATCGGCAGCTTCGCGGCGAGTTCGAACGGGGCCAGAACGACCGGGGCGCCGCTCCCCACGACGACCTTCGCCGCCGCCGGGTCCAGTTCGAAGTTGAAATCGAGAAGGTTGGGGCCGCCGCCGGGGAACGTGAGGGCCTCTCCGGCGCGGCGGCCGATCACCAGGACCACCGTCTCGATGCGATCCGCGAGGTCGGGCCGCTCGCGGAGCGCCGCGGCCACGTTGGTCGCCGGCCCGAGCGCCAGCACGGTCAGCGGTTCGCGTTCGAGCGCCGCGATGAGAGCCCGGGACGCCGGGGTCGGATCCGGAGCAGCCGTGGCGCTCCCCTTGTGGACCCCGACGTTCTCCGGGGCGAAACGGCCCACGATGTCCCGGGCGATGGCATAGCCGCGGTCCACCGGGGCATTCCCGAACACCACGCTGACCCCCGCTACCCGCAACTCGGGCGAATGGAACGCCTGGATCATCGCGACCCCGTCGTCCGGCTCGTGGCCTCCAGGCATCACCGCGGGGTCGACGTCGAGCCAGACGGCGCGGGGAAGCGGCGGATCGGCAGCTCCGGCGCAGGCGCCGGCAAGCAGCGCCCCCGCCGCCAGCGTTGCGCGGATCGGATTCAAACGCCGACCGGGGCTCCGGCGGCGCTTTCTTCCGCCGGGGTTTCGACCTCTACCGGCGGGTCATACCGATTCGGCACGCGGCCCTCCAGAAGGGTGGGGAACTCGCCCTTCAGAAAACCCTGGGCGAGCGCGTAGGTCTGCTCGTCCTGATTCCGCTGCAGGCCCCGCCGCAACTCGCTGATTCGCATCCGCGAACCCGCGCAGAAGTCCTCGACGAGGGGGAGCACATCCTCTTGCCGCGCGCCTCGAGCGATGAGCGCCTCGGCGCGCACCACCGTCGCCACCTGCGCGTAGAGCTCCGCGCCGAAGTCCACGAAACGCCCGAGGAGCATCTGCCGCTTCTCGAGCCCGGGGCCGTGGCGGAGCATCGCGTGGAAGAGGCTGCGCGCCAGCCGGCGGCTGCTCCTGGCGACGAAACGGAGATGGCGTCGCGCCCAGGCCTTGCCGCCGGCAGGCGCACCGGCCGGCAGCCACTGGCGCAGGTACCAGGGCACGTAGAAGAACGCGGCCCGAACCGCGGTTCCCAGGCGCGTCGAGAGCGGGAGCGAGGGGTTCATCACCGCGCCCGCCCGGCTCAGATGGGGATCCATGACCTCGCGCGCGATGAAGAGGCGCAGGATCTCGCTCGAGCCCTCGAAGATCGTGTTGATCCGGTTGTCTCGCAGGGTTCTTTCGGCCGGGAACGGCCGCTCCCCGCGGGCGGCGAGCGAGTCCGCCGTCTCGTAGCCCCGCCCGCCCAGCACCTGGACGGTTTCGTCGGCGATCCGCCACGCCGCCTCGCTGGCGTACATCTTGGAAATGGCGGCCTCGATGCGGATGTCCGCTCCTCCGATGTCCACGAGCAGCGAGGTGAGGTCGGACATCGCGTCCATGGCGAACGTCGTCGAGGCCATCCGCCCGATCTTGTCGGCGATCGCCGCATGCTCCCCGATCGGCGCGCCCCACTGCACCCGCTCCCGCGCCCAGGTCCGGGAGATGTAGAGCGAGCGCTTGGCCGTCCCGATGCAGATCCCCGGGAGGGTGAGCCGGCCCGTGTTGAGCGTCGTGAGGGCGACCCGGAGCCCCTTCCCGACCGGGCCCAGGACGTTCTCGCGGGGAATCCGGACGTCCGTGAAGCGCATCACGCCGTTGTAGAGCGCCTTCAGGCCCATGAAGCGGCAGCGGCGCACGACTTCGACGCCGGGCCACCGCGTATCGACGATGAACGTGGTGATGCCGGCTCGCCCTTCCGGCGACTCCGCGGGGGTGCGCGCCATCACCACCAGCCAGCGTGCCCGGGTGCCGTTCGTGCACCAGAGTTTTTCGCCGTTCAGCACGAAGAACCGCCCGTCCGGGGTCGGCTCGGCGTGCGCCTGCATGCGCGCGGCATCGGAGCCCACGGTGGTTTCGGTGAGCGCGAACGCCGAAATGTCACCCGCCGCGACCTGGGGCAGGAACTCCCGCTTTTGCTCCTCGGTTCCGAACAACAGGATGGGCTGGGCGATCCCGATCGACTGGTGGGCGGAAATGAGGGAAGCGAGGCTCCCGCAGTGGCTGCCGAGCAGGATGGCGGACCGGGTGTAGGTCCGCTGCGACAGCCCGAGCCCTCCGTAGCGCCTCGGGATCTTGATCCCGAAGGCGCCCATGGCTGCCAGGTCGCGGAACACCCGGTCGGGAATCTCGCCGGTGCGGTCGATCTCTTCGGCGTCCACCTCCTCGAGGAGATACGACTCCAGCCGTTCGAGGAAGGCTTCGCCCTCCGGCTCGATCCCGCTGTCGGGGTAAGGGCGCACGATCCCGGTGGATAACCGCCCGAGAAAGAGCCCGCCAGCGAAGGTCGGGTAGCGCCACCCCGTCTCCCGCGCCGCCTCCGCGAGTTCGAACGCCGCACGCTTGCCGGCCGACATCCGGGAGGTATCGATGGCGGTGGTCACGGCGGGCTCCCGATTCTACGCGCCCCGCAGTCGCGTCGGGCTTGTCCCCACGCTATCCTCCGAGGCACGGACGTCGGCTGGCGGACTGCCTCCGGTGGTGGAGTGGTTTTCCGATCTGCCGTTCCGAGTCTTCCGGAACGCCGATCCGCCGGACAGCCGGCGGAAGGAGATCCGATGACCAGCCTGCTAGTGATGTTCCTCGCGCTGCCGAGCGCCGTGGAGTGGAAGACATTCGAGTACATGGGAACGCACGGAGCCGAGTTCGTGGTCGCGGACCACACCGGGATCCTGGTCCAGTGCAATGAGGAGCAGGAGCAGATTCTCGTGACCGTGCACGTGCCGCACGAGGAATCGAGCCCATCCGGGCGGCAGCAGCGGACGCTCTACGTGCAGCTCGACGGCGGAGACACCCGGAGCATCGAAAGAACGGAGGACCGGCCCTTTCCCGGGATCTTCCAGTTCGAGCCGGACGAATGGCTCGTGGACTTTCTGCTCGCCGGCGGCAGCCTGGCGGTTCGGTTCGAGGACGAGACCATGGAGGCGCCGATTGACGCGGCCATCATGAAGATGACCCTCGACCACTGCACCGGCGGCACACACGTTCACTGATCCGAACCCGCGAAAGGTGAGCGGCTGACATCCGCTCGCCGACTGCGGACGCCGGAGGTTCAGGAACCGATCAGTTCCGCGAGACGGGTCCCGAGGAAGGCGGGCCACACGAAGAGGCCCAGAAACCCTCGCCAGAAGCCCAGGTCCAGGAAACCGATGGTGAACAGCCACCCGATCATCCAAAGGCCGAAACCCAGCCCACCCTGATCGATCTTGATCCGCTGGGTCACTCGAGATCGTTCCTCCACGACGGTTGGGGTCATCCTAGCGGGCGGACGAGCATCCCGTCACGGTGACTTCGGACGGCCGGAGAAGGTGTCCATGGCGACGTGGATACCGAAGAAGGACGCAATCGGATCGAGCCAGCGGACGGGGAGCAGGCGCAGCAGTTTCAGGGAGTGGACGAACCAGGGAAGGACGACCACGGGACGATTCCTCTCGACCGCGCGGATGACGGCGGCGGCCACCTTCTCCGGCGCCAGGATGGGCAGGAGGAAGGGGAAGCGGGTGCGGACGCCGGCGAACATGCCGGTGCCCACGAAGAACGGGCAGATCAGGCTGGCCCCGACCCCGGGCGCCGTCCGGCGCAGCTCCGCCCGCAGCGATTCGTGGAAGCCGACCGCCCCGAACTTGGAAGCGCAGTAGTCGGAAAGCCGGGAGACCCCGATCAGGCCGCCCGCCGACGCCATCGTGACCACGTGCCCCGACCCCGCTTCGATCATGGCCGGCAGCATTGCCTGCGTCGTCCAGAAGAGCGCGGCGGTGTTGACCCGCAGGGTGCGCTGGACCTCCTCCGGCGACAGCTCCGTCAGCGGTTTCCCGGAGACCACTCCGGCGTTGTTGATCAGCACGTCCACCTTGCCGAAAGAAGCCGCGAGACGCTCCGCCGCTCCCACGACCGCGTCCGGATCCCCGACATCCACCGCCTCCGAAACAACAAGCTGATTCCGGTGGGGGTGGGCGGCCCTAATCCGCGCGGCCGCGTCGGCCAGCGCCCCGGCGTTGACGTCCCAGATGGCGACGTGGGCGCCCCGGGCGGCGGCTCCCTGAGCGATCAGCAGCCCCATCCCCTGCGCTCCACCCGTGACCAGCACCCGGCGGCCGTCGAGTTTCACCGGGAGTCCCCCGCCGGACGCGCGAAATAGGGGGCGAGCGCCGATTCCGGGGGAGGAGCGGTGAACCGGCTGACCGCCACTCCCAGCACGAGTGAAACCAGGACGCCCGGCGCCGCCGGGTGGACCAGCTCGGGTCCCCAGCCGGGCCAGGGCAACACCCCGCTCTGCCAGACGAAGACCCCCGTGACGCCTCCCACCATCGCGGCGAGGGCGCCCTCCCGGGTGAGTCCCCGCCAGAGGACGCCGAGAACGACCGGCACGAAGAACGCGCTCGCCATGATCGCGGTGAAGAGCAGCACGATGAACTGCACGAGTTCTCCCTCGCCGACGCCGCTGAGGATCAGTACCAGCGGCGCGATGCCGACGATCAGGATCCCGAAGCGCGCCGCCAGCATCCTCGCCCGCGGGCTGGCGCCGGGCCTCAGGACGCCCAGGAGATCGTGGGAAAGCGCCGATCCGGCAACCAGCAGGAGCGAATCCACGGTGGACATGATCGCCGAAACCACGGCGGCCAGCAGCACGGTTCCCAGGATGGGCGGCAGCGCGTAGGACGCGATGAGCGGCATCGCCAGGTCGCCGCTCGGGAGGATGGGGAACAGCCCCATAGCCCCGAGCGCGATCAGGAAGACCAGCAGGTTCACCCCGGTCGCCACGATCATGGCGAGGAACAGACCGCGCCGGATCTCTTGCTGGCCGCGCATCGCATAGAGACGGACGAGCTTCTCGGGGGTGGCGATCCCTCCCAGGAGAAAGGAGATCCCCATCGTGAAGAGCAGCACGCCGGGGAGGGCGCCGAACTCGAAGGCCTCGGGCCGCAGGGTCTCCACGGCGGCGAACAGCGGGCCGGGCCCGCCGAGCAGCCGGAAAACCATGGGGACGGCCACCAGGGCGCCGATCACCATGACGACCAGCTGCACGAGGTCGGTGTAGACCACCGCGACCATGCCGCCGATCGCGGTGTAGGCGAGCAGGATGACGGTGAAGAACACCATTCCCCAGACCGCCGGAATCCCGAACACGGTCTCGGCGATCAATCCGCCGGCGATCACCTGCGCCTGCACGTACACGGTGGCCGCGATCAGGATCACCACCGCGGCGAGCGCCCGGGCCCGCCGGCTGTAGTAGCGCCGCTCGATGAACGCCGGCAGGGTCAGCTCCCGGGTGCGGGCGAAACGCGGGCCCAGGACGCCGGCCATGAACCAGTAGCTGAACGGGATGAAGAGCACGAGCCAGGTGAACTCCCAGCCGACCGTGTGAATCACTCCCACGGTGCCGATGTAGGTGCCCGCGCTCGCGTGGGTGGCGGCGAGCGTGGCGCCGCCGAGCAGCCAGCCGAGCTTGCCCCCGGCGATCCAGTAGTCGCCCTCGGTGCGGGTACGCCGGAGCGCCACCACCCCGATGGCGAAGATCGCCGCGAGGTAGGCGCCGAAGACGATCGCCGTCAAGGCGGGCCGTCCTCGGCGTGGTCAGCCGACTCCCGCCGCTCGAGCCGCCGCATCCAGAACCAGTAGGCGAGCAGGATGGCGCCGAAGACCGCAAACAGTCCCCAGAAGGAAAAACGGGTCATGGGGGGCTCGTGCCGGCGGGACGCGACGGGGCGAGGAGCCGGCGCGCCCCGAAGACGCCGAGTCCGATCAGCAGCAGGGCCAGGGCGCCGTCCACGATGTTGGCCAGGCCGATCGCGAACCCCTCCCCGGGGACGAGCCGGAACCGGAGGAGCGAAGGAGTCGCCGGAAGATGCGCTTCAAGAGTCCCACCCCCGGCGGCGCCCGCGGTGAGCGCCGGGAACGCGTCCGCGAGCCGGTAGCCGGGAGGCGGGGTGATGACTGCCTTGAACGCCGGCTGGGCTCCCGGTTCGGGGGCCTCGTCGGGGAGCGGGACCGGGACGTGAACCCAGCCGGCTTCGTCAACCTGCACGCGGTCGCGGAAAAGGAGCGCACCCGCCGGGTCGCGTTCGAATCCCGCCGGCGCCCGCCGCCAGTCCGTCTCCAAGGACGGCGCGAGGACATGAAACGCGGGGGAACCGGCGAACGGATGGTCCGGGGGGATCCTCGTGAGGACCGCTGCCTGGGCGGGACCCTCGAAGGCCACCGTCATCTCCACCGCCGCCGGTTGAGCTGCGGCCGCGCCCGCCGGAAGGGAAAGGACCAGCCCCAGGGAAGCAAGGGCGCGGGACACTAGCAGCCTGTGGTGGAACCCGGGTGAGCGCCGAGGCCGGCGAGGCGCCCGGCTGACAAGGCGCGTGAGGGAGGCATACCGGGCGTATTCCGACCGCAACGCAACGCAGAACGGAGCGAAGCGGAGTGGTTCAGCCGGGATGGATCGCCGGCCGAACGCCGCCTGGGTTTCACCATGGGCTGCTTATGCCCAGACGTCCCTCAGCACCCGGAGCGCGTTCCCGCCCATCACCTTGCCGATGTCCTCGTCGGAGTAGCCGTGCTTCACCAGCCAGCGCAGGATGTTCTTCGAGCCCTCGACCGGATTCTCGATCCCTGCGACGTAGGGGACGCGGTCGAAGGCCGGGGCCCCACTGCCGGTGCTGGCCTTCTTGATGGAAAGCGCCGCCGAGTACACCCCGTGGAGCCCGACGTGGTCGCCGAACACCGTGTCCGGCCCGAAACCGACGTAGTCCACCCCCACCAGGTTCTTCACGTACTCGAAGTGCTCCATGAAGGACTCAAGGTTGTGCCGGGGATGGTTCTCAGTGAGCGTCGTGTGCGGGGCGGCCTCGATCCCGATGATGCCGCCCTTGCCGGCGCAGGCCTGCAGCACGTCGTCCGGAGCCATCCGCCGGGTGTTCCAGAGCGAACGGGCGCCGATGTGGGTGATCGACACGGGCTTTTCGCTCGCCGCGATGACGTCCAGGGTCGTTTGGTCGCCGCAGTGGGCGGTGTCAATCAGCATCCCGACCTTGTTCATCCGCTCGACGACCTGATGCCCGAACGCGGTCAGCCCCCCGTCATTCGCTTCCTTCAGCCCGCTCCCGAGCGCGTTCGATTCGCTGTAGGTGATCCCCATCTCGCGGACGCCGAACCCGTGGAGGACTTCCACGCGGTCGAGTTCGTTCTCGATGGGCGCCGCGCCTTCGATGGCCGCCACCCAGGCGATCCGCCCCTCGGCGTGCGCCCGGAGGATGTCGTCCACCGTCCGGCAGTGAATGAGGAAGTCCTGGTGGGCGATGTCGGCGAGGCGCATCCCGAGGTCGTGGAGGACTTCGTTCCACTTCCAACCCGTCCGCGACTCGATCCGGCAGATGCCGTCGAGCAGGTTGTCGAACACGCAGTCCCAGTCGGACTGGGCCAGCGCCTCGAAGGGAGTGAAGACCCTTCCCTCGCGAACGTAGGCGGGAGTCCGGTGGATGTCGCGGGGAAAGCTGCCGAGATGTTCGTGCAGCGAAATCAGCACCAGCTCGCCGGCGAGGCGCTCCGCGCGGGCCTCCTCTTCGGCAGCCAGCGGAACCGGGTGCGCCGGGAAGAGTTCGGCGTCCTCGACCAGGTCTTCCGGCGGGTAGTCCTCGCCCGGAGTCAGATAGCCGAAGGAGCGGTACCCATCGGCGCCGCGCTTTTGTCGTCCCATGATTCGATGCTACCAGCGGGTGTCACGCCGGCCGGAAGCGCCGGCCGCGGCCCATGCAGGGGCCCCGTCGAGCAGCCGCGCTACCGCGCGCCGGCCGCGATGGTGGTTCCGGCGGCGTCCTCGCAGTAGCGGGCGATGGCCGCGTGGTCCTCGCGCGCGTGACCGTTGTCCACCAGCGTCTTCACGAACTGGCGGACGATCGTTGTAAACGGAATCGGGCTCGCGCTTCCGCCGGCAGCGGCGAGAGCGTTGTCGAGGTCCTTGAGGTGGAGTTCGAGGCGGAAACCCGGCTTCCAGTCGCCCGCGATCATCTTGCCCGCCTTGGCGTTCAGGACGGCGCTCCCGGCCAGGCCGCCCTGAATTGCGGCGACCACGACCGCGGGGTCGAGGCCGGACCGGACGGCGAAGACGAGCGCCTCCCCGACGGCCTGGATGTTCGCGGCCACGATCATCTGGTTCGCGAGCTTCACCGTGTTGCCCGCGCCGGCAGGGCCGCAGCGGACCGCGCTCTTCCCCAGAACGTCGAAGACCGGCGCCAGCGCCTGGAAGGCGGCCTCCTCGCCTCCCGCCATGATCGCGAGTTCCCCGGCGATAGCACCGGGCTCTCCCCCGCTCACCGGCGCATCCACGAACCGGACGCCGCGGTCGCTGGCGGCGGCGGCGATCTTTCGGGAAACCCCGGGCTCGATCGAGGACATGTCCGTCACCAGCGCCGGAAGTTCCGGGGCGGCAAGGACGCCGCCCGGGCCGAGCATCACGTGTTCCGAGTCCGGCGAATCCGGCAGCATCAGGATGACGGCATCCCGTCCGCTCGCGCATTCGGCGCCCGATCCGGCGCGCCGGGCGCCGGCGGCCACCAGCTCGTCCACCGGTCCCGGCGAGCGGCTGTGGACGGTCACGTCGAAGCCGGCGGCGAGCAGGTTCTTCGCCATGGGCTTCCCCATGACCCCGAGACCAATGAATCCGATCGTGTTGAGTGACATGATGGACCGAGGCTACCACCGCGATGGGGCTCCTCCGGCCGCTCCGAACGCCTTCGGAGCAGCCGCGCTAGCCTTGCGGATGACGACACAAGAACCGATTGGAGATGTTGGGTGAGTCACTACTACGACGACCATGATCTGTCCCGGTTCGGGGAAATGGGCCGCAACGCGCCCGACCTGTGGGACAAGTTCAACGACTGGTACCAGGCCACGTTCCGGGAGGGCTCGCTCAGCGGGCGGGAGAAGGCGCTGATCGCGCTCGGCGTCGCTCACGCTCTGCAGTGCCCCTACTGCATCGACGCCTGGTCGCAGGAGTGCCTGGAGAAGGGTTCGAACCTCGACCAGATGACGGAGGCGGTCCACGTCGCGGCCGCCATCCGGGGCGGAGCGGCGCTCGTCCACGGTGTGCAGATGCGAAAGCGGAATGCCCAGTTGAGCATGTAGGTCATGGAAGCTCAGCTGGAACTCCCGACCCGGAACGCGCACTTTGCGCCGCGCCCGTCCGAGAGCCGGTTCCCGTCCTTCAACTCCCGGCTTGCCCGCCACGGGCTCCACCCCCTCCGCGCCACGGGAATCGAGGTCTTCCAGATCAACGTCGGAAAGCTCTGCAACCAGAAATGCCGGCACTGCCACGTGGATGCGGGCCCGGACCGCACCGAGCGCATGACCCGCGAGACCGCCGAGGCCTGCATCCGGGCGCTCGAGCTGACGGATGCGCCCACGGTGGACATCACCGGCGGCGCGCCGGAACTGAACGAGAACTTCCGCTACCTGGTGGACGCCTCGAAGGCCCTGGGGCGGCACGTGATGGACCGTTCCAATCTCACGGTCCTGCTCCTGCGCTCGCAGTCGGATCTGGCCGAGTTCCTCGCCGACCGGGAAGTCGAGGTCATCGCCAGCCTTCCGTACTTTCTGGCCGAGCGCACCGACGCGCAGCGCGGGGCGGGAGTCTTCGACAAGTCCATCCAGGCGCTCAAGCTGCTGAACCGCCTGGGGTACGGCCGGGATCCGGCTCTCCGCCTCAACCTGGTCTACAACCCCACCGGGGCGTTTCTCCCCGGCGATCAGGATGCACTGGAGCGCGAGTTCAAGCGGGAACTCGACCAGCGCTATCAGATCCAGTTCGACCGTCTCTTCACGATCACCAACCTCCCGATCAGCCGGTTCTTGGACTTCCTCCTGGAAACCGGGAACTACGAGCGATACATGGAAAGGCTGGTGAACGCCTTCAACCCGGCGGCGGCGCGCGCGGTCATGTGCCGGAACACCCTTTCGGTCGGCTGGGACGGCCAGCTCTACGACTGCGATTTCAACCAGATGCTGGACGAGACCGTGAGTTTCGGCGCCCCCGCCCACATCCGGGACTTTTCCCCGGAACTGCTGGAGAATCGCCGCATCGTCACCGGTCTCCACTGCTACGGCTGTACCGCCGGCGCCGGCTCCAGTTGCGGAGGGACGACGGCTTGAGGCGAACGGCGCGGGCGGCGGTGGCGGCCGCGCCGCGCCGCCCCCCCGAAATAAGGGAGCTTACGGTCCCCGCGCCCCGACCCGGGGGGATACTGCTGGGGACCCACGCCACCGAGGTGTG
>JAPPGX010000107.1:29439-121929 GCA_028877265.1 Acidobacteriota bacterium
CCCCCCCCCCCTTACAAAAAACCAATTCTTGCGCGGGTCTTTTTTTTTTTTTTGTGGGGGGGGGGGGCGCGGTCCGGGGGGGGGGGGGGGGGGGGGCCCCCCCCGGGCCGCCCCGCCGAAATCAGGGAGCTTCCGGTCCCGGCGCCCGGACCCGGGGAGATCCTGCTGGAGACCCTCGCCTCCGAGGTGTGCGGGACCGACGTGCACCTCCGGGACGGGCGCCTCGCCGGGGTTCCTTATCCCATCATCCCCGGCCACGTGAGCGTCGGCCGCGTCGTCGAAGCGAACGAGGTGGCGCAGGACGCGGTCGGCAATCCTCTCGCGGCCGGGAGCGTGGTGTCCTTCTTCGACGTCCACGCGACCTGCCATTCCTGCTACCAGTGCCTGGTGGCGCGCCAGCCGAACCGGTGCCCGTCGCGCCGGGTGTACGGCATCACCTATTCCGCGGAGGAAGGGCTGCTCGGCGGCTGGGCGGAGAACGTCCTGCTCCTTCCCGGCGTCCAGACCGTGGTACTCCCCGGGGAACTGTCGGTCGACGACCTGATCGGTGGAGGCTGCGGGCTCTTCACCGGGTTCGCGGCCGTGGACCGGGCGGGGGTCCGTCTGGGGGACAGCGTGGTGGTGCAGGGCGTGGGCCCGGTGGGGCTCGCGGCCATCGCCTTCGCACGGATCTCCGGCGCCGGCGCGGTCCTGGCGGTCGGGGAACCCCGGGCGCGCCGCGATCTCGCCCGCCGCCTGGGCGCGGACGAGTCCCTCCCGCTCGCGGAGACGGATTCGGACGAGCGAGTCGGACGGGTACGCGCCGCCACCGCTGGGCGCGGCGCCGATGTGGTCATCGAGGCGAGCGGGAACCCCCAGGCGGTGCCCGAGGGTTTCGCCATGCTGCGCGACGGGGGACGCTACGTCGTGGTGGGGCACTACACCGACGCGGGCGCGGTTCCGGTGAACCCGCACGTGGACATCAACCGCAAGCACGCGGACGTCCGGGGCCAGTGGGGGAGCGAGTTCCACCACTGGACCCGGGCGCTCGACACCCTGGTCCGCTACCGGCGGCAGCTTCCGTTCGCGGACGTGATCGGCCGCCGCTACCGGCTCGAAGAGGCCAACCAGGCGCTCGACGATGTGGAGGCGCTCCGGGTCACCAAGGCGGTCATCACTCCGTAACCCGGGCGCGCGCCGGATCCGTCCAGGCGATTTCCCGGGCGCGCCGCGCGAGCGCCTCCTCCCGCTGCTCTTCGCGCGTCCGGAACATGTCGCGCGGCGGCATCCCGCTCGCGGCGCACAGCCGGTCCAGCACCTCCTCCTGCGACACGAGACCGCCATCCGGCAGCATGTGGGTGACCGGGGCCCCGCGCTTCCGAAGTACCGGCGCGACCAGGATGGTGCGATGGCAGTTGGCCGGATCCCGCTCGGCGCATAGCAGCGCGAGGCGGGTGTGGGCCGCTTCCTCCAGGACCTGCGTGATCCCCCGGAGGAAGAGTCCGGTTTGAGCCAGGCGTGAGAACCGCACCCGCCCTTCCTCGTCGTAACAGACTGGATCGGAGGATCGCGCGCCCAATTCGGCGCCCAGGAAGCGATAGCGAATGCCGTGTTCCCCGAGCGATTGTTCAAGCGCGCGGCGGTTGAACTGGGGGTGCCTCCGGCTGTAGGGAACCGACCGGACGTCCGCGACGGCCGCCACCCGATGCTGCCCGAGCAGCGCCAGAAACGCACCGATGGGATGGTTGGAATGTCCGATGGTGAACACCGCCGGCGCGTGCGTGCGGCTGCCTGGACGTACCATGGTCACGACAGGTTCTCAATTCTTCGGGGAAGGGGCTCGTGATCGTCGAACCGCGTCCGCTGCGGGAGTCCGAAAACCAGGCCCGCGTACGCGGCAGCCAGACCGCCGAAATGGTGGCGGCGGCGCGGGCGGGCCACTTCGCCCGGGGAGAGCGGCCGCTCGTGACCGAGGACCCCTACGCGATCCACCTCGCGGGCGAGCGTTGGCGGCGGGTGATCGGCTCGAGCTGGCGCCACTGGCTGGTGACCCGGGTGCTGCTCCGGAAGGTCATCCCGACCACCACCTTCGTGCTCATCCGGGCACGGTTCACGGACGACCGGGTCCTCACGGCCGCGGAGCGGGGAGTTCGGCAACTCGTGATCCTGGGGGCGGGCTTCGATACGTTCGCGCTGCGCTATCCGGATCTCGGGGTTCAGGTGTTCGAAGTGGATCTTCCCGCGAGCGCGGCGCTCAAACGGGAACGGCTTGCCGCCGCAGATATTGCGGTCCCGGAGCACCTGCACTTCGTCGAGGTGGACTTCGAGCACGACCCACTGGACGAACGCCTTCTCGAGGCGGGCTTCGACCGGTGCGCACCCGCGTTCTTCAGTTGGATGGGCGTGACGTATTACCTTGCCCCGGAAGCGGTAACCGAAACGCTGGCCCGGGTCACCGGCCTCTCGGCGCCCGGATCGGAGCTGACTCTCGACTACATGAACGCCCGCGAGTGCGTCCCGGCGGAGGAACTCGCGCTGTTCGACAGCCTGGTCCGTTTCGTGGAGAAACACGGCGAACCGATGATCACCCGGTTCGATCCGGACTCGGTGGTGGGCCGGATGGGACTCACCGGGGCATGGGACGTGCTGCAACACGAGTTCCCGGCGGCGGACCCGAATCCCTACCTGGGCGACCGGAAGGACCTCCCCCGGGTGGCCCCGCTGTTTCGGATGCTGCACCTGCGCCGGATGTAGCTCGAAGCGCACGTGGTTGAGGTGTGCGGTTTCGACCGCCTCTCGGCGGTCGATGCCGGCCAGAGGCCGGCGCTCCGAGCCGGCGCGCCACCTCCAGCGCAGGGAAAAGAAAACTGATGGCAGCGAACCGACGGTTCGCTGCCCACGATTTCGGGGGGAAAGTGTGAAAGGGGGCCCTCCCCCTTTCACAAGAAAACAACGACCAATCGGAATCTCGCCGCAGCGCGCGCCAGCGCGCTAGGGAGTTCCGATTGGCCGACGCGAAGCGTCGGGGCGGATGAAGAGGGGGCGCCGGACGCGCCCGGTCGTCACTTCCTCTCCGTCCGGCGCCCCCTCTTCATCCGCTCGACGGGGTGGATGAGGGGACTCGAACCCCCAACCACCGGAACCACAATCCGGTGCTCTGCCATTGAGCTACATCCACCACCGAAATCAGAAGCGGCGGCCGGCTGGCGCGCCAGGGAGGATTCGAACCCCCGACCCGCGGCTTAGAAGGCCGCCGCTCTGTCCAACTGAGCTACTGGCGCTCCCGCGCTTCGTGTTCGGACCCGGCCGCACGGTCGCGAGGCGCCCGCTCGACCTCTTCTATTGTCGGGGCGAGAGGATTTGAACCTCCGGCTTCCTGCTCCCAAAGCAGGCGCGCTGCCAGACTGCGCCACGCCCCGAGAAACTAGGGAAGTATAGGTGGGTCGGCGGCGAGGGCCGCCCTCAGGAAACGGACCGCCGGCCGCAGCGCGCGGCCGCGGTGACTGATGCGCTCCTTCTCCTCAAGGCTCAATTCCGCCATCGTCCTGCCGAACTCGGGGACCAGGAACACGGGGTCGTAGCCGAAGCCCCCGCCGCCGCGGGGGGCCGTCGCAATCGTTCCCTCCACCGTCCCCGTGGATCGGAAGACGATGCGGCCGGCCACGGCGATCGCCACCGCCGACCGGTAGCGGGCGCCCCTCCCCCGGGCGGGATTCGCGGCCAGCAACTCGAGGAGGTGACGGTTCTTCGCAGCGTAGGGGGTGTCGACTCCCAGCCAGCGGGCGGAGCGCACCCCGGGCCCCCCATCCAGGGCATCCACCTCCAGGCCGGAGTCCTCCGCGAGCGCCGGGAGCCCGGTCGCCGCGTGGTAGTGGAGGGCCTTGATGCCGGCGTTGGCAAGGAATCCCTCTCCCGTTTCCTCCGGCTCGTCCGGACGGGAACCGGAGAGATCGGGAAGACCCAGCAGGCGCACTCCGGCTCCGGCGAGCGCGGCCCGCATCTCCCGCACCTTGCCCACGTTCCCGGTTGCGAGCAGGAGGGACGGCACGATCTGGCACTCTACGATCACCGCTCGGCCGCCACGCGTCAAGGCGTTTGGCTTCCGGCCTTCAACAGGAACGAACGCGGGGAGGTTCCCATGCTTCCGAGATGCAGGATCGCCGGGGCGGCGTTCACGGTGGCCGCGATCGCCGTCCCTGCCGGTCCGGCGGCCGCGCAGACCCAGACTTCGGACCCGGACTTCGATGCTTCCGTGGAAAAGCCGGCGTACGCGGCGGACGGACCGGTCGTGGTCATCGATGAGGCGCACGCCAACTTTCACACCTCCACGGGCCGCTACCGGCCCTTCGCCGAACTGCTGCGAAACGACGGCTACAGCGTGGTCGCCGGTAAGTCGCCCATCGATCGGGACGGGCTCGAAGCAACGGACGTCCTCGTGATTTCGAACGCGCTGCCCCCGCCCGGGGCGGCACCCGGCACACCCGCCTTCACCGAGCGGGAGTCGGACGCCATCGAGGACTGGGTCCGGGACGGTGGATCCCTCCTGCTGATCGCCGACCACGCCCCGTTCGGCAGCGCGGCGGAAAGTCTCGGCCGGCGCTTCGGAGTGACCATGGGGAAAGGATGGGTGTGGGACGTTCGCGAAGCGGGCGCCTCGATCGAGACCCGGTTCGTGACCTCACGCGAGAACGGCCTGCTCGGGACCCATCCGGTGCTCCGCGGCCGGGACGCGTCGGAGGAGGTGAGGAGCCTAAAAGCGTTTTCCGGTCAGAGCCTGAACGTCCCTCCGGGGGCGAGCGTGCTGATGAAGCTCAGCGAAACCGCCCGGGAGGTGCGGAACCGGACCGACCTGGAGACCGTCCGCGCGGCGGTCACGGGCCGGGCGGCGGCCGCGAACGATCTGATCGACGAGCTCTCGGAGCCCGTCGGCGGCCTGGCGCAGGGGATTGCCATGACGTTCGGAGCGGGGCGGGTCGTGGTGCTGGGGGAGGCCGCGATGCTGTCGGCGCAGGTCTCCAGAAGGGGTGATCCGCCGACGGCCACCCCGATGGGAATGAACGAGCCGGGCAACGACAACCGTCAGTTCGTGCTCAACACGCTCCACTGGCTCTCGGGCCTGTTGCACTGATTCCCACCCTGCCCGTCAAACCTCAGGCCAGCGGAATTCCGGCGAGCACCGAGCGCTGGCGCTCGGCGATCGTGGAAATCCCTTCGAGCGCGGCGTCGAGCAACGCATCCAGAACCTCCCGCCGGAAGGGCGCTGCTTCGGCGGCGCCCTGAACCTCGATCAACTCACCGGTCGCCGTCGCGACGACCGTCAAGTCCACCGCGGCCCGGGAATCCTCGGAATAGTCGAGGTCCAGGAGCACCCGCCCGTCCACCACGCCGACGCTCACCGCCGCGATCTGGCGGCGCAGGGGGTTCTCCTCGAGCAGGCCGCGCGCCTGCAGCCGATGGAGAGCCAGCGCCAGCGCAACGAAGGCGCCGGTGATGGAAGCGGTCCGGGTGCCGCCATCGGCCTCGATGACGTCGCAGTCCACGCGGACGGTCCGCTCGCCGAGTCCCGAGAGGTCCACGGCGGCCCGCAGCGAACGACCGATCAGGCGCTGGATCTCCGCGGTGCGCCCCGGCACCCCGCCGCGGTCTCTCCGGATGCGCTCCCCCGAAGACAGCGGCAGCATCCCGTATTCGGCGGTGAGCCAACCCCGGCCGCGCCCGCGCAGCCACCCGGGGACCCCCTCCTCGATGCTGACTGCGGCGACCACGCGCGTGTCGCCCTGGCGGACGAGAACGGAACCGGGGGCGCGGCGGAGAAAACCGGCCTGAAGCCCCAGGTCGCGGATTTCCCGTTCCCCGCGTCCGCCGCGCCTGCTCACCCGCGCTCGCCGCCCGAATCCGCCAGTAGCCGCTCGGGGGCCCTCCCGAATCCCGAACGGAGATCCAGATGCCCGGCCAGCGTCTCGGTCTCCCGTCCCTCCACGAGGAGCCGCACCTCCGCGATGGCCGGAAGGCTCTCCACCAGGGTGTGACTGAGGCTGTACACCGTCAGTTCCTCTGCATGCAGGCCACCCGAGTGGCCCTCCAGCAGGTCGAGCGTGAAATTGATGACAGCAACTCCGCGGCCACTGACGAACACATCCAGGACCTGCACTTCCTCGGGGAACGTCCCGGACTCCTCCACGATCCTCTGCACCAGCGCCTCGGCGCGGCCGCGGGTGGTGGAAAACCGGGGGAGTTCCACCTCACGGACATGGAGCAGGCCGTCCGGCCCGGCGGCGAACAGCCTTGCGCCCTCCCGGGCCTCCGGACCCTGAAGTGCGGGGGCGGCGGTTTCTGCGCCGGCCGGGGCAACCGCCGCCGCGTCACCCTCCGCCGGAACCGTGCCCGGCTGTTCTGCCGGAACCACGTCGCACGCCGCCACGCCCCACAGGGCCACGACCGGGAGGAACGCCCCTGCGGGAATCCGGCGGCGCCGGGCGGACGTCACCGAAAGTCCCCGGTGGGCCGAAGACTGCTGAGCGAACGCTGGTACCGAAGAATCCCGGTGGCGAGCGCGCGCGCCGCCCGGCGAGGGAATCCCGGGTCCGACAGTCGCGAGAGGTCCCGGCGCGAGGTGACGAACCCCAGCTCCACCTGCACGGCCGGCATGGCCGCTCCCCGCAGCACCCTCACCGGCGCATCGGCCACCCCTCCCGCGGCGATGTCCAGTACCTGCAGTTCCGAGGCCAACGCCTCGGCCAGCCTCCGCGAAGCCGGCACGAAGGGCGCCTGCGCGCTGCTCCAGGGTACGAACTGAACCGCGCTCCCCGCGGGCGCCCGGCCCGCGGCCTGCGGCGTCAGGTGATACACGAGACTCCCGGAAGCAGCCGGACTCGGGGAGGCGTTCAGGTGGATGCTGATGAGCACGTCGGCGCGGGCGGTGTTGGCGGCCGCGATCCGGTCGTCGAGCGCTACGTCGCGGTCCGAGTCCCGAGTGAGCACCACCCGGAATCCGTGCTCGCGTTCCAGGAGGCCGCCGAGCGCGAGCGCCACCGAGAGGGCCAGATCCTTCTCGGCGACGCCTCCCTCGCCCTGCGCCCCGCGATTGACCCCTCCGTGCCCCGGATCGATGGCGATCGTGCGGACCTCCGTCGGTCCCACGGGATCACGGCCGCGGCGCGGCTCCGCGGCCGGGCGCTCCCCCAGCACGTCGGCGCCCGAGGACGCGCGCACCCCCCCGCGGAGCAGATTGAGCGTCAGGACGCCGGGCGTTCGCTCCTGAAGAAAGCGGCCGTAGTTGCGGCCGGTGTTGATCTCGAGGATGTAACCGGTCCCCCGGCGGATGAGATCGACGTGCTCCACCACACCGTCCCGCGGCGTCTCCTCCGCGAAGGCGGTCTCGACGAAAGCCGTCCGCACCAGGACCGAAACCCGGCGGCGCCCTTCTTCGATCTCCAGCGGAACCGGCGGGTCGGTGCGCACGATCACCCGGGTGGACCCGGGGCGGCTCGCGATCTCGACATCGAGGCGGGGATACCCCTCGCCTACCGCGAGGGTCCTCGCGTTGTCGTCGTACCGGACGCGCCCCGGAAGCAGGTCCGGCAGGACGAGCGCCACGAAGTCGAGGGGCACGAACCACTCGCCACCGCGCCGAACGCTTGGGTTGCGCAGTACGCGGGTGGTGTCCCCGACCCTGACGAAGCTGCGTCCGGCATCGAAACGAACGGGTTCGCCCGAAAACCGGAGCACCGCCTGCCGCTCGCTCTCTCCCGGCCGCACGGTGCCCCCGAGAGCCCCGGCAACTTCCGCGAGCCGCACCATCTCCACCCCGCCCAGCCTCCGCACGGCCAGCGCCGTGGCGTCCCCCTGGTCGACGATCCAGAGCTCGGGCGACCGCTGGGCCCCGAGGACGGCGCCACCGGCATCGGGTGCCCCAATCCAGGCCAAGCCCACGAACCCGAGGGCGAGGAGGAACGGCAGGAAACGGAGGGCGCCGCGACGCATGAATGGCAGCCGGAGACAGAATAGCGTTTCGCCGTCCGGGGGTTTCGGGTCCCGGCAAGAGTCACTCGAGTCCTTGCCGTAGAATCCGCCGCCCTCATGACAGAAAAGGGATTTACGGTCCAGTCCGCGGACGGTGGCCTCATCGTGCTGCTCCCCGGCCTGGGGGCGGTCAGCACCACGTTCATCGCCGGGATTCACGCGATTCGCCAGGGACTGGCCGCACCCGTCGGGTCGGTGACGCAGATGGGAACGATCCGGTTGGGGAAGCGCACGGAGGGGCGCACTCCGCTGATCCGGGACTTCGTGCCCATTGTCCCGATCGAGGACCTCTCCTTCGCGGCGTGGGACCTGTTCGAGGACGACGCTTATACGGCGGCGCAGAAAGCCGGGGTGCTCGAACCGGCGCTGCTCGATGCGGTGCGGGAGGAACTGGAGGGCGTGCGGCCCATGCCGGCCGTCTTCGACCGCGACTTCGTGAAGAAGCTCGATGGGTCGTACGTCAAGTCGGGGACCACCAAGATGGACCTCGCCGACCAGCTCATCGAGGACATCGAGCGGTCCCGGGAGGCCTCGGGCGCCGCCCGGGCGGTGATGATCTGGTGCGGTTCCACCGAGACCTTCCTGGCCGAGGCTCCCGTCCACCGGGACCTCGAGACGTTCGAAAAGGGCCTGCGGAACAACTCACCCGATATTGCGCCCAGCATGATCTACGCGTACGCCGCCCTCAAGTGCGGGGTGCCCTACGCGAACGGCGCGCCCAACCTCAGCGCCGACATTCCAGCGCTCCGCGAACTGGCCTCGGTCAACGGCGTTCCCGTCGGCGGCAAGGACTTCAAGACCGGCCAGACGCTCATGAAGACGATCCTGGCGCCCGGCCTCAAGGCTCGGATGCTGGGCCTCAGCGGCTGGTTCTCCACCAACATCCTCGGCAACCGGGACGGAGAGGTTCTCGACGACCCCGGTTCGTTCAAGACCAAGGAAGAGAGCAAGCTGAGCGTGCTGGAGTACATCCTCCAGCCGGACATGTATCCCGAGTTGTACGGCGACCTCTACCACAAGGTGCGCATCAACTATTACCCGCCGCGGCGCGACAACAAGGAGGGCTGGGACAACATCGACATCTTCGGCTGGCTCGGCTACGAGATGCAGATCAAGGTGGATTTCCTCTGCCGCGATTCCATCCTGGCCGCGCCGCTGGTGCTCGATCTCGCCCTCTTCCTCGATCTTGCCTCGCGCGCGGGTCTTCGCGGGATCCAGGAGTGGCTCTCGTTCTTCTTCAAGAGCCCCATGAGCCCGCCGGGCGTGTATCCGGAGCACGACCTCTTCATCCAGCGGAAGAAACTGACGAACACGCTCCGCTACCTGATGGGAGAGGAGGTCATCAGCCACCTCGGGGAATACACTCTGGAAACCAGGGAGACGTCCGACTAACCCGTGCAGATTTCCAAGAGCCGCTGTGTCGGCTGCGGGAACTGCGTCGCGGTCTGCCCGGTCGCGGCGATCAGCATCGGGGACGACGGACGCGCGGTGGTGAACAGCGACCAGTGCGTCGAGTGCTACACCTGCTACCGCGGCCTGAGCACCGAGCGGCTGAACCCGACCCTGATCCGCACCGTGCGGAGAGTGCTCGGCTGGATGCGGCTCCGCTTCGATCCGGAGCCGGACATCTGCCCGACCTCGGCGATCGAACCGCAGGAGCTCACCTGGCCGCGCGTGGTGCGCCGCGCCTTCTCCGATCCCCTCGTTTCCCACGAGGCCACCGGCGTCCACGGCCGGGGGACCGAGGAAGTCAAGACGAACGACGTGACCGGCAGGGTCTCGGTCGGAGAGTGCGGCATGACGGTGGAGTTCGGCCGGCCGGGCGTCTCCGCCAGCTTCGCGGACATGGACCGGGTGACCCGGCGCCTCGCGGGACTCGGGGTGCACTTCGAAAAGAAGAACCCGGTCACCAACCTGATGAGCGATGTCGCCACGGGAGCGATCCGGGAAGACCTCCTGGGAGAACGCGTCCTCTCGGCGATCGTGGAGATCAAGGTCCGGACGGAGCAGGTGCCCGACGTGATGAAAGAGGTGGAAGCCGCCGCCGCGGAGTCCGAGACGATCATTTCGGTGGGCGCCGCCACCCGCTGCGGACCGGAGGGCGAGGACGACCTCGGGGCCATGCTGCAGCAGCACGGCTACACCGCGTTTCGGGGAAAGACGAACCTCGGACTCGGTCGCCGCCCCGCCTGACCTCTGGCCGCCCGCTTCAGGGCGCGAGCGCCGCGACGAGCGCGTCCGCGACCTCGTCCACCTGAGACTCGGTGATTACGAGCGGGGGCAGCAGCCGGATCACCGTTGACCCGGCCGGAAGCGCGAGCACTCCGTCTTCCATCAGCCGTTCCAGGGTGGGACGGCAGCGCTCCCGGAGTTCGACGCCGATCATCAGGCCCAGTTGCCGCACGGCCCGCACGCGGGCCGGCAGCTTTCGGGAGATCCGTTCCCGGAACCGCGCGCCCCGTTCCTCCGCGCGCTCCGCCAATCGCTCGTCCTCCATGAAACGGATGGCGGCGAGCGCCGCGGCGCAGGCAAGCGGGTTCCCCCCGAACGTCGTGCCGTGCTTGCCGATGAGCGGAGGCAGCCGGTCGCCGGCGAGCACCGCGCCCATCGGCACCCCGCCGGCGATCGCCTTGGCCAGACACATGAGGTCCGGCTCCACGCCGTAGCGTTCGCAGGCGAACATCCGGCCGGTGCGGCAGAAGCCCGTCTGGGATTCGTCCAGGATGAGCATCGCGCCCGCTTCGTCGCAGGCGGCGCGCACGGCGCGCAGATACCCGGGTTCGGCGGGGCGCACGCCGCCTTCCCCCTGGACCGGTTCCAGCAGGACCGCCGCGGTCTGGTCACCGACCGCGCTACGCATCCGGTCGGCGTCGCCGAACGGCACGAAGGAAAAACCCGGGACGAGGGGCGCGAAGGGTTCCCGGTAGTCCTTCCGGAAGGTCGCGCTCAGCGCGCCCATGGTGCGGCCGTGGAACCCGCGCATGGCGGAGACGATCCCGGTGCGGCCGGTGGCGAGGCGGGCGAACTTGAGGGCCGCCTCCACGGCCTCCGCTCCCGAGTTGCACAGGAAGGCGCGCGTCAGCCCCGGGGGCGCGATGGAGACGAGCTTCTCGAGCAGCTCCGCCCGCCGGTCGTTGTAGAAGATGCCGGGACAGGTCACCAGGAGCCGCGCCTGTTCGGAGATCGCCCGCACCACCGCGGGATTGGCGTGCCCGACGCTCGCCACGCCGATTCCGCCCACGCAGTCGAGATAGCGGCGGCTCCGGTCGTCCCAGACCTCGGCGCCGCTCCCGCGGACCAGCGTCAGCTCGCGCTTGGGATAGACCTCGAGCCCCCAGGTCCGCTCGGCCTCCCGGGAGTTCATTCGATCACCGTCCCCCGTCCCGCGAGGGCGTCCCGGACGGGATGCTCGACCCGCCCGTCGGCGATCACCACGCGGGAGGAGCCGGCCCGGACCAGCCGGCCCAGAGCGAGCATCTTCCGCTTCATCCGCCCGCTCACGGCGGCCTCGCGTCGCTCGAGCTCGGTGCGCGACATCCGGGGGACGAGCGAGCCGGGGTCGTCCGGCGCTTCGAGGAAACCGGGCGCTTCGATCAGTTGGACCACCATCTCGGCGTGGAGTTCGGCGTTGAGTGCAACCAGGATGTCGTCGTTCTCCGAATTGATCGCAAAGCCGCGCTCATCGACGATCGGGATCGTCAGGACCGGCGCCAGTCCCTGGTCGAGCAGTTGCCGCAGCAGCACCCCGTTCACCCCGGCCGGCTTGCCCGACAGGTCGCGCCGGATCAGGGTCTTGCCGCCCTCCCGAACCCGGATGCCGGGGTTGCGGCGGCCCCGGACGAGGGCACCGTCGAGGCCGGTGAGGCCGATCGCATTCACCCCGCGCCGCTGGAACAGTTCCACGATCCGCTTGTTCCGCAGGCCGGCGTAAGCCATGAGGATGAGGTCCACCGCTTCGGCGTCGGAGTACACGCTGTCGTAGCCGGAAACCGAGGTGAGCACCTGCTTCCGGATGCCGAGGCGCTCCCCAAGTTCGTCGCGCAGGGCGTTCGCGCCGTGGATGACCACGAACGGCTTCCCGATGCCCGCCAGATCTTCAGTGATCCCCTCCAGGTTGACCGCGGCGCCACCGCCGATCTTGATCAGGAGCACGACGTCACCGGGTCTCGGGTCCGGAGCCGAACGCGCTGATGGTTCCGTTCGCGACGGGCGTCCACTCGGCTGGGCCGGCCGGCGCCGGATACCGCTCCGAGCAGAGGACGTTCGCGCCGCCGACGGTGGCGCGGCGCATCTGGAAGTAGTCCGGATCCTCGTTGAAGCGGCTGGCCACGGTGACGCGGAAGGAAGCATCCGTGACGACGACGTTCATGGCCCGCAGGTAGCGGGTGCGTTTCTCGATCAGCGGGAGCCCCCGCTTGAGCGCGCGGCGCAGATCGCCGCGGTCGAACCGCTTCACGAAGTTGAAGACCTTCTCGGCCCCGATCCGGCCCTGTTCCCGGATCCGCACCCCGCGGAGCTCCCCGTTGAAGAGGAACATGCGCTCCCCGTCGAAGAAGGGCATGTTGTTCGCGACGCGGATCCCCTCGTCGCGGAAGGCGCTCCGGGCGTGGGCGAGCAGAAGGAGGGTTCGGCCCCGGGGCCGATTGCGATCCTCCCAGATCGGCGTGATGTTTCGGTAGATCCGCCAGCGCCCGTCCTCGAGCCAGGCGCAGCCCCAGCCGTGTCCCTGAAACTCGCGGCTGTTCCTCGCGACCTCGGTGAACGCCTCCAGGTGTTCCCCCAGGTCGAAAGGCTCGTCGCCGCGGACGCAGAGCAGCCGGCACATGGGGGGATTCTGCCGCTCTCGCGGTCGGCTCCTAGATCGGGTGCAGGCCGGCAAACTCGAGGCCTGCAGTCTCCCGGAATCCGAACATCAGGTTGAACGCGTGGACCGCCTGCCCCGCCGCGCCCTTCATCAGGTTGTCGAGGGCGCTCATCGCCACCATCCGCTTCGTATCGGGATCCCGTTCGAACCCCACGTCGCAGTAATTGGTGCCCGCGAGGATCCCGGGTTCCGGATAGCGGTGAATTCCGCTCTGCCCCTTCACGATCCGTACGAAGGGCTCTTCGGCATAAGCATCGCGGTAGATCCGCCAGAGCGCCCGGTCATCGAGAGCCTGGTCCGTGAACGCGTGACACGTCGCGAGCACCCCGCGCACCATCTCGATCGAGGTGGCCGAGAAATGGAGATCCTGCACGCCGAGGGCTTCCGCGATCTCCCCCTGGTGACGGTGCCCGGTGGGCTTGAACGCCCGGGCGGCGCCGCTGCGTTCCGGGTGATGACTCGCCGCGCTCGCCTGGATGCCGGCTTCGCTCGAGCCGACCAGAACCTCGATGACGGCCGACTCCAGGACTCCCGCGGCGGCCAGCGGCCTCAGGGCGAGGATGGCCGCCGTGGCGTTGCATCCGGCGCAGGCCACCAGGTCCGCGTCGCGGAGCGCCTCCCGGTTCAGTTCGGGGATCCCGTAGACGAAGCGGCCGAGCAGGTCCGGGCAGGGGTGCGGCCCGCCGTACCAGCGCTCGTAGGCCCCGGGGCCGCGCAGCCGGAAGTCGGCGCCCAGATCGACGATCCGCCCGGCGATCCGGCGGAAGTCGCCGATCCGGCGAGAGGACTCCCCGTGGGGAAGACACACGAAGAGCACGTCACAACCGGAAAGCTCGTCGAGACCGCGGAACTGCAGCCGGGTGGCGCCGCGCAGGTTCGGATGTACGCCATGCGCGAACTTCCCGGCCAGGCGCTCGGAGGTGATCTCGGCCACCTCGACCTCCGGATGGCCGAGGAGCAGGCGCAGCAGTTCGCCGCCGGCATAGCCGGAGGCGCCGGCGATGGATGCCCGGATCATCGGTCGGCTGAAAGGAGGTAGGACACGATCCGCTCCGGGATGTCCACCCCGGTGACGCCGATGCTGTTCCGGAACTCCATCGTGTAGTTGACCTCGTTGACGAGCAGCCCTTCCGGGGTCTCGAAGAGGTCCACGGCGAGTACGCCGCCGCCCACCGCCTCCGCGGCCTTGAGCGACAGCTCGGCGAGTTCGGCGGTCACCGGACAGTTGGAGGTCGTCGCTCCCCGCGCGGTGTTGGTGATCCAGTGATCCGAGGTGCGGTAGACCGCGGCGATGCACTCATCCCCGACCACGAAGCTGCGGATGTCCCGGCCGCCCTTCTCCACGTACTTCTGGGCGAAGAAGATGGAGTGGTGGTAGCTGCCGAGGATCGCCTTGTGCTCCAGCACCGTCTCCGCCGCCTGCCGATCGTTGATCCGGGAAAGCAGCCGCCCCCAGGATCCGACCGCCGGTTTCAGCACGACCGGATAGTCGAGTTCCTCGATGGCTTGGAGGGTGGAGCCCTCGGTGAAGGCGACCCGCACTTCGGGCTGCGGCACGCCGGACTCCTGCAGCGCGACGGCGGTCAGGATCTTGTCGCCGCACTTGCGCGAGACCTCGTAGCGGTTGACGCACCGGACACCCATGCTCTCGAAGAGCCGCAGCGCGTGCATCGCCCGGGAGTGGTTGATGGAGCGCTCCAGGATGACGTCAACCGCGGGTGGAGTCCGCAGATCGAACACCAGTTGGCGGTCGTCGAGGAACACGAGCTCGACTCCGCCGCGCCTCCGCAACTCCCGGATCAGGAGCTTTTCGTCGGGACGAATCAACGAATGAAGGAACCCGACCCTCATTCGCCCCAGTCCTCTTCCGCCTGCGGCGCCTCGCCCAAAACGACCGGGTCGAGGTCCAGGATCTCGAGCTCGCTCCCGCACTCGGGGCATTCGAGAAGCTCTCCTTCCACCGGGTCCTCAGACGCCTCCACCGCCGCCTCGCAAAGCGGGCACTTCGTCATCGCCTCCTCCCCTGGTCCGTCCGAAAGGCGAAGGAATCCACCCGGCTCCGGGGCCGCTCAGCCGCGCAGGATGCGGCAGGCGCGCGTGGTGTTGAAGATCCCGCAGGAGCAAAAACGCGCCATGGCCTCGGCGCAGTCCTCGGGGGAACGCCGCCCGGTCCGTACCCAGTCGAGCATCTTGCGGGCGAAACCGAACGAAAGCATCCCGTGGCCACACATCGTGGAGAGCTGAAGCGTGGCGCGGTCCGGCAGCCGGTCCAGGTTCCCGAAGAACCCCAGGCTGTACTCGACGCTGTGCCGCACGATGCCGGCGCGGCCGGCCAGTTCGGCGGCCCGATCGGTCAGCCCGCTGATGTTGATGCTGATCCCCAGATCGGCTTCCTTCAGGTCGGCCAGGAATCCCACCAGCGCCTCTTCGGTGTCAAAGACCGCCGACACCACCGTGGGGGCGTTCACGCCGGTGCGGATCGAGTCGAGGGCCAGGCGCTTTCGCCGGCGCCAGTGGGCGAGCGGGTTCAACCGGGAGGACCGGAAAATGCCCCCCTTGGTTGCATCCCCCAGGTTGATGGGGCCGTGCCGGAGGGCGATCTCGGTGAACCGGCGCAGCTTCTCCGGCGACCCTTCGTCGTTGATTCCCCGCGCCGCCATCGCGAACACGATGTAGTCGTCCTTGAGCGTCTCGGGGGCGCCGTAGCGGTGGAGGGTGTTCGTCATCGGGCGAAGAAAGCATACGGGCCCTCGGCGCCGTCCCGCCCCGACGGCCCTCGCGCCGGTTCCGGCGCCGGTTCGGCCGGTCCTTAGAATCGGCGCCCATGGCCTCGAACGCCGCGCCTTCCTGGGTCGCCTGCCCTGCCGCCTCCGCCGGCCCGGATGTCGTGGAGGCGGCGCGGACCGTTTCGCCTGCGAACGGCTGGCCGGCCCACCGCGCCCCGCCGGCGGGAGGGCGCTGGCGCCTCTTCCTGAGCGGCGACGGAGAAGCCGCGCGGATCGCCGCGGCCGGGGCGGTTTCCGGGCAGCGAGCGGTCGTGACGCCGGCCCTGGCGATGGAGGATCTGCCACTCCGGCTGCACCGCCTGGGTCCGCTCCCGGACCACGCGGACGCGGTCCTGCTCGCCGACCTTCATCGGGCCTTCCCCTGCCGGGCCGCGATCCGCCGGCGCGGCGCGCTCGAGGAGACGCCTCCTCTTCCCGTCATCGCGACGCCCGCGTACGTGCTGGCCCGCCTCGCCCAGCTCGGGTGCGGAGCGCGGACGCTGGTGGCGTCGGCCCGGGAGGACGAGATCGTGCGGCGGGCTGCGGACCTCCTCGCCGGGAAGGGCGCGGCGTGCCAGTTCGAGGTCGCGCGCGAACCCGTTCCCCCGGCGTCCCCCGCGCCGGTGCGGGGTCCTGGAGAACGTGAACTGGCGGGAGCCGCGAGCGCCGGGGAGCTCAGAAACATCGCCCTCCAGGCGCCGGCCGGCGCCGTGCGGGCGCAGGCGGCCACGGCGGCGATGGAGGCGGAGCCGGAGAACCCCGTCGGTCACTTGCTGGCCGGCTGCGCGGCGAACGAACGGAAACAGCCGGCGGAGGCCGCGGCGGCGTTTCGAAGGGCCCTTGAGCGTGATGAATCGCTCGCCGCCGCTCACTTCGAACTCGGCAAGACGATGATCGTCCTCGACGACCTCGAAGCCGCGCTCGAGTGCTTTCGGCGGACCACCGAGGCCCTGCCCGGGTTCGCCCCCGGGTGGGCGAACGCCGGCGCCGCTCTCGGCGAACTGGAACGTCCCGAAGAGGCGCTGGGAAAGCTCGAGCGCGCCGCCGATCTCGACCCGCTCAGCCACTCGCTCGCCTCGAACCTGGGAGTCACGCTGCGGGACCTCGGCCGGCTGGCGGAGGCGGAACGCGCTTTCCGCTGGGCGCTCGAGCTCGCCCCCGACTTCGTTTTCGGGCACTACAACCTCGCGAACGCGGTCTACCTGCAGGGCCGCCACGCGGAGGCGGTCGGTTTGTTCGAGAAAGCCCAGGCCATGGACCCGTCGGGCTCCGACCGCCAGCGGCTGCTCCTCGCGGCGGCCCGGCTGGCGGCGGGGGACGTGGAGGACGCGATACGCGACTACCGGGCGGTATTCGATTCCCTCGAGGGTCAGATGCGGCTCGACATGCGCACCGTGGCGCAATGGGACCTGCGCCGGCTCGCCGAGCGGACGGGCGTCGGTCCGGGCCTGAAACGCGCCGCCGAGTTCGTCCGGTCGGTCCGGGCCTGACCCGCGGCCGGTCGGACCACCGGCTGCAGGGTCCGATTTGCTGGGAATTCCCGATTTCCATTTGACTTGGACCCCGGTTCGGCCGTATAAGGGCTTCCCCCCGCCACGCGTATGTCCAGCGTGGTGGTCATCCCCCCGGCGAACGGAGAACCTCCCCTATGCCCAGCCATCTCAATAACGCCAAACGCTTGGCGGTCGGCCTGCTTGCGGTCGGCGTCGCGCTTTTTTTCCTCGCCGGTCTTGCGGCGGCCCAGGAGGAAGAAGCGGAGCCCAAGCCGCCCGAGGGCCAGACTCATCCGCTCCTTGAGCCGCACGACGTGCTCAACGAGTTCGGGGTCATCAGTTCCAGCGGGCACGACGACGGCGGCTGGGGGCTCACGCCCGACCTGCGGGTGCCCGAGCAGTACCAGTACCGGCGCCGGGACCAGCAACTGAAGGAAGTGGACCTCACGGGAAACCAGCTTCCTCCGATCCTCACCGAGATGCGCGTGCTCAGCAAGGAAGTGGCGCCTGGCGACGAGGTACGCGCCATCGCGCGGGTCGTCTCGCCCTACAACGAGGCCCAGTCGTTCGTCTCGCTGTTCTACAACCGGGAGCTCGGCCGCGCGGCCACCATGTACATCAACTTCCAGCCCCACGAGAGTGACGAGACCCTCTTCCTCGGCCGCGGCAAGCTCTCCCGCTTCGCGGCGCCGGGGCGCTACGTGGTGGGAACCACGATCATCGCCGACAAGGTGGGCGACCGGAAGGCCTACTGGGCCGATTTCCACAAGGCGATGCAGGAGGAGGACGGTTCGCCGGTCGGCTTTCAGGTCACCGAGAGCGACACCGTGGACATCACCGCGCCAACCCTGAAGTCGGTCAGCGTGGAGACCGAACGCGTGCGGGCCGGCGGCGGCCTGATCAAGTACAGCGTGGTCGCCGAGGACGAGGTTTCCGGGGCCACCGAGGCGGAGACCATCTGGGTATCGCCCAGCGGCTACCACCAGATCCGTTCCACCATGGTCATGGTCGGGGGGACGCCCGGCCTCTTCAAGGGCGTGCTCCAGATTCCCCAGTGGTACGAGGGCGGCGAGTGGCAGCTCATGCGGATCACGCTCAAGGACAACGCCACCAACATCCGCTACTACTTCAACCGGACCGAGCCCATGATGGAAGCCGCCACGGTGCAGGTGGACCAGGAAAAGGAAATGATCGACCAGGTCCCCGCCCGGATCCTGGCGGTGCAGTTCACCAAGAAGCAGGCGAAGCTCGGCGAGCGGGTGGGGCTGACCGTCCTGGCCGAGGACAACCTTTCGGGCGTCTTCAGCATCGAGGGCTACGTGCGGTCGCCGAACGGCGCCGACGCGCTCAAGGTGAAGCTGAAGAGCATGACGCCCGAGACCGGCGAGTTCGTGGACGTGAACCGCCCGTCCAAGCTGCCCGAGCCCAACATCTGGACCGGGAATTTCACGGTGACGGACACCATGGAGTGGGGTGAGTGGGAACTCGTCCGGCTCGGTGTTTCCGACGAAGCCAGAAACTTCTACACCTACTACGAGGACCGGGATTCCGAGATAGACGGAATCACGGTCAACTTCTACAATGAAGACACCGAGACCGCCGAAGAAGGCGGCAAGGAGGGTGCGCGATGACGGCCAAGACCATCGACCGCCGCGATTTCTTCAAACTCGGCGCGGCCGCCAGTGCCGGCGCCGTGCTTTCGACGCGGAACGCCGCCGGCAGCCCCATCTTCGAGGCGGGGGCCGGGATTCCGCAGGGAGGCATGGTCCTGCCGGCGAACCCGGGCTTCAAGACGAAGCACCTGGTGACGGTCATCCTGGGCAACGGCGCCCGGAAGATCGACGTCATCGACAACCCGGAGCACTCGCCCTTCCAGACGAAGATGGCTGCCGAGGGCACCGTCTTCACCGAGGACTACGGTGAGACCGCGAACCTGCACGGCTACATGTACTCCGAGGTGCTCAGCGGCGTGGATGCGCCCGCGCAGCGGCCCCGCTACCCCACTTGGTCGGAGTACATCCGGAAGAAAGCCGGCGGGACGGCGACCGACTACTGGACCCTCCAGGGTGCGTCCTACTACCGGGCCTGGACCTGGGATGTGAAGCACTTCAGCCAGCATCCCGAGTACGGCGTGAAGCACGGCTCCACGAGCCTCACGATGAACCGGATCTTCTATCCGGAGCAGCAGCTCACCGGCGCTCAGATCGCGGATCTGAACGTGGAGAAGGGGCTCGGGCACACGGCGAAGGAGCGGAAGCAGGTCGAGGAGTTCATCGATTCCGTCCTGGCGTCGAAGTCCTACGTCCCGCCGTCCACCCGGGAGCCGGTCATCAACCGGGAGATCCCCTACGGGGACGCCCAGGTGCTGCACCTGGTGCCCCAGATCCTGAAGGAGTTCAAGCCGAAGTCCATCACCGCGCAGATCCTCGCTCTCGACGACGCGCACGCGGACTTCGGGTTCTGGGACTACAACACGGACTACTGGGAGTACATCAAGCACATCAAGACCACCGATGAGCTGATCGGCAACCTGTGGCGCCAGATCCAGGCCGACGCGTACCTCCGGGACACCACCGCGCTGGTGATCCGTCCCGAGTGCGGCCGCGACGACGAAGTGAACATCTACGGGCAGCTCGGGCACAGCCCGGGCAACTACTACGCCCACTACGTGTGGTTCATGGCGCTCGGGCCCGACTTCAAGAAGGGCCACACCGTGACCGAGCGGGTGCAGCGGCGGGACGTCGTTCCGACGCTGACCTACCTCATGTCCGGTGAGAACGCCGAGTTCGCCACGGGGCACGTCCGGACCCAGATGTTCAAGGACGAGTACAACCTGCCGAAGTACATCCTTCCGCCGACTGCCGAGGTCAAGGAACCCGCGGTCGACTGGGAGAAGATCGTGGAAGAGCGCCGGACCGCCGAGAAGGTCAAGGAGTTCGCGCGGTCGACGGTCGGCTACGGCGACTGACCTGAGGACGGAGTCCCAAGTCAAACAAACAAGGAGACCAATGAAAATGGACGATCTGAACCGTCGCGCATTCCTCAGGAGGGCCGGCTTCGCCTTCGCGGGCGTGGTGGGCGCCGCCTCGTTCGCGGCCGCCCAGCAGCAGGAGGAGGAGAAGAAGGAAGACGAGGAGACCCAGGAAGAGATCGATTACGACGCTCTCTTCGCGGAGGACGCCGGGGACGAGGACACCCGGGCCTGCCCGCAGTGCGGGGCTCTCATGTACCGGCAGGGCCGCACCTGGACCTGCGAGAACTGCGGCTACAGCTACGTCGAGTAGTTCTTCCTGAACCGGCGCCGCCGGACCTGCAATCCAGCAGCCTCCGGCGGCGGTCCCACGGGCCCGCTGCCCACCGCGCGGCAGCGGGCTTTTTGCGTGATCGGATGGATCAGGCTGGCGGCGGAATGATCAGGTGCCCGAGGACGATGAAGAAGAAACACACGGTGCTCAGCATCGCGTACTCGGCGCTCGCCCGGCGATAGGTCCAGAAACGGAACCCGGCGGCCGGGGTCCTGCCTTCCAGGACGGCCCGCGTGAAGCAGATCCGCTGCGCCGCGATCAGGTTCCCGAAGATCGCAACCACGATCAGCGCCGCGTGGATGTTTCCGGAGACGAGCCCGACCACGAACGCCACCGAACGTTCCGGACGTTCGAGGAACCCCACCTCGCAGGCGGGAATCAGTTTTTCGGCCCGGGAGCGCGCGTACGAGGTAGCAACCGTTCCCGCCGTGGCGAGACACCAGACCGCGAGCCACACGTTCCGGTCGGGTGTCTCGGTGTTGGCCAGGAAATAGAACAGCAGGCCGAACAGGAGCAGCATGTCCGAATAGCGGTCCATGACGGAGTCGAGATACGCCCCGAACTGCGTCACTTCGCGGGACGCACGGGCGACGGCTCCGTCGAGGCAGTCGAACGTGATCGCCAGCAGGACCACCCAGCCGGCCGTCCACTGGTCCCCCTCGAGCAACGGCCAGAAGACGAGCGCCATGACGAGTGGGCCCGAGAGCGTCAGGGCGTTCGGGGGAACGCGCGCCCATATGATCCCGCGCGCGATGCCGTCCCGGATCCACTCGAGCACGACCTCCCAGAAGCGGCCCAGTCGGGAGAAGAGCTTCTTCATGTGGCCTCGGGCGGGAACGGAGCCCGGCGCCGGAGAGGCTCGGGGCGTGGCGAGGGGGCCGGGACGGGCGCCTTCGGAAGGGATGCGGTCAAGGGCGCTCGGACGGAACGGCGGCGGATGTCTCGCCCCGCCGCGCCGCGAGACCCGTAGCATATTCGCGTTCCGCCGCATGTTCGGAGCCGCAAGGGGATGAGTGGTCTTCCGCTGGTGATCGCCAACCCAAAGGCCGGCGGCGGAACCAGCCGGGACCGCTGGTGGGCCGCGTCGGGGCCCGTCACCGAGCGGCTTGGTCCGCACGACCTGGTCTGGACCGAAGCTCCGGGTCACGCGGAACGGATTGCCCGGGCGGAGGGAAGCGCGCGCTCCCTGCTGATCGCCTACGGCGGCGACGGAACCGCCTCTGAAGTGGCTCGGGGTCTTGCCGTCTCGAAAGGAAGCGCCGAGCTGGGTCTTCTCCCCAGCGGAACGGGCAACGACTTTGCCGCTGCTTCAGGAATCCCCGCCCGCCTTCCGGAAGCGGCGCGGTTCCTGAGCCGCACCGCGGCCCGGGCCACCGATCTCGGCCGTGTCGAGGATGGGGCCGGAGCGTCCCGCTTCTTCCTGAACAGTTTCTCGCTGGGCCTCGCGGCCTCCGTCGCCGAGAGGGCCGCTGCCGGGGGAGGCCTGGGCCGGGCTACCTACGCGGCAGCCGCGGCGCGGGAAGTCGTCGCGTTCCAGCCGGTGCCGCTGCGCGTCGGCCTCAACGAACGTCCCGCGAGGCCTCGAACGCTCCTGAACCTCACCGTCCTCAACTCGCGCCGGTTCGGCGCCGGGATTCCGCTCGCCCCGCCCGCCGATCCCGGTGACGGCGAGCTGGACGCGGTCCTGATCGGACCGCTCGGTCCCGTGGCGCTCATGGACGCCGTCTTCCGCCTGACCCGGGAAGCACACTTCGGGCGCCGCGAGATCGAGCACCATCGAATCACCCGCGCCACGATCGGCTCGCTGCCCGGCGCGGGCGGCGCACCGGAGCTGCTCGCCGAGGTCGACGGGGAGGTGGTCCGCTGGCGGAAAGCGCTGACGATATCGGTGGCGCCCGGCGCCGTTCGGATCCGGAGGAAAGAGGCGCGCCCGCCCGACCGCAATCCTGACGCGTGAATCACGGACTCGCGCCGTCGCCCGGCTCCTCCAGCGCTCCCAGCGCGAAGAGAGGCCCCCAACTCTGGAAGCGCTGGCCACATCCTTCGCCGGTGCGGGCGTCGAAGTTCTCGCGGCACCCGCCCGTCCGACGCCGGTCGGCAAGGAACATTTCCGCGCCTTTTCGGGCGAGTTCGCCGGCGAGATCGGTGAAGCCGTAGCGGCGGAGTCCCTGCAGCACCAGGTAGTTCATCGGCGGCCAGATCGACCCGCGCCAGTACTGCTGGTCCGGAAAGGCGGGGTCGTCCCGCGCGATGGTGGGTAGCACCCAGTCGCCCCAGAAGCGGGCGGGATCGCAGAGGGTTTCGATCATGCGCGCGGCCCGCCGCGCGTCGGGGATTCCCGCGGCGAGCGGCAGGAAGTTCGAGGCGGCGACGCGGGTGGAGGGCCCCGACGGAAGTTCGTCGAGGTAGAGCCCGGCCGCTTCCGACCAGAGCACGCGGTTCATCGTCGCGGCCAACCGGTGAACTTCGGCCGCCAGCCGATCCGCGGTGGAACCGTCGCCGAGAATGCGGGCGATCCGGGACAGGCTCTCCAGATCCAGCGCGCGGTAGCTGCAAAGGTCCACGGCCGACATGGCCAGGATCTCGCGCCGGGAATCCCATGCGGCCTCGTCCCAGAGCGGCAGGTCGTCCTGGCCCGATTCCCAGGCGGCGCGCTGGTGACCGGTCGCCCCCACTTCCCAGGGCGGCACTCGATTCGGGGCAGGCACGAGGTCCGTGTCGGAGCCCCAGGCGAGCAGTCCGGGGGTCAGCCCCTCGCGGCGCGGCCGTCCGTTCTTGTCCGCGACCCACCAGTCGGCCCAGGCGAGGAGCGCCGGGTAGGCGGCCGCCAGCGCCTCCGGATCGGGGTGCGCGCGGTAGAGGCGCAGCGCGGCGAACGAACCGACCGGCGGCTGCGAGCGATCCGGGGTGCCGCCGCGGCGGCTCCGCCAGTTGGGAATGTTCCCGTTCGGGTACTGCGTCCCGGTTCCCGCGAGCAGTGTGGACCAGGCGAGGTCCCCCGACACGGTCGCGAGCAGGAGGGCGTTGAAGAAGGTGTCCCAGCCGAAGATGGTCCAGTCGTCCGGTGCCGGCACCCCGGGCCCGGTCCCGCTATCCGGGATCGGGAAGATCCACCTCCGGCCGGCGGGCGTGTAGAGCCTGCCGGTTTCCGGCTGGATCAGGACCGTCCACATCAGGTTGTCGGCGATGCTCTCCGCCAGATCGGGGTGGCCCGGCACCCGGGGGCGCCGGTGCTCCCACGCCGCGCGGGCCTCGTCGATCCAGGCGTCGACCTCGCCGAGGAGGCGGCCGGTCCCTTCCCCTCCCCAGGCGGCCACCATCGCCACCTGCGCGGCGACCCCAGCCCCGGTTTCGAGGCGCCACACCACCTCGCGGCCCGAGTCTCCCGGCGCCGGCCGCCGCCTGGTCCCGCCCGCGAAAGCGGCCACGATCTCGAGGTCCTCTCCGCCCTCCCCGCGCGGCACCCGGGCGCGCCAGCCCGGAGCCCTCGGCCCCGCTTCCTCCCACCGCCCCTCCCATCCCCACGGGGCGTCCCCGATCACTTCGAGACGGCCCGCCGCCTCCACCCTGACGCGCAGGGCCACCGCGTCGTCCCGGCGTGACCACTCCAGGACGAGGCGGTCCGCCGCCGCCCGCAATCCGGGATCGGAGTCACCACGCCCGGCGTCCACTTCCGGCGGCGGCTCCGGGTCCACGACAAACTCGACGCGCGCGTACGAGAAGTCCGGGGCGTGAGGACCGACCCGGGAGACCATCCGGTACCAGTCGTCCCACTCCCGGCGGTCGCCGGCCGGAGTGACGAAGGCGAGGCGGATCCCCACGCCGTTGCCCGGGCCGGGAGAAAGGACCAGGCCCGCCCAGCGGCGGGCCTCGAGGGCGCCGACGCGCATCGCGAGGGGTTGCGAGGACTAGCGCCCGATCGGCGTCAACCGCATCGTCGCCGTGCGCCGTCCGTTCCCCGGCGCGAAACGGACCCGGAACCTGCCGCCGCCCGCCTCGGCGCGACGTGCCAGTCCGGGTCCGGCGCCGGTTCGGACCGGAGCCGGCTCCACGCCAGCGCCCCCGTCCACGATCGCCGCGGTGACCGGGACGCCGACGAGATCCATCAAGTACTCGTGGCCGGCGGAACCCTCCGTGATGAGCGTCCAGCCCTCCGCCTCCGCGCGCAGGTCGATGATCCGTAGCCCCGTGCTGCGCTGCCCCGGCTCAAGATCGATCCGGGGCGGCGCCACCGCCAGTCCACCCTTCCAGGTCACGGTGATCTCCGCCGGCCGGCCCCCGGTCACCCGGATTGCCCTGGACGGACGCGTGGTGCCCGGCGGCGGATCGGTCGCTTCCACCTCCACCCATTGGCCTCCGGTCATCGTCACGAGCACTTCCGCAGCTCCCGCCGGGGCATCGGGGAGGAATTCGACGGCCACCGGCGGACCCTCGCTCGTGATCAGAACGAGGCGTTCCCCGCCCTCCGGGCCAGGACCACCGCGGAACTCCACGTCGATCGTGGTCTCGCCCACCCGCAGGCCGCGCACCGCCGCCTCCCGCCAGTCGGCCGGCAACTGGGGCGCGAGGCGCGCGCTCCCGTTCGGGGCGTCGGGGTCCCAGCCGAACACGCCGCGCAGCAGCGGAGTCACCAGCATGGAGCTGGCGAAGAACTGGTGCGGCACCGTCTGGTCGAGCGGCTGGTAGAAGGTGCCCGAGAAGAGCTCGCCATGGCGGCCCAGGCTCCAGTCGTAGGTCATCTGTTTGACCGCATCCATCAGGTGGAACCCCGCCCACGGACGCCGGTAGCGGTACTGAGCCCAGGACGCGTAGCCGGTCACGAACGGCCAGACCGTCCCCATGTTGTACTGGAGGGGGTCGTACAGCTCGCTCTCCGTCGAGAGCATGTGCGCGCCCCAGTCCGACGACACGCGGTCGCCCGCCATCCGGGTCAGCGTCCCCCGGGCGCGCTCCGCGTCCAGCAGGCCGAATGCGGCGGCCGTCGCCGGCCACACCGTCAGGTTGTCGTTGGTGCTGCCGTCCGTGAGGATGCCGAAGGCGTGGTGACCCTCCTCGGCCCGCCAGTAGGCGTCATTGAGGGTTGCGCGGGCGACCGGGGCGATCCGCGCCGCCTGCTCGGCGAGCGCCGGGTCCCCCAGCCGCTCCGCCATCGCCAGCGCGCCCTCCAGCGCCGCGACCCAGACTCCGGCCAGGTAGACGTCCTGATGAATCGCCGCCCCCAGCCCCCCCACCTCGACTGCCCCCAGGCCCCCGGCCGTGTTCTCGATGATGCCGTCGCCGTCGGTCTCGGCGCTCAGGCACCACTCGAAGGCTCGCCGGTAGGCCGGCCAGAGTTCCTCGAGCAGCCTGTCATCGCCGCTCGCCCGCCAGTACTGGTGGAGCGCCAGCATCCAGTAGGGAGTCGTGTCGGCGTGGTAGTAGGCGTAGGGATAGGTCTCGAACCAGTCGATGTGCGCGGCGCCCTGTGAGATCTCGTGGGTGATCTTGCCGTCGTCGCGCTGGTAGCGGGCCAGGAAGCGGAGTTCCTCGGCGACCAGCTCCCACTGGCCCAGGGCGTCCATGGCGAAGGTGTTCATCATCGCGTCGCCGCCGAAGAACCATCCGAATCCGGGGCGGGCGCCGCTGCCGGAGAGCCCCCAGCCCGCGACCAGGCCGCACCCCAGGTCGGGGTTGCAGACGCGTTGCTCCTCGAGGTTGATCTTCGCCCATTCGAGGGCCAGGTCGAGAGAGGGATCGGGGGTCTCGACGGACGCCGTTGCAGCCAGCGCCGCGTCCGCCCAGGCGCGAGTCGCCCCGTAGAGCCGCTCGGCGTCCGCGATCAGGCGGCGGTAGTGAGCGAACACAGTGTCCCGCGGCACCGTTCCCGCGGCGATGGCGATGGGGATGAACTCGCGCCGAGCCCGCTCCGGATCGACCGGGATGACCATCGTTCGGGGCGCCTCGCCGAGCTGGTGCGCCGGGTGCTCCACCGAGTTCGTCGCCCACGGGGAGCCGACGACCGCGTTGTGCCGCGTCAGGCTCTCGGAGAGCACGAAGATGCGCCGCTCCCCGTCCCAGAAGGCGTACTGCCCGCCCAGCGACGCCGGCCACATGAAGTCGAGGACCGGGTGGAACTCGGCGATGATCTCGACCGGATCCGGGCTGTCGACGTCGAGGAGCACGAGGATGCCCGGGGTGTCCGCGCCCCTGGGCGCGAGGATGTGCTGGCGGACCTGGAAGGCCGCGTGGCTGTAGTTGATCGTGGTCAGCTCCGGCCGCACCTGGACCGTCCGGGCCACGAGCTCGCCCGGGATGGGGGCGCCGTCGCCCGGCGCCTGAAAGAAGAGACGGAAGCCGCGTCCGACCTTGAGCGGATGGACCCATAGTTCGGCTTCGCCGGTCTCCACCCCCAGCCATGCCGCGCGAGGGCCGGTGACGCCGAGGTACTCGCCCGGCCGCACGGGGCCGGTAAGTTCGACGGGCGAAGTCGCGATGGGGAAACGGGGGACCGAGAGGGTGGTCAGGTCGCCCGACGGGGGGTCGGGGACGCGCTGGGGGTGAGCCGGCGCGGCGAAGAGGCCCGCGAGGGCGACAAACCGGAAGGCGCTCACGGCCCGGCGCGCTCGCTGTTCGGCCCGCCGGATGCTCATCGCGCTCACGCCACTCTATCCGCCAGCAGCTACCGAATCCCCTCCAGCTGAATCCCCCGTACGAAGTACTTCTGGGTAAAGAGGAACAGGAGCGCGATCGGGAGCGCCGCGACCACCCCCGCCACCATCTGGTACGGCCAGTTGATCTCGTAGGTGGAATGGAAAGCCGCGATCCCCACCTCCACTACCCGCATCTCCATGGAACGGGTGACGAGCAGCGGCCACATGAAGTTCTTCCAGGCGTCGATGAAGGCGAAGAGCGCCAGGGTGGCCACCGCGGGCTTCGCCAGCGGCAGCGCGACGCTCCGGAAGATCCGCCAGTGGCCGGCCCCGTCCACCCGGGCGGCATCCTCCAGCTCCCGCGGCAGCGTGCGGAAGTACTGGCGCATCAGGAAGATGCCCCACACCGAGACGAGTTCGGTCGAGACCAGGCCCCGGTAGCTGTCGATCCAGCCGAGGGAGTCGATCATGAGGAAGCGGGGAATGAGGACGATGACCGCGGGCACCATCATCGTCGCCAGGAAGACCATGAACAGCGTGTCCCGCCCCGGGAAGTCGCAGCGGGCGAAGGCGTAACCGGCGGTGGTGGCGGTGAACACCTGACCGGCGACCACCACCGTGGCGAAGATCAGCGAGTTCAGGAAGTAGCGTCCGAACGGCTGGGCGGTGAGCGCTTCGGGATAGTTCGACCACAGCGGTGATTCCGGGAACAGCCGGCCGGACCCGAACACCTCCAACTGGCCCATGAGGCTGGTGGCAGCCATCCACAGGAAGGGCGCCGCCATGATCAGGCACGCGAAGGCGAGCAGGAGCGTGCGGGAGAACCCGGCGGCTCGTCGGACAGCGGTCCTCCCGTCAGGCATGTGCGCCCCTTCTTTCGAGGAAGCGGAAGTGGAGCCAGGTTGCGGCGAAGACGACGCCAAACAGAATCCAGCTCATCGCGGCCGCATTGCCGAACCGCAGAAACTCCCACGCCTCCCGGTAGATGTGGTAGACGGCGACGTCGGTCGCGCCCAGCGGCCCGCCCTCGGTCATGACGTAGACGAGGCCGAAGACCTGGAACGAGCCGATGACCGACGTGACCAGCACGAAAAAGAGTGTGTGGCGAAGGCCGGGCAGCGTGATGTGCCGGAAGCGCTGCCACGGGCCGGCGCCATCCACCCTCGCAGCGTCGTACCAGACGCGGGGGATGGCTGCCAGTCCGGCCTGAAAGACCACCATCTGGTACCCCACCACCATCCAGACGCCGATCACCATCAGGCTGACGAGTGCGATGTCCGGCGAGCTGAGCCACGCGACCGGCCCGAGCCCGATCGCGCCCAGCGCCCGGTTCGCGAGACCGTAGCCGTCGTTGAGCAGCCACTTCCAGACGACCGCGATCGCCACCACGCTCGTGATGCTGGGCAGGAACAGCGCGAGACGCGCCCAGCGGACGGCCCGCCGCGACTCCCTGGTGAGGAGCGCCAGCGAGAGCGCGACGGCCATCGCGAGCGGGACGTGCAGCGTGAAGACACCGGTGTTGCGAACCGCCGACCACCAGGCGCCGTCGCCCAGGAGGGCCCGGTAGTTCGCGAGTCCCAGAAAAGGGTGGGCGGGGTCGACGAGGCGCCAATCGTGCAGGGAGATCCACAGCGAGAAGAGCAGGGGTCCGAAGGTGAAGAGCAGCAGAAGGGCTGCCGCGGGGGTGAGGAAACCCCAGGCCGCGAGCGTCCTCGAGAGGGCCCGGGGACGCGCGGCGAGGGGAAGGAGGAAGAGGACGAGGGAAACGAGGAGGACGCACCCGAGGGAGGAGGCGATCAGCGCTACGGCCGGGGAGGTCGTCTCTTCGTAGCCGAGGAAGACGAGATGCAGGTTGTTCGCCGGGTCTTCCGCCCGAACAGGGGGTCCCGGGCCCAGCGCGATGCTGCCGCCGTGATAGGTGGCGCCCCCGGCCGCGACGGTGTAGCGCGGGGCGGTCCGCAGGCGCGGAGCGGCAGCGATCGCCGCGCCGACCTCCCGGGGCATCGTCCAGATCCGGTCCGGTTCGCCAAGCGCCGCACCACTGGCCCAGGGAAGGCCGGCCACGCGGGCGGCCGCTTCGGGATCCGCACCGGCCGCCCCGGCAATCTCGGCCGCGCGAAGGCCTCCGGCGAGGCGGGAGGTGCTGATGGCTTCCAGCTCCCCACGCGCCCACTGCTGCGCGGTGACCGCCACGAGCGCGAACATGGCGGCGCAGAGGAACGCAGGCGCGGCGGGAAAACGCGGTGGCGGCGGCGACCGGCGCCGCCCGGCAGCCCACGCCGCCATGCACAGCGCCCCGAGCAGGGCGAGGACGGACGGGGCCCAGGGCCAGCGGCTTCCCTCGTCGCGCGGCTCGACCGCAATCCACGCGGCCGGCTCCAGCGCGCCTGCCCGGTAGGCATGGGCCCCGGGCCCGGCGCCTCCCGCTTCCGGCGCCACGATCCGGGCGCGGCCGTCGAGCAGTGACAACACGTCCGCCTCGGTAGCTCCCGGCAACTCATAGAGGGATGCCGCCGCGCGGGCCTCCTCGCGGGTCGCGTGCTCCCGGGCCCGGGATGGCGCGTCCGCAGCCACCACCAGGATCAGGACGCCGGACGCCGCGGCCGCGCCGGCGGCCACCAGAGGGATCACCCGGGCCGCGCCCGCGCCTCTCACCGCGCCAGCACCTCGTCCACTCGGCGCGCCACCTCCGCCGCACTGCGTTCGAGGGGTTCCCCTCGCAGCAGCCGCCGATCCATGATCTCCACCGCCAGGCGCTCGACCCGGGAGAAGTCGCGCACGGTCGCGCCCCAGGTCACCCGCGCCCGCTCCGCCAGCGCGATGAACGCGTCCTCCACCCCCGTGGGGTCGGCGGCGGCGATCTCCGCGGCGACGTCAACCCGCGTCGGGATCGCAAGGCCGGAGCGCGCCCGGATCCGCTGCGCCTCGGGCGAGGCGAGGAAGCCCGCCAGGTCGATTGCCTGCCGGGGATTCGCCGCGTTCGGAGGCACCGCCCACCCGGACGCGTAGAGAACACTCGTCGCACCCGCCTGCGACGGATGATGCGGAATCGGCAGGATCGCCAGGTCCAGCGCGCCGGCCTGCACCAGGTGGCGGAAGAGCGGAAGCATCCAGTGCCCCGACAGCAGGAACGCCTGCCCGCCCGACGCGAACCGGGCCTCCCGCGCCGGATCCCCCTGCTGGACGAACTGGGCGCCCGGCGTCAGGCCCTCCTCGGCCAGTTCTGTGAGGAACGCGTAGGCGGTGAGCGCCGCCGGTCCGTCCAGGTACCCGGTGGCGCGGTCGCCGCCGGGAGCGAGGATGTCGCCGCCGGCCGACCAGACGAACGGCACCCACTGGAAGAGGTTGCGCGGGAAATCGAACCCGTAGACGTCCGGTCTGCCGTCACCGTCCCGGTCGGTGGTCACGGAACGGGCCGCGCGGCGAAAGTCCTCCCAGGTCCAACCGCCGGTCCAGGCGCCGGTTTGCCCAACCACGGTCCGGTCGATCCCCGCACCCGCCAGCACGGCGCGGTTCGCGTAGATGACCATCGGAGTGAAGTCCTTGGGCAGCGCGAACAGGGCCCGGCCGCGCCGGTACGCCTCGAGGACCTGCGGGAAGACCTGGTCGGCCTGAAAGTCCAGCGCCGCCTGGTAGGGCGCCAGGTCCACCGCGAGCCCGCGGTCCACGAAGGTGGGGATGTCGGGCGAGTCGAGGAGGTACACATCGGGGGGATGCCCCGCCGCGATGGAGGTGAGGAGACGCTCCTCGTATCCGTTCGGCGCGGACTCGAGAAGGACTCGCGTCCCCGGGCGGAGCGCCTCGTAGCGGTCGGCAACCTCCTGCTCGATCTCGAGTTCATAGCCGCCGGCCCAAAGGGCGACCCGGAGGGTGGTGACGCCCGGCGAGACGCCGGAACCGGCGGGAACGCAGGCGACGGCGGCGAGGGAAAGGGCGGCCGGGAAGAGGATCCTGACGCCGGGGCTCATGGCGGCGATGCCCCGCCCGGCCGGGACGCTGCCCCGATGCGGCTGCCATCCGGGCCGAAGAGATGCGTCCGCTCCCACACGACCGCGACCTCGACGCGGTCCCCGGCCGCGACGCGCAGCGCCGAGGGCGCCCGCGCCACCCAGGCCGCCTCACCCGGCCCGTCGAGGTGCACCCGCTGCTCGCTGCCCAGCGACTCGACGCGCAGCGCGGTGGCGGTGAACTCGGCGGATGAGTGGGCTCCGCCGGACATGCCCACGGAGTCTGGCTGCGGGCCGGGGCCGGGCCGGGTGACGACGGCGAGCGTGAGGTCCTCGGGGCGCACCCCCAGCGTGGCCTCGCGGTGATCCAGGGGGCCCGGGAAGACGAACGGGCCGCCGGCGAGGCGGCCGTCCCGGCCGCGGACCAGGTGGAGCCGGTTCATGGGAGGCGATCCCACGAAGCCCGCCACGAAGAGGTTGGCGGGCCTTTCGTAGACCTCGGCCGGCGTCCCCACCTGCTGCACCCGGCCCCGATCCATCACCGCGACCCGCTGGCCGAGCGAGAGCGCCTCGACCTGGTCGTGAGTGACGAAGATCATGGTCGTGCCGAGGCGGCGGTGGAGCGCGGCGATCTCGTCTCGGGTCTGCAGCCGCAGCGCGGCGTCCAGGTTCGACAGCGGCTCGTCGAAGAGAAAGACCCCGGGATCGCGCACCATGGCGCGTCCCAGCGCCACCCGCTGCTGCTGTCCGCCCGAGAGTTGGCCGGGACGCCGGGACAGGAGTCCCCGGAGCCCTAGTACATCGGCAACCTCGCGCACGCGACCCTCGATCGCGGGCGTACCCGCGCCCCGCACCCGAAGGCCGAAGCCCAGATTCTCGGCGACGGTCATGTGCGGATACAGGGCGTAGCTCTGAAAGACCATCGCCACGTCGCGGCCGCCCGGCGCGACCTCGTCCACGCAACGGTCCCCGATCCACACCTCCCCGGCGTCCCGCTCCTCAAGACCGGCGATGAGGCGCAGCAGCGTGCTCTTGCCGCACCCCGAGGGACCCACCAGCACCATCAGTTCGCCGGGGCGGATCTCGAGATCGACGTCCGCCACGGCCGTCACGTCCCCGAAACGCTTCTGGACGCCCTTCAGCGCCACCGCCCGGGGCTCGCGGGTCATGGCCGCCGGCCCTCGCCCCGCCCGTCCAGCGACTCCCACTCAACCCGGAGCGCCCGCTCCCGGGGCCCCTCGTACCGCGTTCCATCCACCGCGAGCGAGACCCGGCCCTCGTCGAGCTCGACCGCGACGCGGCGGCCGCGAGCACGCACCGGCCCCAGCCGTACCCGGGGCAGCTCGTGCGGCAGCGGCCGCACCTCGACGCCCTCCTCGTCGAAGTGAAGCCCGGCGATCCCCCGGGCGAGCAGGTCCAGCACCCACGAATGCTGGTAGTCGTCGATGCCGCGGAAGTGGCAGGCCCGGCCGGTGTAGGGGTTGTAGTGCTCGAAGGCGTTGGGGCGGCGCGGGTCGCCGTCGGTAAACATCAGGTGCACGAAGCGGATGAGCCGGTCCGCGGCCAGCTCCCCCGCACGCGGGTGCCCGCGCCGCCAGCTGCGGAGCAGTCCTTCGATCACGTGGCTGGTCGTCATCGGCCACGCGCGGCCGTTCCACGGGCAGTTGCGCCGCTTCCCCCGCCAGACTCCCTCGGCGGAAAAACGGGGGTCGTCCACGCTGGACGACGGCACCGGAAAGGGGGTGCCAAAGGTGCGGGGGTTCTCGAGGTGGTCCAGCAGGGCGTCGAGGCGGGAGGCATCCACCCGGCCGGTCAGCATCGGGTAGAAGCCCACCGCGGCCTTGACGCCGGTGCGTTCGAAGGTGCGCCCGTCCACGTCGGTGAAAAAGCGCGCCTCGGGGCACCACATGCGCTGGGTGATGGCGGCCTCGCAACGCACCTCGAGCGCCCGCCAGTCGGAAGCGTCGCCGGTCCGCCCGACCCGCCCGGCGAGCGTCGCTAGCGCGCGGAAGAGCTGATGGGCATAGACCGTCACGTCGATTCCCTTGAGGCGCAGGCGCGGCTCCCAGCCGCGCACGTCCGCCTCCGGGTCCACCGCCAGGTACCGCGACATGTACTCCTGCCCGGTCTCGAAGTGGTTCACGACCGTGAACATGCCCGAGCCCTCGGGGTCGCGCGAACGGTTCAGCCAGTGCGCGTAGCGGGACAGGCCGTCGTAAGCGCGGGCCAGGGCCGCAGGGTCTGGATGCATCGCATCCGCCGCGAGCAGGGCGTCGCCCCAGTTCGCGTGGTAGAAGTCGGTGCGTTCGAGGTGGTTCGGGTAGAGCCGTCCGTGCAGCGAACCGTCCTCCTTCTGGTTGTCGAGGAAGTTGAGGAGCGATCCCCACGCCTCGCGGCCGCCCGCGCGCCAGCGCATCTCCATCATGTGGCACTGCGCGCTGTAGGCGATCGGGACGTGGAAGTACTCGATCCCCTCCGCGATGCAGGGATGGCGCACGTTGCCCGAGCCGCCCTCGATGCGGTTGAGTCCCAGGCCGTGGATGCGGTGGTCGAAGGTGCGGTCCAGGCGGGGGTCGCCGCAGGTGAAAGCGGGGAAGCCGGCGAAGAAGGACTCCCAGGTGAGGCGGTCGTCGGGGGCGCGACTCCCCTGCCACGGCCGCTCGGACAGCCGCGGGTCGAGGTGCATGCGGAGCGAAAGGAATCCCTGGCCGGAGGCGGGAACCGGGAACGCGGCCGCCACCCAGAGCCAGCCGCGCTCGCTGTTGGCGGCCTCGGGGATGCCGTCGGGGTCTTCGATGTCCCCGGTTCCCCCTTCCGCAAACGGAGACGTGGTCCAATCGGGCTGCGCACCGCCCTCCGAGGGGAGAATCCGGCGCCACGCGGGGGCATGGGACCCGCGGATCTCCATGCCGACCGACAGGTCCTGCCCGGCCCGATCGGCGAGGCGTCGAACCCAGCGCACACCCCCGGAGGAGGGCTCTATCCCGGACACCGACCCCGCCGGCTGGGCCGTGAACACGACCACGAAGCCGTCGGCCGCTCCCGGCGGGAGCGCCCAGGCACTCTCCAGGATGCCGCCGGGGAGGACCTGTCGGGTCTCGACCGCCGGCGCGCCGTCCGCGGTCCGCCACTCGGCCACCAGCGCGCCCGGGCGCCAGCGAAGTCCGGCAGGTCCCGCCGAAAGCGGAATCTCCGCGCCCGTACCGTCCAGCAGGGCCACCGAAAAACACGGACCCGCCTCGTACTGCAGCAGATGGGCGGCGTCCCAGAATCCGGGCCGGTGCAGCCAACGGGGAAACGGCGGCGCCCAGAGCACCCCGTCGAGTCCCCCCAGGTACCACTTGTCGGGCCGGGCGAGGGCTTCGATGCGGCTCAAGTGTCCACGCTGGTCAGGGGATCGCCATGATACGGCGGTCCACCAACAGCCGTGATGGCGACACCGGACCGGAAAGCCGGCTTCAGCCGGCACCGCGGGCCCCGTCCGGATCAGGCGGAGTCGCGGCCCCGGAACCAGTTCACCGTTTCCAGGAGCGTGACCCGGCCGTCGCGAGGGTCGTGGCCCAGTTCCCACGTCGCCTTCTCGGAGCTGAAATACCAGTAGCAGGCGGCCATTTCCCGGCTGATGCGGTCCACCGCCGGTTCGCGTCCGACCTGGCGCGCGACTTCCTCGGTGAGCAAGGCGCCCGCGGTGTAGAGGCCGCGCGCGAGCCGCAGGCGCGGCGCTGGCGAACCGGACACCTCCGCGAGACGGGCGAAGAAGTCGGCGAAGCTCCAGTTGTGCCCGCCGAGCAGGTAGCGCTGGCCGGCTCGTCCCTTCGCCATGGCGGCCACGACCCCGGCCGCCGCATCCCGGACATCCACGAAGTTCAGACCGCCAGGCGGAATCACGCTGAGCTGGCCGGAGAGAAACCGGAGCACGTCCCCGGTCGAAGACAGCCTTTCGTCGCCGGGACCGAGCAGCAGTGACGGGTTCACGATCACCACCTCGATGTCGCCGGCGTCGGCGAGCAGCGCGCGCTCCTGCAGCCACTTGCTCCGGTAGTAGGGCCAGCGTCCGATCAGCTCGATGGGAACGGGCGCCGTCTCGTCGCAGTCGGGTTCCGGATCGTGCGAAACGGCGATCGTGCCGCTGGTGGACACGAGCACGATCCGCTCCACACCCGCCCGCCGGGCGGCGGCCGCCAGCGTGCGGGCGCCGTCCACGTGAACCCGCTGGAGACCGGCGGCGGCGTCCGGGTCGCGGGAGACCCGTCCCGCGAGGTGGAAGACCCGCTGGACCCCCTCTAGCGCCCCGTCCAGTCCCGCTCCCGAGACCACGTCGCCGACCACCGCCTCCACACCGCGGGCGGCGAGGTCGGGGGCGGGCTGGCGGGCAAGCACCCGAACGGGCTCGCCGTCCTCGAGCAGCAGGGGAAGGAGATGGCTGCCGAGAAAGCCGGTCGCCCCGGTGACCAGGACCGGAGCGGCCGGAGACGTCGCTTCGCTCACGCGGTGCTCCTCAGCCTACCGGCGTCGGATCGGGCACCCGGTCGTTGGCCGGCGCACCGGCGGAACGTGGAGATTCCGCGCCCGCCGGCTCCGCGCCTTCGAGGATGCGCGCGGCCTCCTCCTCGAGCTGGATCGGTTCCTGGCGCCCCAGACGCTCGACCATGGTCTGGACGAGCGCGGTCACCCGCGCTTCCGCAACCGCGGCCCGGACCCCTTCCCCGGCGAAGCGAAGCAGGAAATCGTGGGAGAGGAACGGCCCGATCCGCGCCGCCACGGTGCGCGAACGGAGCCCGACGGCGCCGGGGGGGAACGCTCCCCAGGTGTCGAGGTGGATGGGCAGGACCCCGACCCGGCAGCGGTACGCCAGGTGCGCGAACCCGCGCCGGAACTTCTGGATCTGCCCGCTCCGCGACCTCGTTCCTTCCGGAAACACCAGCACGCTGTAGCCCTGGTTCAGATACCCCGCGGCCCGGTCCAGCGACTCGCGGAGCGAGCCGCGGCGTTCCATCGGGACGAGGTTGGTGAAGTTGCCGAAGAAGGTGCGCTTCACCCGGTTGTCGAAGAAATAGTCGGCGGCGGCCAGGGCGAGGAGGTTCGAGCCCGCGTCCCCGAGCGCCATCTTCACGAGTCCCATGTCGAGATGGGAACCGTGATTCGCCACCACCAGGTAGTTCGTGTGGTTCGGGACGTGCGCCCGGCCCGTGAAGGTCGGCTCCAGCACCTGGTGGTAGAACCAGTGCTGAACCTCGGTCAGCGCCGCGCGTCCGGCCTTGGCCACGGCCGGCGGAATGTCGATCTCGTCCTCGTCGTGCTTCTTCCCGGACTCGGCGCGGCGCGGACGGCGGCCCCGGACGGCCGCCGGCGGCGTCCGCACGGCGAGGATCAGCTCCTCGATCGTGGCCATGTTGGCAAGCGCCTCGGGCGCCGCCGACTCGCCGAACTCGCCTTCGAGTCCGGCCGCGAGTTCGTTGTACATGAGGCTGTCGAAGCCCAGCTCCGCGAAGGAGGACGACGTCCGGATCTCCGAGACGGGACGCTCGCAGATGGTTGCGATCAGTTCGAGGATCCGATTCCCCGAGACGGCCTCCTCGCCGGATTCGGCGGCCGCCTCTTGGCGCCGGTCGCGCAGCCAGCGCACGAGTTCGGCCCGCTTCACCTTGCGGGTGGCCGTCCGGGGGAGCGTTTCGTCCGAGAACTCGACGGTCTTGATCCGCTTGTGCAGCGGCAATCGGGACGAAACGGAACGGACGTGGGCCTCGACGCGCCGCCTGCCTTCCGGCGTCTTCTCCTTCGGGACGACGACCGCCGCCACCTGCTCGGCCATCCCGTCGGGAAGTCCGACGACAGCGAGTTCGGCAATCAGGTCCGGCGAGGCGTAGATCTCTTCTACCTCGTCCGGGTAGATGTTCTTGCCGCCGCTGTCCACGATCACGTCCTTGCGGCGGCCGACGAGGAAGAGGTGTCCGTCCTCGTCGAGACGTCCCAGGTCGCCCGTGTAGAGCCAGCCGTCGCGAAGCGCTTCCGCCGTCGCCTCCTCGTTTCCGTAGTACCCGGCCATGACGTTCGGGCCCTTCGCCGCGACCTCGCCGACCCCCGAGGCGTCGGGGTCCACGATGCGAATCTCGATCCCGGGAAGCGCCTTGCCGACGCTGCCGATGGGAACGGGACCGTCCGGAGAGGTCACCGTCAGCACGGGCGCCGCTTCCGTGAGTCCGTAGCCCTGGGCGATGTGGAACCCGAGGCCCCGGAACGCCTTCCAGGTCGCCTCCGATAGCGCGGACGCGCCGCTGATCAGATAGCGGATCCTGCCTCCCAGCGCGGTGTGCACCGGCAGGAAGACCGCGGGCCCGATGTTGACTCCGGTGTCCTCCCGAAGGAGGTGCGCCGCGTCGATCAGGGCGGTGGCGAGGTCTTCCGCCCGCTGCGACCGATCCGCGAAGGGCGCCAGGATGCGCCGCCGCAGAAGGTCCCACAGCGCCGGCACGCCGACGATGCAGGTGGTGTGCCCCTTTTGAAGTTCGGTGTTGATGGCGTCGGGGCCGATCTCGTCCAGATAGGCGATCTGGGCGCCCCGGGACAGCGGAAGCAGGAAGCCGGTGGTGAACTCGAAGGAATGGTGGAGCGGCAGGATGCTGAGCGCGCCGTCCTTCTCGCCGATGTCGTAGACCGACAGCAGTTTGGCCACGAGCGAGGTGAAGTTCCGGTGCGTCAGCATCACCCCCTTGGGCGTGCCGGTCGTTCCGGAGGTGAAGAGGATGGAGGCCAGCGCCGTCGGGCTGGTCCGGACTGGTTTTGGGGGCGGCGCCTCCCCGTCCTCCGTTTCCCCCATTGCGAAGACATCCCGGAACGGATGGGCGGCGACGGGTGGCGCGGCGCCGTTATCGCGCGCGAGCCCGGAATGGCGCTCGAACAGCGAGTCGCTCATCAGGACCGCCCTGGCGTCCCCAAGCCGGAGGAGCCGGGCGATCTCCTCGCGGCGCAGGTCGCGTTCGAGCGGGATGGCGGTCGCCCCGATCCGCTGGATGGCGAAATACGCCATGCCCCACTCAGGAGAGTTCTCTCCGATCAGCCCGACGTGATCGCCCGCGCCGAGCCCCCGGGCCGCCAGGAATCCGGCCCCCCTGAGAACGCACTCCCGGAGATCGGCATAGGTGTACCGCTCCTCCCGGCCGTCGCGGCTGATCCGCATCGCGACCCGCCCGGCGTGGTTCTTCGTGCAGGCCTCGAACAGCTCGTTGATCGTCCGGTAGGTGTAGACGCGCTTCTGCGCGCGGCGCTGGCCGCGCTCCTGGTCCTCGAGGGCCGGGAACACCCACCGCTCGAGGCCGGGCAGATGGACGTGGAGCCAGTAGTCGTACCAGTCGATTTCCTCGGGATTGAAGAACAGCTTTCCGTCGTTTCCGTCGAGCCGGGCAAAGAGGTCGTGCGTGTGGTCGGCGCGGAAGATGAACTCCTCGCCGGCAATGAAGGGCCGGAACGTGTGGTACTGCCGCTCGCCCTGGACGACGAAGTCCTCGAACGAGTCCACGTTCCGCTGGAGCGCCTCCACCACCCCGACCAGGGGCCCGATGGGTTCGTCGCCGGCCCGCTCGAGCACGCCGGACAGGGCGGAGGCGGACTGCCGCATCCACTTGAGGGTGTGTTTTTCGAATCGGTCGGCGCGGACCGCCTGCGCCTCCATCCGGGCGAGCGCCTCGTTCCAGAGCTTCACCCCGGTGGGCTTGTCGCGGAAGTGCCGGCGCTTGTAGATCCCGACGATGTCCACGAGCCGCTCCACCCGGGCCGGATTCCGGTCCCCGCTGGACACCTGGTACACGAGGTGCGGCTCCGATACGATCGTTTCGGCGGCGACCGCCAGCGTCGCCGAGGCGACCAGGTCCACCGGCACGACGTCCAGGACCACCCCCGGACCGACCGGGAACAGGTTCTGGCCGCGGAGCGCCATCCGCACGAGCGGGGCGCTGGTGGTAAAGCCCTCGTTCCAGCCGGTGTGGGGGAACGAGAGCGCACTCTCCACGACCGCCGGGCGAACGATCGAGCGCGCGACCCCCTCCGCGCCCGCCACGAGCTGGTCCCCGAGGCTCTTCGTGTAGGTGTAGATGTTTGGCCAGCCCCAGCCCTGCGCCTTTTCGATGCCGAGGTCGCGGAGCCGGCGGCGGATCCACTCCTTCCGCTCGCGGGCGATGGCGAGCGACAGTGAACGCGCATCGTCCGGATCGCGGCCTTCGTCGGCGAACCGCTTGCGGGCCGCTTCCTGGAAGGCGTCCGCGCGCGACTTGTCCTCGGCTTCGTCGCGTACCCGGGCGGCGAGGCGCTCGCAGTCCTCGATCTCCTTCTCCACCGAGAACTCCTGGTCCTCGCGGTCGCGGCGCGGGAAATAGCCGATCAGCGGTTCGTCCTCGCGCACCTCTCCCGACCGCATCCCCGCGACGAAACAGGTGCTGATGTGCACGAGCGCGGGGCGCTTCATCCGGCGCGCGAAGGCGATGGTGTTCCGGGTCCCGTGCACGTTCGTCTGGAGCGCCGCCTCGAGCGACGGGTTGAAGGTCACCCGGCCGGAACAGTTGAGAACCAGGTCGATATCGGCGGCGATATCGGCGGCGCGGGCTTCCGCGTAGCCGAGGTTGTCGCTCGTGATGTCCCCGCCGAGAACGACGATCTTCTCGTCCAGGAAATCGCGGAGGCCGGCGCCGTGGCGCTCGCGCAGCGGCGAGAGCGCTGGGGAGTTCTCCATGATGTCCTCGAACCGCACCCGGCTCTCCGCCTCGCCGGCGGCCCGCACCATCAGATAGACGCGCCGGATCTCCGGGAAGAACTCGAGGAGCATCCCGAGACAGACCTTCCCGAGGAACCCGGTACCGCCGAGCAGCAGGATGCTCCGCCCGGCGAAGGCTTCGCCCACGTGAATCCGCGGGCGCGCAGTCTCGGGAGACACGACGGCGTCAGGAGACCTCGGGGATCATGATCGGCGGGACGTGGAGCATGGTGATCTCCGCGGAGCGGCCGTGCGTGCTGCGCGCCATCGCGATCGCCTCGGTCACCGTCTCCGCCGATTCCCAGCCGAGGATCTCGGGGACGTGCTGGTTCTTCGCCCCGGCCACGATGATCCGGCCGACGTGCTGGCGCCCGTTTTCGCCCCAGTACCACATGAAGAAGGGATGGGCCCCGTGGTAGGCGTTCCCGTCCCGGTACATCTGCACGTAGGACGGGTTGTGCGCGAATTCCTCCTCGTACTTGGTCCGCAGCACGAAGGGGTCCCGGGTCTCCGGGAGCAGCCGGTGGAAGAACTCGATGTAGCTGGGGTGAAACAGTGGATCGAAGTCGTCGTGGCAGGGGTGGGCCAGGATCAGGGTGCCGCCCTTCTTGATCAGGGGCTTGCCCCGGTAGAGGTTGAACAGGTAGCCCGGACCCATGACCTGGACGAGGAGCGGGTTGAGGATCGAGTTCACGTTGTAGGGCGAGATGTAGGGGATCCCGGACAGCAGGATGTCGCACTGTCCCTTCACGGGGACGGCGTACTGCTGGAAGGAACGCTCGAGCGTCTTTTCATGAACCGGCTCCGTGCGTCCCGCATAACAGCCGATCAGCTCGAAGGCGCCCGGGATGCGGTGCAGGAACTGGCGCTTCGCCGGCGCGGGCAGGCGGCTCAGCGACCAGCGCGTTCCCGCGAGCTTCAGCCGGTCGAGATCGCTGAACTCGTCCTCGTCCTTCCCGAGGAACGAGAGGGCGTCGGAGTACATCCGGTTGTTGAGCACCGTCTCCACGTGAAACACGTTCAGGTGCCGATCCACGATCTTGCCCATCCGGTCCACCTTGCGGCTCAGTTCCGACTTGGCGGGATCCATGTAGCCGTCGGAATCGCGGATCGTCTGCGGCTCGTGGTGGGGCCTCAGGCTCTCGTAGTCGCAAAGCCCCACCGTCACCGACTTGTGACCCCCGTCCATGGGAACCAGGTTGATGTTCAGGTAGATGACGAGGTCGCTCTCCGTCACCCGCCGGTTCACCCGGACCGGCTCGTGATGACGGGTCTTTCCGAGCGCGACCATGCCGTTCGGATCCTCGGCATCGTGGTTGTAGTAGCGGTTCGGATAGAACGCCTTGTGGATGTCCGGCCCCACCATCCGGCGCATTTCCGATTCGGTCATCTTCCGGTGCAGCGAGTTCGCGATGACCAGGTGGACGTCGTCCACGCCGTGGTCGCCGAGCATTTCCAGCACGATCTCGAGCGCGGTCTGGCGGATGTCGGGGGTGGCCATCGGCGGCAGCGGCAGGCTGATGTCGTCGAGGGCGATGGTGACCCGCATCCCGGGGCGAAGCTGCGCGTAGAGCGGATCGCAGCCCAGGGGGTGGTTGAGCGCGTGCCGGATCGCGCCGCGCGGGTTCGGCAGCCCGCGGATAGGGGGCGGCGGATAGACCACCCGGGTGCCCACCGGGAGGTGCTCCTCGAGGAAGTCCTCGCCGTAGTGGAGGACGCGGGCGGCCGAGTCGTTATCGATGAAGACGATGCCGGGGTCGGTCTTGTGGCGCAGGGCGGGGGTCATGCAGTGGGCATCCTTCCTGGCTGCTTCCGGGTGAACGACGTCACGCGGGGGTGAGATTCGGCTGGCTGAGGTCGACGACCGGCCAATCGTGGTGCCGCGCCGTGCTCCTCAGGCGCACATCCGGGTTGGCCGCGGTGGGATGTCCGACCACGCTCAGCATGGGGAGGTCGGACATGCTGTCGGCGTAGGCGTAACTGTCGTTCAACGAGAGCCCCTCGCGTTCCGCGTATTCCCGGATCCAGAGCGCCTTGCTGGCGCTCGCCATCACCGGCGGCGCCAGGCGGCCCGTCGCCCGGCCGTCCACGAACTCCAGGCGGTTCGCAACGAACTCGGTGATGCCGAGGTCGTCGAGGAGGGGCCGGACGGACACTTCGAGCGCGCCTGTCACCACGACCTGCCGCAGACCGCTCCGCCGCGACTGCTCGATGAGCGCCCGCGTTCCCGGGAAGATGCCGGGACGGATCACGTCCCGGTAGAGATCCTCCGCGAGCGAGCGCAGCCGGTCGTGGGACTGGCCCCGGTACCACTTGAAGAAGAGATCGTTGAAGAGCTTGCGGCTGTAGAAATCGGTCGCCAGGAACAGTGGAATCCCGGCGAGCGTCGAGGTGGTGGTCTTCAGGCTCCGCAGCAGCCCCTGGTCGTTCCGGGCGTAGTACCCGAGGACATGAACGAGATTCGTGCGGATCAGGGTGCCGTCCAGGTCGTAGAACGCCGCTGCTTTCGCCGGACGGTTCACTGGTTCGCCGCGTGACATCGAGGTCAGATTATCGCCGCGCGCCCGCTTTGACCGTGGCGCAACGCGCGGCCAAGGCGCGGGTTGGCGTACCATCCACGGTCCTCTGCCGCTCCTGGACCGCCCGTTTCGCCCAAAGGGGGCGAGAAGTTCGTGATTCAACTGCCAACCCCGAAAGAGCCCTCGCAAGCCATTCGCCGCGTCGCGATCACGGCAGTCGGGGCCTATCTTCCGGACCGGGTGCTGTCGAACGACGACCTCGAACGGATGGTGGACACGTCGGACGAGTGGATCCGGGAGCGCACCGGCATCAGCGAGCGCCGGATCGTGGACAAGGGCACCGGTTGTTCCTTCCTGGCCTCCCGCGCCGCCCAGGACGCGCTGCGGCGGCGGGGCATCACGGCCGACGACATCGATCTCATCGTGGTCGCCACCGTGACCCCCGACATGAGCTTCCCCGCCACCGCGTGCCTGGTGCAGGACCAGATCGGCGCCAGCCGCGCCTGGGGATTCGATCTGTCGGCGGCGTGCAGCGGCTTCAACTTCGCGCTCGCCGCGGGGACGCAGTTCGTCGCCAGCGGAGCCGCGGAACGGGCGCTCGTGATCGGGGCCGACGTGATGAGTTCGATCACGGACTACGAGGACCGCGCCACCTGCATTCTGTTCGGGGACGCCGGCGGGGCGGTCCTGCTGGAAGCCGCGCAGGACGGTGAGGGCATCCTGGGGTTCAACAACCAGGTGGACGGCTCCGGGTGCGACCTGCTCAAGATGCCGGCCGGGGGCAGCATCCGCCCGCCAACGCATGAAACGGTGGAGCGCAAGGAGCACTATCTGCAGCAGCAGGGCAAGGCGGTCTTCCGCTTCGCGGTGCGCAACTCGGCCGGCGCCGCCGAGGAGCTGCTGGACGAACTCGGCTTTTCGCGGGACGAGGTTTCCTTCCTGGTCTGCCACCAGGCGAACGCCCGGATCATCGACGCGGTCGCGCGGCGGCTCCAGCTGCCGCCGGAACGCGTGGTGAAGACGATCCACAAGTACGGCAACACGACCGCCGCCTCGATTCCCACCGCGCTCCGCGACGCGCTCGACCGCTCGCTGCTCGCGCCCGGCGACCTGGTGCTGTTCAGTTCGGTGGGCGCCGGACTGACCATCGGCACCGCCGCGATTCGCTGGGGCGGGGAGCGGACCGCCGCCTCGGCGGAGACGAACTCCACCGGCCCCTGAGCACAGAGGAGAAACCCGGCGATACGGCCGCGGGAGCCGCGGCCGGCGCCGGAAACCGGCTGGGGCTCGAAACGAGCCCGTACCTCGTCCAGCATCGGGACAACCCCGTCCACTGGCAGCCGTGGGGACCGGCGGCCTTCGAGGAGGCCGCCCGACGGGACTGCCCGGTGCTGCTCTCGGTCGGATACTCCAGCTGCCACTGGTGCCACGTGATGGCGCACGAGTCCTTCGAGGACTCCGCCATCGCCCGGGTCATGAACGAGTCCTTCGTCCCGGTGAAGGTGGACCGGGAAGAGCGGCCGGATGTGGACGAGATCTACATGGCCTTCGTGCAGGCGACCACCGGCGCCGGCGGCTGGCCGCTCACCGTCTTCGTGGCTCCGGACCGGACTCCCTTCTTCGGCGGCACCTATTTCCCGCCGGAAGACCGCTGGGGACGCCCCGGGTTCCCCCGCATCCTCGCCGCCATCGCCGCTGTCTGGAAGGAGCGGTCCCGGCGGACCGAGCTGCTTCAGAACGGCACGCGGCTTCTCGACCGCCTCCGCCAGGCGGCGGAGCTGCCCGGGCAGCTCGCCGCCCGCGGAACGTTCATCACCTCCGATCCGGTCGGCGGCGCGGTGCGGCAGTTCCTCGGCTCCTACGACCGCCAGCACGGCGGGTTCGGCGCCGCGCCGAAGTTCCCGCCCAGCCGGCAACTCACCCTGCTGCTCCGGCACCATCTCAAGGAGGGGGGCGCGGAGTCGCTCGACGCGTCCCGCTTCACGCTCCGGCGGATGGCGGACGGCGGGCTCTTCGACCAGCTCGCCGGCGGGTTCCATCGCTATTCCACCGATGCGGAGTGGCTGGCCCCCCACTTCGAGAAGATGCTCTACGACAACGCGCTGCTGGCGCCGGTCTATCTTCTTGCCTACCGGATCACCGGGGATCCCCGGTTCGCCGAGGATGCGCGCCGCGTTCTCGACTGGATGCGGGGAGAGATGCTGAACCCGGGCGGGGCGTTCCATGCGGCCCTCGACGCCGACTCCGAGGGAGAAGAGGGGCGTTACTACACCTGGATGTCTTCGGAGGTCGAGGAAGTCCTCGGCGAGGACGCCGCGCTCTTCGGCGCCGCCTACGACGTGCGGGACAGGGGGAACTGGGAGGGCCGGACGATCCTGCGGCGGGTGATGGACGATGCCGCGCTCGAGGCGAGGTTCGGTGTCCCTGCCGGCCGGATCGAATCCGAGCTCGCCGCCGCGCGGCAGCGGCTGCTGGCTCGGCGCGGAGAGCGGGTACGGCCCGGCCTCGACGACAAGGTCCTCCTCTCCTGGAACGCGCTTGCGGTGACGGCGTTCGCGCGGGCGCATCGGGCGCTCGGCGACGAAGAACATCTCCGGGTGGCGCAGACCGCGGCCCGGTTCCTGCTCGACAACCTCCGCTCCGAAGGCCGTTACTTCGCGGTGTGGAGCCGCGGACGGGCGAAGGTGCCGGCGATGCTGGAAGACCACGCCTTCTGGCTCCAGGCGCTCCTCGATCTCTTCGAGAGCGATTTCGACGAAGACTGGCTCCGGGCCGCGGAGGAGGTTGCGGACGTTCTGGACCGCCACTTCGCCGCCCCGGGCGGCGGCTTCTACACCACCGCCGACGACCACGAGGCGCTGCCCGTCCGAACCAGGAGCGGCTACGACGGCGCCCTGCCGTCCGGCAACGCGGTCGCCGCCGACGCGCTCCTGCGGCTCGCGACCCTCACCGGCTCGACACGGCGCCGCGATGCCGCGCGCGCCACGATCACCGCGTTCTTCGCCCAGTCCGTCGAGAGTCCGGGCGGTTTCGCCACCCTGTTGACCGCGGTACAGCGTTATCTCGCCGAGCCGCGTCAGATCGTGGTCGTCGGACCGGGCGGTGCGAACGAGACGCGCGAAGCGCTCCGGCAGCTTTGGCGCATCCCCGCCGAGAACGCCGTCGTCCTGCTTGCGGACGTTCGGGAGACCCGGGAAAGTGGCCTCCCGGCGGTGAGGGCAGCGCGGGAGGCGGGGACCGAAGACGGCGGGACGACCTTCCTGCCCTGCCGGGGCGGGGTCTGTTCGCTCCCGCTGGCGAACGTCGAGGCTGCCTGCGATTATCTGCGCTCGTGAACGTCCAGCGCCGAGACGGCGTCGTAGCCACGTGTTCTGATCGCTTTTCGCGCCGTCGCGCCGCGCTGCTCTTCCTGCCGTTCCTCGTGGGCTGCGCGGGTGACCGGGCGCCCGAGGGAGACCCGCCCCACCGGCCCAACATCCTCTTCATCGCCGTCGACGACCTGAACGACTGGATCGAGCCGCTCGGCGGACATCCCCAGGCCCGGACGCCCAACCTTTCGCGCCTGGCCGGCGAGGGAGTGCTGTTCACCCGCGCCTACACCCCCTCTCCCTCCTGCAACCCTTCGCGGACCGCTCTCCTGACCGGACAACACACCACCACCTCCGGGATGTATTCCAACTACCAGTGGTGGCGTCAGGTGCTGCCCGATGCGGTGACGTTGCCGCGCTACTTCGCCGACAACGGGTACTGGGCCGGCGGCGCCGGAAAGATCTTCCACAACAACCAACCCGACCCCGGATCCTGGGACGACTACTTTCCGTCGCTCGAACAGCACATGCCATCGTCGCCCCGTCCCGAGGGGGAAGGCACGGTGAACATGCCCTCCTTCCCGGACATGTACGGCGCTTTCGACTGGGCGCCCCTCGATGTTCCCGACGAGGAGATGGGGGACCACCAGTCGGTGGCCTGGGCCATCGAACAACTGGAGCGGGAGCACGAGAAACCGTTCTTCCTGGCGGTCGGGATCTACCGCCCCCACCTGCCCTGGTACGTCCCCCGGAAGTACTTCGAGATGTTCCCGCTTGAAGAGGTTCAACTCCCGCGGCTCCTCGAAAACGACCTTGAGGACGTCCCCGAACGCGGTATCGAGATCGCGCACCGGGGCGGCAACTACCACGACCACGTCGTCGCGGCCGATCAATGGCGTCAGGGCGTGCAGGGCTACCTGGCCTCAATCGCCTTCGCCGACGCGATGGTCGGCAGGCTCCTCGACGCACTCGACGCCAGCCCGCACGCGGAGAACACGGTCGTCGTCCTCTGGTCCGACCACGGTTGGCAGTTCGGCGAGAAGGAACACTGGAGGAAGTTCGCGCTCTGGGACAACCTCACCCGCGTGGTCCTCATGTTCCGGGTGCCGGAGGGGACCGCCGCCCTTCCCGGGGGCACCCCCGCCGGGGTGCGCTCCGGCAGAACGGTGTCGCTCCTCGATCTCTATCCGACGCTGGTGGAACTCGGCGAGCTACCCGAGAAGGAGGACCTGGACGGCCGGAGTCTGGTGCCGCTCCTCCGGGACCCGGGCGCCGCCTGGGATCGCCCCGTGGTCAGCACCTACCAGTACGGCGAGTACGCGATCCGGGACGAACGCTTCCACTACATCCGCTACATCGACGGGAGCGAGGAGCTGTACGACCTCGAAGCGGACCCGGAGGAGTGGAACAACCTCGCCGGCGATGCCCGCTACGCCGCGGACAAGGTCCGGCTGAACGCGCTTCTCCCGACCGATCCCGCGCCCTTCGTGGACACCGACTATCCCCTCATGCCTCACCACATCCCGCCGCTGCGGGGGCTTGACGACTACCGGGAACGCAAGGCCGCGGGAAACCGACGATAGGCGCCCGGCTTCAAGACCGGCCCGGGACGCCGGTGGGCGCTATGGGTCGTCCCCGTCGGACGCCAGGTGGGCGATGAGGTAACCGAGCGAGACGAGTTCGAGCGTGACCCCCGCCCCCAGGAGCAGCTTGGTGGGGGTTTCGAGTCCCTTCCGCTGGCCGTCCGCGTCGTAGCACTTGACGTATTTCGTGTTCTCCGTGGCGTTCTGGCTGAACGTGGTACTCACGTTGCGGCAGGGCAGCCAGCGCCAGAGCGCGGCGCCGGCGAACGCCGCCACGCCGCTGATCGCGAACGCCAGCGCGCTCCGCTTCTTGTCTCCCGGCCGGATTCGGCCGGTGGTGATCGTCGAGGTGTTCTGGGCGCGATAGACGCCGCTGGCCGCGGCGATCTCGACCGCTTCGAGAAGCGAGAGCGCTCCCCCCGTTCCAACGCCGGCCACCGGGAGCGTCCCCGCGTAGAGCGGTGTGGTTACGAGCCCGCAACAGACTGCGATGGCGAGGACTCTCTTCATGGCGGCGGCTACGGCGTCGCAGGCTGCGCGGCGTCCTGCTGACGGTCCTCGCGGAGGTGCCGCACCAGGTAGAAGAGAGACACCAATTCAAGACCGACCCCGGCCCCGACCAGGGCCTTGGTGGGAGTGCTCCAACCCTTTCGCGAACCGTCCTCTTCGTAGCACTCGGTCTGAGTCTTGAGTCCTTCGCCGAAGTGCCGGGCGTCACCGCCATCGCGGCAGGTCAGGTTGCGCCAGAGCGCCGCGCCGGTAAAGGCCAGCAGACCGCTCAGGGCGAATGCGATCGCACTGCGCTTGTTGTCGTCCTCCCGGATCCGCCCGGTGGCGATTCCGGCGGTGTTCTGCGGCCGATAGACGCCGCTGGCCGCGGCGATCTCGGCCACCTCGAGCAGGGAAGGCGCGGCTCCGGGAGCCCGGGCCGCCGCCGCGTGAGCGTGCATCGGGGCCACGGCAATGCCGAACACGAGGTACAGAGATGCGAATGTCTTCATGCTGATAGTCCTTGGCGGGAGACGCGGGATTGAGCGGCTCAGTTGCGGATTCGGACGACCACGTTGCCCGCGATCACGGTCTCCCCGCTGCGCTGGAGCCGGAGCCAGACGCGGTAGGTGCCCGGCAGCGAGAAGCGGTGACTGCCGAAGAAGAAGGTCTCGATTTCGGAGCCCTCTTCGTAGGGATCGCAGTCCGGCTCGTACACGGATTCCGTGTCGTCGTCCCAGTCCCAGACCTCTTCCAGGCAGTAGTAGTCCTCGAGGTTCTCCGCGGTGTCCAGATCTTCGAGACGGGCGCTGACCTCGATATCGAGGGACGGCCGGCGCGTCTCGCCGGGCATTCGCGGACGGAGGAACAGCTGCCGGGGCGCCCGCAGCGTCAGCTTCGGCTCCACCGCGGCGGCCGCTCCCGATTCAGGGACCTCGACGACCACCTCCACCCGTGCGACGGTTCCGGGCTCGACCCGTTCCGTCACCCCCCCGGCAAACGCCGCCGGCAACAACGAACCAGCCGTGGCGACGGCAAGCGCCAAGAGGAGCCCGCGCGAAGCCCGAATGCGCATCGGGGCATTCTACGACTGCGCGCCGGCTTCTGCCTCCGCGGCTTTGAGACGGGCCTCGGCGCGGGCCACCGCCTGCTGCGCCTGGTCGACGTCGTACGCGGCGCCGAATTCCTCGAGACGGGCCTTCGCCCGGTTCAAGGCGCTCTCGGCCCGCGCCAGGTCGATGTCCTGCGGACGCTCCGCGGTTTCGGCGAGCACCGTCACGGTGTCGTCCAGGACCTCGAGGAACCCCCAGTGCACGGCCAGGTAGTGCTGCTCTTCGCCCTGGCGGTACTGAAGCTGGCCGCTCCGGATCTGGTAGAGGAGCGGGGCGTGACCGGGCAGGATGCCGATGTAGCCGAAGACTGCCGGAGCCTCCACGTAGTCCACGTCGTCCCGGAACACCACCCCGCCGGGGGTGATGACCTCGAGCCGCAGCCGGGATGGAGTACTCATGTCCGCCGGGCCGGTCAGGCTGCCGCCAGCTCGCGCGCGCGCTCTTCGACGTCGTCGATCCCGCCCGCCATGAAGAAGGCCTGCTCGGGCAGGTCGTCCAGCTCACCGTCCACGATGCGCCGGAAGCCCTCGATGGTGTCCTTCAGTTCCACGTAACGGCCCTTGCGCCCGGTGAACTGCTCGGCGACGTGGAAGGGTTGCGAGAAGAACCGCTGCATCTTGCGGGCGCGCGACACCGTCACCTTGTCGTCCTCGCTGAGCTCGTCCATCCCGAGGATCGCGATGATGTCCTGCAGGTCCTTGTACCGCTGCAGGACTTCCTTCACCCGCCGGGCAACCTGGTAGTGCTCGTCGCCCAGCACCCGCGGGTCCATGATGCGCGAGGTGGACGCCAGTGGGTCCACGGCGGGGTAGATCCCGAGTTCGGCGATCTGCCGCGAGAGGTTGGTGGTGGCGTCGAGGTGCGAGAAGGTGGTGGCGACCCCGGGGTCGGTGTAGTCGTCCGCCGGGACGTAGATGGCCTGGATCGAGGTGATGGAGCCCTTGTCGGTCGAGGTGATCCGCTCCTCGAGTTCCCCCAGTTCGGAGGCCAGGGTGGGCTGGTAGCCGACCGCCGACGGCATCCGGCCCAACAGCGCGGACACCTCCATCCCGGCCAGGGTGTACCGGTAGATGTTGTCCACGAAGAAGAGGACGTCCTGGCCGCGCTCGTCCCGGAAGAACTCGGCCACGGTGAGCCCGGTGAGGCCGACGCGGAGCCGCACTCCGGGGGGCTCGTTCATCTGGCCGTACACGAGCGACGTCTTCTTGAGGACGCCCGAATCCGTCATCTCGAGCCAGAGGTCGTTCCCCTCGCGTGTCCGCTCGCCGACGCCGGCGAACACCGAGAAACCGCCGTGCTGGGTGGCGATGTTGTTGATGAGCTCCATGATGATGACTGTCTTGCCGACCCCGGCGCCGCCGAAGAGGCCCACCTTGCCGCCGCGCATGTAGGGCTCGAGCAGGTCGATCACCTTGATCCCGGTCTCGAACATCTCGAGACTGGTGCTCTGGGACACGAACTCGGGAGCCGCCCGGTGGATCGGCCGCCGCTCCTCCGATTCGATCTCCCCCGCTTCGTCCACCGGATTCCCCAGCACGTTCATGACGCGGCCGAGGGTGCTCTCGCCAACCGGAACCGAAATCGGCGCTCCGGTGTCCTCGGCCAGCAGGCCGCGCACCACGCCGTCGGTCGGCTGCATGGCGACCGTGCGGACCCGGTTCTCGCCGAGGTGCTGCTGGACCTCGAGGACAATGTCCATGTCCACGGTGGAAAGGTCACGGTCGTCGCGCAGCCGGACCGCGTTGTGAATCGGTGGCAGGTCTCCCTCGAAGACCACGTCCACCACGTTCCCGATGACCTGGACGACCCGTCCGGTGTTCTCAGCCACTTCGCTCCTTGCTCCTTCTGGTCGGTGTCTCTCAGTCGAGCGCTTCGGCGCCGCCTACGACCTCGAGAATCTCCTTCGTGATCGCCGCCTGGCGGACCCGGTTCATGGTCAGGGTCAGGTCGGCGATGAGTTCGCTCGCGTTCTTGGTTGCGTTGTCCATGGCGGTCATCCGCGCCGCCTGTTCGGCGGCCACCGATTCGAGCAGCGCCCGCCAGATCTGGTATTCGACGTGCCGTGGAAGGAGTTCCGCGAAGATCTCGGCCTCCGTGGGCTCGTAGAAGAACTCCCGGGCGGTTCCGTCTTCGGAACCGGGCAGGTCCAGCTTCTCGAGCGGCAGCAGCCGCTCGACCCGGACGTCCTGGCGCAGGATGTTCTTGAATTCGTTGAAGACCAGGTAGATCGCATCGAGGCCTTCCGGATCCTCGGGGTCCTCGCGGCGGTAGCGCTCCATCAGGGGCGCCGCGATCTCCCGGGCGTGCTCGTAGCCGAGCGCCCGGAAGATGTCTTCGAGCGGGTCCACGAGGCGCACCCCGCGGCGGCGGAAGTGATCCTTGCCCTTGCGCCCGACCGCCCGGACGCCAACATCCTGCTCGCTCAGCGACTTGAGCAGGATCTCCGCCCGCTTCAGGACGTTGGTGTTGAAGGACCCGCAGAGCCCGCGGTCCGACGTGATCACCACCACCTCGACGCGGCGCGGCGGCCGCTCGCGAAGCAGGGGGTGGCTGTCGGTCCTGGCGCCCACCACCACCGAATTCAGGACTTCCAGGATCCGCGCCGCGAAGGGCCGCGCCGAGACGATCGCCTCCTGCGCCCGGCGCAGGCGCGCCGTGGCGACCATCTTCATGGCCCGGGTGATCTGCTCGGTGTTCCGCACGCTGCGGGTGCGGCGGCGGAGTTCGAGGAGGGTCGGCATCGGACGGTACCGGTGGGTCCTACGCGGGGACCGGCTCCGGCGTCTCCGCGGCCGCGGCGACCGCCGCTCCCCCGCGGAAGGCGTCGCGCTTGAACTCGGCGATCGCGTCCCGAAGCGCGGCGGTCAGTGAATCGTCCAGCTTCCGCTCCTCGCGGACGCGGGCCAGCGTGTCCGGGTGGCGGGTCTCGAGGAACTCGTAGAGCCCCCTCTCGAAATCCCGGCAGTCGGCCGGCTCGAGGTCATCGAGGAAGCCCTCGTTCGCGGCAAAGATGACCGCCACCTGCTTCTCCACCGGCAGCGGCTCGTACTGGTCCTGCTTCAGGACTTCGGTCAGGCGCTCTCCCTTGGCCAACTGGGCCTGGGTGGCCTTGTCGAGGTCCGAGCCGAACTGGGCGAACGCCGCCATCTCCCGATACTGCGCGAGCTGCAGCCGCATGGTGCCGGCGACCTGCCGCATCGCGCGGATCTGCGCCGACCCCCCCACCCGGCTGACCGAGTTGCCGACGTTGATGGCGGGGCGGATGCCGGCGTTGAAGAGGTCTCCCTCAAGGTAGATCTGCCCGTCCGTGATGGAGATCACGTTCGTCGGCACGTAGGCCGACAGGTCGCCGGCCTGGGTCTCGATGAAGGGGAAGGCGGTGAGGGAGCCTCCTCCCCGCTTGTCGGACAGCTTGGCCGCACGCTCGAGCAGCCGCGAATGGAGGTAAAAGACGTCGCCGGGATAGGCCTCGCGGCCCGGCGGCCGCCGCAGGAGGAGCGAAATCTCGCGGTAGGCGGCGGCATGCTTCGAGAGATCGTCATAGATGCAGAGGGCGTGGCCGCCGTGATCCATGAAGAACTCGCCCATCGCGCACCCGGAATAGGGCGCGAGGTACTGAAGCGGCGCCGGCTCGGACGCCGCCGCGGAAACGATGATCGTGTGGTCGAGCGCCCCGTGGTCTTCGAGGGTCTGCACCACCTGGGCAACCGTCGACAGTTTCTGGCCGACCGCGACATACACGCAGACGACGCCGGTATCCCGCTGGTTGATGATCGCGTCCACCGCGATCGCGGTCTTTCCGGTCTGGCGGTCGCCGATGATGAGCTCACGCTGGCCGCGGCCGATGGGAATCATGGCGTCCACCGCCTTGACTCCCGTCTGGAGCGGCTCCTTCACCGGCTGCCGGGCGACGATGCCCGGAGCGATGCGTTCCACGGCGCCCGTCTCGGTCGTTTCGATCGGTCCCTTGCCGTCCAGCGGCCGGCCCAGGGCGTCCACCACGCGTCCCTTCATGGCCTCGCCCACGGGTACCTGCAGGATCCGCCGGGTGCGCTTCGCGGTGTCTCCCTCCCTGATGGAGGTCACGTCGCCGAAGAGAACGAGTCCCACCGAAGACTCTTCGAGGTTCAGCGCGAGGCCGAACACGTCGTTCGGCAGTTCCACCAGTTCGCCGTACATGACCCCTTCCAGGCCATGGACGCGGGCGATCCCGTCCCCGGAAGAGACGACGGTTCCAACCTCCGCGACATCGACGCCGGTGTCGTGGCCAGCGATCTGTTCCCGCAGCAGGGCGGCGATCTCGTCTGCTCGAATGGTCATGGGTCTTCCTATAAGATGTTGATTCTAGGTCGTTTATAGTGAATCAGGTTCCGTATCTCTCCTCGAACCGGGAAAGCTGGCGACTGACGCTGGCGTCGTAGATGCGGTTGCCGATCCGGATGACGAATCCGCCGAGCAGCTCGGGGTCCTCACGGAAGTGCAGCCTCGGAGTCCCGGAAAAGGCGGACGCCAGCGCCGCCCGGAGGCTCGCCCGGTCGCGCTCGTCCAGATGGCGCGCGGACACCACTTCCGCCTCGACGATCCCCCGATGTTCATCCAGCGCCGCCCGAAACGCCGCCGCGGTCTCCACCAAGTCGCCGGACCGCTCCCGGGCCACCATGACCGACACGAACCTGCCCAGTTCGGAATCCGGCAGGATCCGGTCGGCGACGGCCTTCGCGACCGCGGCGCGCCGCCCCCGCGCGATCGCCGGCGAGGTCAGCGTCTTGAGGAGTTCCGGGGAGCGCTCGAGCGACGCCGCGAACTCATCGAGAGCTCCCGCGAGCGGCTCCAGGTTCTTCTCGTTCCCGGCGGCGACCACCGTGTCCAGGAGGACGCGCGCGTAGTGGCGGGCTACTTCGCTGGACATTGCGGGTGTGCCTTCCAGTCAGTCGCGGCGGATCGCCGTCATCCCGGCGTCGATGAGACGCCGATGGTCTTCCTCGGACATGGTGTCGCGGAGCCGCGTCCGCACAATCTCGACCGCCGCCCGCGCCGCTCCCGCGGCCAGGCGGCGCTCCGCGACCCGTACTTCCTGGTTCAGCTCGGCCTGGGCCGTGGCGCCGATTTTCCGGGCCTGTTCCTCGGCTGCCGCCACGATGCGGCGGCCCTCGGCGGTTGCGGCTTCGGTGATCCGCTGACGCGCCGCTTCCACCTCGTCGTCCAGTTCGCGAGACCGCGCCGTCGCTCTTTCGGCGGCCCGCGCAGCCTCCTCGCGGTCGGCCCGCGCCGCGGCAAGCTGCTCCCGAATCTGGAGTGCGCGCGCTTCGAGGTAACCGGCGATCGGCTTGCGAAGAACGATGATCAGAATCGTCGCGAGGATCGTGAAGTTGACGATCTTGGGCAGATTCGAGGCGCCCTCCTCGGCAGCGAATGCCGGCGAACCCACGGCAACCAGCACCACGGCGACAGCGGCGGCCAGGATCGCCCGCCGCGAGAGGCGGATCGGCAGGGCGCGGGCGTTCAGGAAGTCGGATCGGCGTGCCAGCTTCATGAGGCGCGGCGCAGGACCCTTGCGGTGAGATCGCTGGCCAGACTCTCGGCAACCTGCTCGAGTTCGGAGGCGGCGCGGGCGCTTTGCTCGCGAAGCGAGTCCTTTCCCGCTTCCAGGGTGGCGGCAGCCTGTGCGCGAGCCGTGGTCAGCGTTGCCTCGGCGCGTTCGCCGGCCTCGCGCCGAATTCGGTCCATCTCCCGATAGCCCTCGTCGCGGACGGCCGCAACCGCGTTCGCAACCCGGGTTTCCGCGGCCATCGCGTCGGCTTCCGCCGCTTCCCGGGCCTGACGGGCGCCGCCGGCCTGCTGCTCCCGCGCCTCCATCGCACGCGCCAAGGGCTCGAAGAACTGCCGCTTCAGGACAAGCGTCAGGCATACCACGATCACCGACACGATCAGGGCGGTGATGTCAGGAATGATGGTCACGAAACCTACGGCCTACGGAGGACAAGGGAAGCGCGCCGCCCCACCAGGAACGGGAAGACACCGGTCGGGAAACCGAGGGCGGCCGGATGCGTGCGGTCTAGCGAACTAACCCGCCACGGACGGCGGGAAGGCTATCACCCGGCACCGGGGTTGCCAAGGAATCCGGCGGCCGGACAACTCTTCAGGCGCTGGCGCTACCGGGTTCGCTCGCCGGCGGTGGCGGAGCCGGGTTGGCCGACGCCTGGGACGGAGAGCGCTTGTAGTCGCGGTGGACCCGAAAGTGAGCGCCGTCGGCGTCGCTCTTGGCCTCCAGGGTCAGGTTGGCGGCCTGGACCGCCACACCCGCGATGGACCCTCCGGAATGCACGATGACGTCCTGAGCCGCGATCTCGCCGCTCACCCGGCCGCCGCCTTCCACGACGACCCGCTGGGCGTAGATCCGGCCGTCGAAATTCCCGGAGTTGCCCACCGAGACCTCGTCCTCGGAGTGGATTTCGCCCACGAACTCCCCGTTCACGTTGAACGGGCCCGGGGCGTTCAGCCGGCCTGAGAGACGCGACCCGGATCCGACATATCCGCTATGGGCGTCCCGCGATGGATCTCGCGCCATCTTCTATTCGCTCACTTCCCGTTCGCTGGTCAACACGACGAAGATGCGGTGCAGGTCATCCTCGGAGAAAAATTGTATCTGGACGGCGCCACCCTCGCCACGCCGCCGGATCTGGACCGGAAACCCGACCGCCCGCTGCATCCGCTCCTGCGCATCGCGCGTGTTCGGATCCAGCCCGGACGGGCGGGATGTCCTTGGCTGTTCGGGCCCGTGACCGCCCCGGGCCCGCCTGACCCGGCGCTCGACCTCCCGGACCGAAAGATCGCCCCGAATGATCTCCTCGGCGAGTTGGGCCTGCGTCGCGGCGTCGAGGGGAACGAGGGCCCGGCCCGCCGCCGCGCGCAGTTTCCCCGTTTCCACCAGGCGCCTCACCTGGGGGGTCAACTCCAGCAGGCGGAGGGTGTTCGTTACCGCGGTGCGGCTGCGCCCGACCTCCGAAGCGATGGCGCCGTGGGTCATTCCGCCCACGTCGGCGAGCCGCCGGAACGCGAGCGCCTCCTCGATCGGGTTGAGGTCCTCCCGTTGCAGGTTCTCGACCAGCGCCAGCAGCCCGACGTCCTCATCGGAGGCCTCCCGAACCACGACCGGCACACGCTCGAGACCTGCGAGCTGGGCGGCGCGCCAGCGGCGCTCGCCGGCGATGATCTGGAATCTCCCGGCGTGCGGCCGGACCACGATCGGTTCGATGACGCCGCGGGCGGCGATGGAGGCCGTGAGTCCCTCGAGGTCCTCGGCGGCGATCTGTGAGCGCGGCTGCGCGGGATTCGGCGCCAGCTCCCCGACCGGCGCCGACCGGGGTCCGTCGGTCGACACGGCCGATGGAAGCAAGGCATCGAGGCCGCGGCCCAAACCACGTCGTTTCACCGGGAAACAATCTCCTGCGCCAGGTCCGCGTAGGCGGCCGCCACCCTGGACCGCGGGTCGTAGATCTGCAGCGGGACCCCGTAGGAGGGCGCCTCGGCGGCCCGCACCGATCGCGGAACGATGGCGCCGAACACCCGGTCCCCCAGTTTGCCCTGAACCTCGGCGATCACGTCCCGCGCGAGGTTCGTGCGTCGGTCAACCATGGTGAAGAGGACTCCCAGCAGATCGAGCCCCGGGTTCCACGAGCGACCGATGCGGGTGACGGTATCGAGCAGCCGGGAAAGTCCCTGCATCGCAAAGAACTCGCATTGCATGGGGACGACAACGGCGCTCGCGGCCACGAGAGCGTTGACGGTCAGCAGTCCCAGCGATGGAGGACAGTCCAGCAGGACGAATTCGGCGCCCGGATCGTCCCGGGCGTAGTCCGAGAGACTTCCGCGGAGCCGAAGCGCCCGGCCTTGAGGGTCCGGATCGTCTGCCGCGATCTGCAGGTCCGCGGCGGCCAGCGACGGGTCGGAAGGACACGCAATCAGATTCGGAACGTCGGTGTCCAGAACGGCACGACCGAGCGGTTCCCGGTCCACGAGCACGTCATAAACGCTGTATCCGTCCTCGGCGATCTGAAGCCCGAGGCTGGTGGTGAGATTGCTCTGAGGATCCAGGTCCACGACCAGGCATCGATGCCCGCTCATCGCGAGGGCCGCACCCAGGTTCACCGTGGTGGTGGTCTTGCCAACTCCCCCCTTCTGGTTGACGACCGCCAGAATCCTCATCTGGAGGATTCCGAGACTACCACGGGATTGAAGGGCCGCACGTGTGTTTCACGTGAAACAACGGGGCGGTCATCCCGGCGCCGTACCGGGCCGTCCGATCCAGACGACCCCCCGATCCGCGGGTACGAACTCCTCGCCAAAGAGGCCATGTTCGAGCCCGGCGCGCTCCCGGGCGGGACGGGAGGTCGGCCAGATCATCCGGGCTCCGGCGGACATTCCGGCCGCGAGCATGCTCCATTCGTCAGCCCGCAGCTTGACTGCCCGCATCGTCACGGCCGAAACGCACGCGAGCTCCGTCCGTCCCGTCTCAGACCTCAAGAACTCCTTGAGTCTTTGCCTGACAACGCGAACCCGGCTGCTCAGCCCGAGCTCGTCGGTGGCCATCTCCAGAAAGGCGGCGGCCATCTGCCGCGGCTCCAGCAGGACCCAGTTCCCACCTCCGGCGATCGCGAGCGGCAGCGCCGGGGTGCCGCCTCCGCTCCCGATGTCGAGGAAAGGACCGCGCTCCGGCAGCAGGCGCCCCAGTTGCAGCGCCTCCCGAAAGTAGTAGCGCGCAAGGTCTTCCGGTGAGCGAAAACCCGTGATCCCCGCTCCCTTCCAGGCGCCGAGCATGTGGAAGAGGCGCACGAGCTGCTCCTGCACCGCCGGAGAAACTAGTGGCTCGACGCCGGACAGGGCTTCGGCCAGAGGGTTAGCGGCCCTGCCGTCGCTCACCTCCCGGCCGTCGGTTTTCGTCTCGAGCCGCCCTTGTTCCGCTTGCCCTTGCCCGCCACCTCGAGGGCGCCGGCCTCCGCCTCCCGGCGGTCCATGATCCGGCTGGTCACCGCCTGCTGCCCCATGGAAATCAGGTTGTTCGCGAACCAGTACAACACCAGGCCGGACGGCGCCCACGCCATGATCAGGACGAAGACCACGGGCATGAACATCATGATCTTGGCCTGGATGCCCTCCGCCTGGGTCGCGGTCATCTTCTGCATGATGAGCTGACTCGCCCCCATCAGCAGCGGCAGGATGAAGTACGGGTCCTCCCGGGACAGGTCCTGGACCCAGAAGACAAACGGGGCATGCCGCAGTTCGACGGAAACCACCAGCAGCCGGTAGAACGCGAAGAAGAAGGGAATCATCAGCAGCATGGGCAGACAGCCGCCGATGGGCGAGACGTTGTGCTCCCGGTAGAGAGCCACCATCTCCTGGTTCATTTCGCCGCGTTTCGGATCCGTCGGCTTCATCCCCTTGTACTTTTCCTGGATCCGCTTCACCTGCGGGCTGATCTTCTGCATCCGCCGGATGGAGACGTAGCTGTAGTGCTTCAGCGGCGCGAGCAGCAGGCTGATCAGGATGGTCACCAGCACGATGGCCCACCCGTAGTTGCCCATCACGTCGTAGGCCCAGAGCAGGCCCTGCCGAATCGGAACCACCAGGAACCGCAGCCAGGCCCCGAACTCCACGATGTCCACTCCGAGTTCGGTGAGCAACTCCACCTGCTTCGGACCCGTGAACAGCGTGAATTCGCTCGCGCCGGCGGACCGCAGGTGCGCGACCAGGAGATCCCGTGAGCCGCTCGCGTCCGCCGGGGGGATCTCGAAGCTCTCCCACGGAATGGCCAGCGCCTCCAGCCTGGCTTCGTAGCGCTGGCCGGGGTCGGCCACCAGGAGCCCCGCAAAGTAGTGCGAGCTGACCCCGACTGCCTGGGCCGAAAGGCTCGCCGCCTCTCCTCCGGCTGCCTCGGCGAAGGAGAAGAGCCGGCTCTCCCCCCCGGACTCGATGACGCCCTGCTCGGCGCCCTGGTACCTCCCGACGGAACTCTCGTTCTCGATCCCGGGGCCGAACAGAACCTCCTTCAACTGTTCCGCACCGCCGCGGATCGCCGAGACCGACACGCCCATGCGGTAGTCGCCGCCCTGCACCCGGACGGTCTTCGAGACCTCCAGGCCGTCGGCCGACGCCCAGCGGAACTCGATTTCGCGGGCTTCTCCGTCCCTCAGTTCCAGCCGGACGGGGCCCGTGCGGATCCGCCCGTCCACGGCGACCTCGTGCAGCGCAGTCGTGAGACGGGCGGGAGCGGGGTCGCCGGGGAGCACCACATCGAGCGGACGCACCGAGTTGACGAGATCGTCGCCCTGAGGCAGCGCCTCGAGCGGAGCGCCCAGGGAATCGGTGTGCTCGAGGAGCCGCAGCCGGAGGAGACGGCCGCCGCGATTGGAGAACTCGGCCACATAGCGGCTCGTCTCCACCGCGACCGTCTGCTCGCGCTCCGCCTCGCGGGTCTCCGTGGGGGTCTCGGGAACGGCGACTTCGGCCGCCGGGACCGGGACATCCGGGGCCGGGGGTGACGCAGGGCTCGCGGCGACCGGCGTCTCATCCGCCGGGGGCGCCGGCGGCGCGCTCTCGGGTCCGAAGAAGCGGACGAACAGCAGAAAGACGAAGAACGACAGCAGGAATGCGAGAAGGACGCGTCGTTCCATGATCAGCAACCTGTGGTGAGGTCGGTGCCCAGGCCGCCGTCTCGTCCGGCCGGCGCCGGCACCGCGTCATACCCGGACCCGCCGAAGGGATGGCAGCGCAACAGCCGGCGGGCGGCCAGCACGATCCCGCGCCCGGGGCCGTGAAGCCGGATGGCTTCCTCGGCATACTGCGAACACGACGGCTGAAACCGGCAAACCCCCGCGAAGAGCGGGCTGAAGGCCACCCGATACAACCGTATGAGGCTCGTGAAGAACCCGGCGAGAGCGCGACGGAGGAAGCGTGGCCCCGGATTCGACTCGCCGAGAGCCGTGGTGGCGCGGGGGACGGGCGCCATCTCAGGCCTGCCGCCCGCTGCTTTCCGGATCCTGTCGTCCATGCCCTCGCCGGTGGCGTCCCCTTCCGGTGGCTCTCACGGTGGCGGTCCGGTAGGCATGCTCCAGGTCCGGCCAGGAGGCCTCCTGGATTCCGTGGCGGGCGATCAGAACGAGATCTCCGGCCGGACGTTCCCCCCGCCGGTACAGCTCGCGCAGAAGACGCTTGGCCCGGGACCTCTGCACGGCCCCTCCAATCTTGCGGCTGGCCACGACTCCGAGGCGCGGAGGCGCGACGCCGGTGACGGCGGTCGGCCGAATGGCCACGAGGTAGGGGGAAACGCCGCGGGCCCCGGCGGAGGTCACCGCCCGGAACTCGGCGGACCGCGCAAGCCGCTGGTCCCTCGAAAGAGACTCGTCCCGGCGGGCGTCCGCGGCCTCCGGGCGACGACGCTTCGCGCGATCCTCACCCATGATGACTTCCTCAGCGGCCGTCCGTCGCTCGCGCCAGATCGGACACCCCGTCAGCGCGCACCGAACGGCCGACCGGCTGCTTAGGCCGACAGCCTTCGGCGGCCCCGGCGGCGCCGGCGGGCGATGACCGCACGGCCGCCCGGAGTGCTCATCCGGGCCCGGAAACCGTGCTTCCGCTTCCTCCGCCGCCTATTGGGCTGAAACGTCCGTTTCACGGGATTGTCCTCTCCAAGTCATTGAATCCAAACAAAAAACCCGGTGGTCGAGGCCGCTGCCGCAGCACCCCTCCGCCGAGCCCGACAGTATACCGCCAACGCACGTTTCACGTAAAGTCAGTTTGGGTTTCGCCCCTTGCTTCCACATGCCGCCCATGGCGCTGTAAGCGTTCCTCCGACGGCTTGCGCCCGCCGGTCTGCCGCGCGTCCGACACGGCGGTACCGCATTCGTCGCGGGCCAAAACCGGCAGCAAGATGCTGCGGCGATCCCCCCTTGCGTTGGTTTTTTCTCGGAGAATTCTTGGGATTGTCCAAACCTGGTTGACGCGCCCCGCGGGGGCGTTGCTACATTCCGTCCCGGTCGTCGAGAACCGCGCCGCCGCGAGCCGGGCGGGCGGTTCTTTTCCCTTTTTGGTCTCAGCTACCGCTGCGCCCTCCAGCCCCAATCTTCGATCTTTTCTTGCACCAACTTTCGCGCCTGAGGACAGCCACCGAAGCGCCGGAGACCGCCGCCCATCAGTGGACGGAAGTCCTGTCCGTCATCAGGACGAGCCTCTCTGCCCATGAATTCGACACCTGGTTCGCTCCGGCCCAGTTCCTGGGCGCCGAGAACGACGTCGTCGCAATCCGGGTTCCCAACGCCATGTTCGCGAATCATCTCGAGGGCGAACACCGGGAGCTGATCCTGCGCGCCTTCGCGGCCACTGGCAGCCCCATGGCCTCGATCCGATGCTCGGTCTCCGCGAGCCCTCCCGAGACCCTTGGGGGAACGGACTCCCCATCCGCAGAGGCCGGCTCCTCGCCCGGGATGCCGGGCGGCTTGCTGGCGGTGGACGACGTCCCACCCGGCACGCGCGTCCCGAACGGCGAGTCACGCCGGCCGGCGCTGCGGAGTGACTCCGTTTCCGCTTCCTTCTCGTTCGATTCCTTCGTTGTCGGCGCGAGCAACCGGTTCGCCCACTCCGCAGCCCTGGACGTGAGCAATCCGGGAACCGGGTACTCCCCGTACAACCCGCTCCTGATCTACGGAGAGGCGGGGCTCGGCAAGACCCATTTGCTCCAGGCGATCGCCCGTCGGTTTGTTGAACAGAACCCGGGGCGCAAGGTCCTCCTGACCAGGGGGGACACCTTCAGCACCCATGTGGTCAGCGCCATCCGGTCGCACGATCTCTTCGGTTTTCGCCACGAGTGCGCGCAACTCGACCTTTTGCTGGTGGACAACATCCAGTTCATCACGGGTCTCGACAACTTCACCCGGGTTGCCCAGGAGTTCTTCCACGCCCTCACCGCGCTCTCGGACCGGGGCCGGCCGATCGTGCTGACTTCGGACCGCGACCCGCGAGGCATCCCGAACCTGGACGGCCAGATCAAGAGCCGCCTCGAGAGCGGCCTGGCAACCGACATCGGCACTCCCGACTGGGAGATGCGGGTGGCCATCGTCCGCAAGAAGGCCGCCACCCTGGGGTTGGAGTTACCGGACGGAGTTGCCGAAACCATCGCTTCCCGCTACCAGCACGACGTCCGGAAACTTGAGGGAACCGTCAACAAACTGTTCGCGGAATCGAACGCCGACCGTGTCCGGATCTCTCCAGCTCTCCTCGACCGGGTCCTCTCGGAGCGTGCCTCCCGGCGAAGCCGCCAACCCACCATCCAGGAGGTTCAGGTGGCGGTGGCGAAGGCCTTCGGCTTCGCGCCGCTACGACTCGTCGGGAAGCAACGGTCCAATGTGCTCGTCCTCGCCCGGCACGTCGCCATGTACCTCTGCCGCAAGACAACGGGCCGGACTCTCGTGGAGATCGGGAAGGAGTTCCGGCGGGACCACTCAACGGTGACGTACGGAATCCGTCGCATTGCCGCCGCGCGCAAGCGTGATCTGGGACTCAACAAGCTCCTGGAGCGTCTCCTGGACCAGCTTTCCTGATCCGCCGAAGGGCGCGGGGTTTGTTCGGGGCCCCTTGAGGCCATCGCCAGGGCGGCGCATGGCCCGCCACCCGCTGCGTCACGCGAATTCACGGCGGTGTGCCGCGCGTACCCGGCTGGATAGAGGCGCGCGTTCGAGGCTCGGCCGGATGCGGAGACGCCCGGTCTCCGGGCGCCCCGAAGAATGTGCAAAAGATGTGGAAAACGTGTGGAAAACGTGTGGATTCCTGTGGAAAAACCGGTCCACCGATACGCCCTGGAGACCGGTTGTCCGGCTTTCCTCAGCACGCCACCATCCCCCGGGCACTTCGCCAACAATTGGAAAACCCATCAAGGGTCCTTTTTTCAATGACTTATGGGATTTTTCACCACTTTCCACACGGCAAATTTATGACTATAATTCCTCCCTGACGGCTCCTCTGTCTCTATTGATCCGTTCGATCTTCGCGCCCCTCATCGTTTCGAATCGAGGCGTCTTTGATCCTGTCGATATCCGCGGGAGTCTCCTTTCATCCCGCGCCGCCAATTGCTGATTCAGAAAAGAGCACTCCATGGACTTCACCACTGACCGAGAAGCCCTTCTGGCCGAACTCAACCTGTTCGCCGGCGTGGTCGAGAACCGGCCGTCAGACCCACTCTCGATGTTCTCGAACGTCACCTTCCGGCCATCGGAGACCGGATGCGAACTGACGGCGTCGGGCGGGGAGATCGGGCTCCGGTCCAGCATCGCCGCGGAAACCAGCGGCGAGGGACTGCTCAGCGTTCCGGTGAGCCTGCTCGCTCGCTGGCTCAAGGAAGGGCGCGCCGAGCAGGTCTCCTTCCACGAAACCGACCAGAACTGGATCCAGGTCCGCTGCGGGGGCAACGACACCCGCATCCCCGGCCGGGTCGGCGATCCGCCAACCCTCTCGGAGCCTCCCGCGGATCCGCTCTGCACGGTGCCGTCCGAGATGTTCGCGACCCTGCTGCGATCCGGTTCGTACGCCTTTCCCGCCGCGGTGGACGCCTCGGTCGCGACGGCCGGCGCGCAGATTGAAGTCGAAGGCAGCAGCGTGCGGATCGTTTCTTCCGACCACTCGCGCCTGGCCTACTCCAGCGCCACGCTCGGAGATGGCGATGGAGCCGCTTCGCGCGGCAAGCAGGCCTTCGGACTCGGAATGAAGGCGATTTCGGAGCTGACCCTGCTGGCGCGGAGCGGTGACTCCGGCATGCGCTTCTTCCAAGGGGAGAATCACCTCTTCCTCGAGTTCGGACACCGGCTGCTGGTGTGCGCCAAGCTCGCCGATCGGCTGCCCGAGTACGAGCATGTGATCCCGCGCGACTGTCCGATCCGGATTCGCACCAGCCGGGAAGGGCTGCTGGGCGCCGTGCAGGCCGCACTCCCGTTCTCGACGGGGGACTTCAACCGGGCCAAGCTCGATATCGGCGAGGAGTCCATTCGGATCGACGTTACGTCGGTGCGGGGAGAGGCGATCTCGGAGGTCGAGGTTCTGGAGGCGTCGGGTACTCCGCTGACCCTTCACCTGAACCTCGTGCACCTGCGTGATTTCGCGAAGAGCTTCGACTGCGAGGCGGTCGCGCTGGAGTTCAACACTCCGGACACCGCGTTCATTCTGCGTCCGGTGGACGAGGACGACAGCATCGAACACTTCTGCGTCGGGATGCCGCTCGTTTGATCGGTCCGCGACCCATCACGGCGGGCTGAAGATGGACAGCACCGTACTGAGTCCACCGAACGAATATTCGGGCGGCGATATCAAGATCCTCGAGGGTCTCGAGGCCGTGCGGGTACGGCCCGCGATGTACATCGGCTCCACGGGCGAGTCCGGGTTGCATCACCTCTTCCGGGAGGTGATGGACAACAGCATCGACGAGGCGATGGCGGGTCACTGCGGCCGTATCCAGGTGACCATCCATCAGGACGGCAGCCTGTCGGTGCGCGACGACGGCCGGGGCATTCCGGTGGATCCCGAGCCCAGCACCGGGCTCCCGGCGGTCGAGGTGGTGATGACCCGGCTGCACGCTGGTGGCAAGTTCGACGCCGACACCTACAAGTACTCCGCCGGCCTGCACGGGGTCGGCGTTTCGGTCGTGAACGCGCTCGCCACCTGGCTCCGCGTGGAGGTCCGCCGCAACGGGACGATCCACCAGCAGTCCTACCGCCGCGGAGAACGCACCGGCCCGCTCGAGACGATCGGCCGGACAGCCGCGGAGGACACCGGAACCCTCGTTCACTTCCTTCCCGATCCAACCATCTTCGAAGAGACCACCGAGTTCGATTTCCACCAGATCGCCCACCGGGTAAGGGAACTGGCGTTTCTGGTGCGGGGGGTCAAGATCGAGCTGGTGGACGAGCGCGACGGCCAGAGCTCCGTCTTTCACTACGAGGGTGGAATCTCCGAGTTCGTGGCGCACCTGAACCACAACGAGAACCCGATTCATTCCTCGGTCATCAGCTTCGAGGTGGAGTCCCCGGAAGTGGCGAACGGCGGCTCGTCCTCCGGCGCGCACTCGTGCGAAGTGGCGCTTCAGTGGAACAGCAGCTACCGGGAGGCGCTCCATTCCTTCGTGAACAACGTGAGCACCCCGGAGGGAGGCACGCATCTCAGCGGGATGCGCGCGGCGCTCACCCGGGCCATCAACAGCTACGCGCAGACGTCCCGCCTGGGGAAGGAACTCAAGGCCCGCATCCAGGGCGAGGATGCCCGGGTCGGCCTTGCCGCGGTCATCAGCGTCCGGATCCCGGAGCCCCAATTCGAGGGCCAGACCAAGACGAAGCTCGGCAACAGCAGCGTGCAGGGCTTCGTGGACTCGCTCGTCTACGAGGAACTGGTGCGTTTCTTCGAGGAGAACCCGAACGAAGCCAGGGCCATCGTTTCCAAGGTGGTCGATTCCTTCCAGGCCCGGGAAGCCGCCCGGAAGGCGCGCGACATGGCGCGGCGCAAGAGTGCGCTCGCATCCACCTCGCTCCCCGGGAAACTCGCGGACTGCCAGGAGCGCGACCCGCGGGAGAGCGAGCTGTTCATCGTGGAGGGCGAGTCGGCCGGCGGGTCGGCGAAACAGGGCCGCGACCGGAAGTTCCAGGCGATCCTGCCGCTGCGCGGCAAGATTCTGAACGTCGAGAAGACCAAGGCCAACCGGATGCTGGAGAACGAGGAGATCAAGGCGCTGATCTCCGCGCTCGGCGCCGGGATCGACACGGAGCTCGACCTGACCTCGCTCCGGTACCACCGGGTCATCATCATGACCGACGCGGATGTGGACGGGTCCCACATCCGGACGCTGCTGCTCACCTTCTTCTACCGCCGGATGAAGGGACTCGTGGACGACGGGTATCTCTACATTGCCGAACCCCCGCTCTACCGCGTGGAACATCCCAGGTCGGAACGCCGGCCGGACCGGTACTTCCTCGATGACCGGGGGCTCAACACCTATCTCCTGGAGCGGTCGGTGGCCGGGCGAACGGTGTCCACGGGAGAGGCGGACGTTTCGGGAGACGAACTGCTCGCCAGCGTCCGGCGCCTGAGCCAGGTCCGCGAGCGTCTGGATGCATCGGAACGCCGCGGCTATCCGCGGAACCTGGCGCTGTGGCTGCTCCGCGGCCGCAGCGGGAGCGAAATCACGGCTTCCCGGCGTGAGATGGACGAGCTCGCGGAGCGGTTGACCGAATCCGGATCGCCGGCGCGGGTGGTGGCCGAAGCCGGGTCCCCGCGGCGCTTCGTGATCGAGCCGGTCCAGTCCGGGGACGGTCAGGCCTTCACCCGCCGCTTCGGCAGTCCTTTCTTCGAGCGCGGGGAGTATCACCGGCTGGTCGCGCTCTACGAGCAGATTCGCCAGTTCGACACGGGCCCCATTCGCGTCTTCGTGAACGGCGCCGGTCCCGGCGCGGACGGGCGGAGCAACGCGCCCGCCTCCCACCTCGAGCGCGAACTCGAATCCGCCGGCGCCCTGCTGGATCACCTGCTCGACAGCGCCCGCCGCAACCTCAAGATCCAGCGCTACAAGGGACTCGGCGAAATGGACGCCGATGAACTCTGGGACACCACGATGGATCCCGATGTCCGTAGCCTGAAGCGGGTGCAGGTCGAAGACGACCTCGACGCGGCGGAGTTGTTCAGCACCCTGATGGGGGATCAGGTGGAGCCCCGGCGCGCGTTCATCGAAAAGAACGCGCTGAACGTTTCCAACCTGGATGTCTGACCCCTCCTTCACGGATCCGGAGGCCGCGGGCGACGCCAACGGAAACGGCGGTTCGATGAGCCGGGCGCGCTATCAGCGCGTCGAGCACATCGAGACCGAGATGACGCAGTCCTACATGGACTACGCCATGTCGGTGATCATCGGCCGCGCGCTGCCCGATGTCCGCGACGGACTGAAGCCGGTACAGCGCCGGGTCGTGTATGCGATGTTCCGGGAGGGCCTGCTGCCGTCCCGCTCCTACTCGAAGTGCGCGGGAATCGTCGGGGAGGTGCTCAAGAAGTACCACCCGCACGGAGACGCTTCGGTCTACGACACGCTGGTCCGGCTCGCCCAGGGCTTCAACCAGCGCCACCCGCTGATCGACGGGAAGGGCAACTTCGGTTCCGTGGACGGGGACCCCCCGGCCGCCTACCGGTACACGGAGGCGCGGCTCACGCAGTTCGCCGTCGCCATGATGGAGGACATCGACCGCGCCACGGTCAATTTCGAGCCCAACTTCGACGGCAAGACCGTCGAGCCGGAGGTTCTTCCCACCGTCGTGCCGGGCCTGCTGGTGAACGGTTCGGACGGGATCGCGGTGGGGATGGCGACCAAGATCCCGCCGCACAACCTCCGCGAGGTGACCGCGGCGCTCGTGCACCTGATCGAGCACCCCGAGGCCACCGACGAACACCTGAACGCCGAGCTCCTGGAATTGGTGCCCGGACCCGACTTCCCGACCGGCGGCCGGATCCACGGGCGGCGCGGCATCGTGGGCGCCTACTACGAGGGCCGCGGGATCATCCAGGTGCGGGCGGTCGCCGACTTCGAGACCGCCCGCGACGGACGGGACCGCATCGTCGTCACCGAGATCCCTTACCAGGTCAACAAGGCCCGCCTCATCGAGAAGATCGCCGAGCTGGTCAAGGACAAGCGCCTGACCGGGATTTCGGACCTCCGCGACGAGTCGGACCGGCGCGGCATGCGGGTCGTCATCGAACTGAAGCGCGGCGAGGAACCCCAGATCGTCCTGAACAACCTGTACCGGCACACGGCGATGCAGTCCTCGTTCGGCATGAACCTCCTCGCGATCTCGCAGAGCCGGCCGCGCCTCTTCTCCCTGCTCGGCATGCTGCGCGAGTTCCTCCAGTTCCGGCGGCAGGTGGTCCGCCGGCGCACCCGCTTCGAACTCGACCGGGCGGAGCAGCGCATGCACATCCTCGAGGGGCTCGCCGCCGCGGTGGACCGCCTCGACGAAGTCATCGAGTGGATCCGGCGTTCGAAGGACCCGGCGAGCGCCCGGGCGCGCCTGATGCGCGAGCTCCAGCCGCGGCGTTTCGGCACCGATCGCGAACTCCTCGCTCGGGCGGGGAACGGCCGGGCGGAGCCGGATCGCGAAGGGCTGTCCGAGGCTCAGGCGCAGGCGATCCTGGATCTGCGGCTCCAGCGCCTGACGCAGATGGAGCGCGAGCGGATCGAGGCCGAGATGGCCGAGCTCGGCGAGAAGATTCACGACCTCCGCGACCTCCTGCAGAGCCCCGAGCGGGTGGACGGGATCATTCGGGACGAGGCGCAGGCCGCGGCCCGGAAGTACGGCAACGACCGCCGCACCGAGATCGTCGAGGACGCGGGCGACCTGTCCATCGAGGAGCTGATCCCGGTCGAGGACATCGTGATTTCCGTGACCCAGGCGGGCTATATCAAGCGCACCCCGCTGACCGACTATCGGGCGCAGAACCGGGGCGGCACCGGGCACTCCGGCGCCGGGATCCGTTCCGGAGACGCCATCCACGACGTGCTGATCGGGAACACCCACAGCCGCATCCTGTTCCTCACCGACGAGGGGGTGGCGTACCGGCTCAAGGGCTACGAGATTCCGGAAGCCGGCAAGGCGGGCACCGGACGCGCCATCGTCAACCTGCTGAGTCTCCCCAAGGAGCGGCAGGTCGTCGCCATTGTGCCGCTCCCGGACGAGGATGCATCCACCGAGTCGCTTCAGCTCTTCACCGCGACCCGCCGCGGCCGGGTCAAGCGAACCTCCTTCTCCCAGTACAAGAACGTCAGCGCGCGCGGGCTGCGCGCGGTCCGGATCGCCGAGGGGGACACCCTGCTCGCCGCGACGCTGACGAGCGGCGGAAGCCAGGTCGTGCTCACCACGCGGAACGGGAAGGCCATTCGCTTCCAGGAGAGCGACGTCCGGTCCATGGGCCGGGTGTCGGCAGGCGTGAGGGGGGTCAGGCTGCGGGGCGACGACGAGGTCGTCAGCCTGGTCACGGTCGAGGAAGAGGCGAACGGGGGCAGTTCCCTGCTCACCGTCACGCAGCACGGCTACGGGAAGATGAGTCCCCTCGACCTCTATCCACTGCGAAACCGGGGCGGCCAGGGCGTCCGGAACATCAAGTCCTCCGAGCGGAGGGGCAAGACTGTGGGGACGGTCGCGGTGCGCGGCGGCGAGGACCTCATCGCGATCACCGCCGCCGGCAAGGCGGTGCGGATTCCGGTGGAGGACTTCCGGGACCTCGGGCGGGACACGAAGGGCGTCCGCGTCATCCGGGTGCGGGACGGCGACGAGGTCGTCGCCATCACGCGCATCCCGCCGGCGCCTCCCGAAGAAGACGCGGTCTCGTCGGACGGCGAGCCCGTCGCCGGACCCGAGGAACCGCCGGACACCCAAGAGCGATGAACGCGACCCCCAGCGCCGCCCTTCCTGGCTTCCGCGCCGCTCTGTTTGGGTTTTTGGTGGCGGCGTTCGGGGCCGGTTGTTCCTCCCCGCCCGAAGAGGCGCTCCTGTCGCAGTTCTTTCGCGCCGTCGCGGCGGAGGACCGGGTGACCGTCGGCGGGCTCTCGATGGCCGGCTTTCCCGGGGGCCCGGTCGAGTCGTGGGAGATCCTCGAGACCGGGATGGTGACGGAGGGCCCGTATCGGGTGCCGGAGCTTCGCCGGGAGGAGACGGACGCGGAGCGCGCCCGGGACGAGCAGTTCAAGATCTTCTACGACTTTCGTCAGGCGAACCAGGAGGCCCTCGCGAGGATCGTGGACCGCCGGGACGGGAACCCCGATGTCGCCATCGGGGGACGCCTGGGGGAGACCGCCGCCGAGTGGGACGCCCACGCGGCCGAACGGCGCCGGCTGGTTACCTCGCTGAGCGAGGTCCAGATGGCGCTCGAGGAGGAACGCCGCCGCGCCCAGCGGAGCCTGCTTCGCGAGGCGCCCGTGGACTACCTCGCGGGGAACATCTCGGAGCAGGAGCTGCTGGTACGGACGGTCGAGGAAGGGGCGGCGCGCGAATACCGCTTCATTCTCATCCGCTACGACCTCCAGAACCAGCAGGGCGCCGATGTGCCCGCGCGCTGGATCATCGCCGCCATCGAGCCCACGACGTGAGACGACTCCTCGGGAGCGCCGGTGTTCACACCGGCACCGCCCGCGCAGCGGGCGAAACTGCTGCCGCCGACGGAGAGGAACTACGGGGACGCCCGGGAGCGTGAGCGGCGACGCCCGAACGGCCCTGCTCGCCATCCTCCGCCGGGAGTCCGTCCGGTTCGGCGAATTCCAACTGGCGCACGGCGGGACGTCCAACGTGTATGTGGACGCCAGGCTCACGGTGCTGCGTTCCGACGCGGCGGCGCTGGTCGGCCGGGTCCTGCTCGACACCATGGACCGCTCAAGCTTTCGGGCGTCCGCGGTCGGAGGGATGGCGGCCGGGGCGATCCCCCTGACCACGGCGGTCGTCACGGAGGCGCACGCCGCCGGGCGACAACTTGCCGGGTTCTTCGTGCGCAAGGAAGCGAAGGACCACGGCCGCGGCCGGCGTATCGAGGGGGTCGAGCGCCCGCAGGGTGCGGCGGTCATCCTGGAAGACACCGCCACCACCGGGAAGTCCACCCTGGCGGCGGTGGAAGCCGCCCGCGAGGCCGGCTTCGAGGTGGTGGGAGCGGTGGCGCTCGTGGATCGCGGAATGGGGGCCGGTCCGCTGCTGGCGGGGGCCGGCGTCCCCTACGCGGCGGCGTTCGAGCTGGACGACCTCACGGAACCCTAGGGATCGCCGGTCTTCAGACCGGCACGCGCGGCTCGCCGCGCACGTCCCCACCCCGACGGCCCTGGGCTACACGCGTTCCAGATGCGCGTGTTCCAGAACGAGCCGCTTCCGGCCGTGGTACCGGAACAGGACGGAGAGGCGCGTGCCGTCCGGGTCCACCCTCTCCACCCGGCCGACCCCGAACCTGGCGTGGCGCACGGTGTCGCCCTTTCGGAACGGCCCGGCGGCGGGAGCGGTCGCGATGGGAATGGTCCGGGCCTCGCCGCGCGGCGTCTCGAGCAGGTCCCGGGGAATCTCGCCGAGGAACCTGGAAACGCGGCCCCGCGACCGCAGGTAGGGAGCTCCGCCCGGCGCCGCCGAAAGCTGCAGGCGCTTCCGAGCCCTGGTCATCCCGACGTAGAAGAGGCGCCGTTCCTCTTCGAGCTGGATGTCCGATTCGAGCGAGAACGCGTGCGGGAAGAGCCCCTCCCAGAGGCCGGCCAGGAAGACCGAGTCGAACTCGAGCCCTTTGGCCGCATGAACCGTCATCACCATCACCGGCGGAACGCCGGGGTCGGCTCCTTCCTCGGGCATCAGGTCCTCCGCCGACAGCAGGCTCACCTGGTCCAGGAAGGCATCCACCGTTCCGTCCGGATTCGAGCCTTCGAATGCCCGCGCGGCGTTCTGCAGCGAGACGAGGTTCTCGAAGCGCTCCCGGTCGTTCTCCTGGAAGAAGGGTCCGAGGCCGGTGTCCGCGATCGCCGAACGGACGACCCTCGCCGGTCCTCCGGGAATGGCGCGGCGAACCGCGGCGATTCCCTCAACGAAGGCGTGAAGACCGTTCAGCGCCCGGGCCGGCAGACCCCGTTCGGCGACGACCCGCTCCGCCGCCACCAGCAGGGACGTTTCGTCCGCGCTCCCCTGCTCCTCGACCCGCCGCAGCGACTTCGGACCCACGCCGCGCGGAATCGCCGCCAGGGCCCGCCGAAACGCGGAGTCGTCGTCGGGATTGGCCGCCACCCGGAGGCAGGCGAGCGCGTCCAGCACCTCGCGCCGCTCGTAGAAGCGCAGCCCACCCACGATCACGTGCGGGATCCGGTGGGCGGCGAACGCTTCTTCGAACGCCCGCGTCTGGGCGCGGGTGCGGAGGAGCACCGCCGTGGAGCCGCGCCCCTCGCCCAGCGCCGCGATCTCGACGGCAATCGCCTGCGCCTCGATCGTTTCGCTGGCGAACGAACGGAACCGGGCGCGCTCGCCCCGCTCGCCCAGCGGCCGCAGGGTCTTGCCGTCGCGGCGCCGGTTGCGGCGGATCACGGCGTTGGCGGCATCCACGATGGCGGCGGTGGAGCGGTAGTTCTCCTCCAGCCGCAGGACCCGCGCGCCCGGGAAGTCCTCCCGGAAACGGAGGATGTTGCGGAAGTCGGCGCCGCGGAACGAGTAGATCGCCTGGTCGTCGTCGCCGACCGCGAAGACGTCCCGGTGACCGGCCAGCTGCAGGACCAGCCGGTGCTGGGTGGGGCCGGTGTCCTGGTACTCGTCGATCAACAGGTGGCGGACGCGCCGGTTGACGAACGAGCGGGCCGCCTCCGAAGCGTCCAGCAACTCGAGGGCGCGAATCAGCAGGTCGTCGAAGTCCACTCCCTTCAGCTCGGCGAGCTTGCGCCGGTAGAGGGCGGTTGCCTCCCGGACGGATTCCCCCAGCCGGGGATCCCGCGGTCCGCGAAAGGCGGCGCCCGAGGCCTCGGCGTTCCGGAGCCGCGAGATCAACTGGACGAGGCGCCCGAGCGGGAGCCGGTCGTCCTCGATCAGGAGCTCGCGGGCGACCTGCCGAACGAGGGCGCGGCTCTCGTCGGCCCCGAACACCGGGAATCCGGACGCCAGGTCGATGTCGCCGCCGAAGCGCCGCAGCAGGTTCAACCCGAACGCATGGAAGGTGGAGACCCAGGGCAGGGATCCGGTTTCCCGCACCTCCGCGGCGAGGGCGTTCACGCGGGTGCGCATTTCCCGCGCCGCCTTGTTCGTGAAGGTGACGGCAAGGATGGACTCCGGCGGGGCCCCGTCCACGAGCAGGCGCCAGCCGATCCGGTGCGTGATGACCCGGGTCTTGCCCGAGCCGGCTCCCGCGAGGACCAGGGTGGGTCCGGCGGGCGCCGAGACCGCCTCCTGCTGGGAGGCGTTGAGCCCGGCGAGGACCGACTGCCCGGCGCGGTCGTGAGAGCGGGCCGGATCAGTCGTCACGGACCGCCTTTTCGAGACCGCGGGGCGCGTCCACGTCCCGGCCGAGCTTCCGCCCCGAGCAGAACGCGAGCAGTTGCAGGGCGGGCGCCACCGCGAACGGCTGGAGTTCCGCCGGGATGCCGGGGCCGCCGAACCGGAACACCGGAGCGCCGGCGGCGCGGGCCGCGGCGAGGGACCGCTCCTCGCTTCGGGAGAGCGGGTCGTTGGCCGAAAGCAACACGACGGGCGTGGTGGGCCGGAGCAGGGCGGCTGGTCCGTGGGCCAGCTCGCCGGCGGGCACCGGAACGGCCGGGAGTAGCGCCGTCTCCATCAGCTTGAGCGCGCCTTCACGCGCGAGGGGACTGAAGATGCCGCTTCCCAGAAAGAACCAGGGCCCGCCGATCTCGATCGCGGCGATCCGCGCTGCGATCGCCGACTCCCGGGCGACCGCGTCCTCGAGGACGCCCGCCGGGTCGTCCGGGGTTCCGGACGGCGCGGGCCGCCTGCCGAGTACGGAGGCCCATTCGAGGCCCAGAACGCGCAGTGCGACGAGCGCCGAGGTGAAGGTCTTGGTCGCCGGAATAGCCCGCTCCGGTCCCGCTTCCGTAATCAGGGCCAGCTCCGCGCTCCCCGCCGCCGGGCTTTCCGCTTCGTTCGTGACCACGATGCGAAAGATCCCGGCGACCCCGGCCTGGTCGAGCAGCCGGAGCGTGCTGCGGGTGGCGCCGGACTGGGTGACGACCAGCAGCACCCCGCTCGCGGGCGGTCCGCCGACCCCACTCGCCGAGCGGACGTCGGCATCGAGCTTCCAGCCCCGAAACCACTCGGCGGCGATCTCGGCGGCGTAGCGGCTCGATCCGGCCCCGACGAACAGCACCTTCCCTTCCTGAAGCGCCTCGGCGTTCCGAAGCGCGGCAACCCGCCGGGAAGCGCCGGACGCGAGGCCGGCCATCGTGCGCCGCGCCGCGGCCGGCTGGTCGCGGATCTCGGCGAGGAGCGCCGGGGGCGCCCCCGTCTCCTGGGTCTTGCTCAGATCTCGTCGGCTCCTTCGAAGCGGCCCGCCGCCCGGCCGGGCTTCACCGCCTGGCGGCCCCGGGCGATGGCGAGCGCATCCTCCGGGACGTCCTCGACGATTACCGACCCGGCGGCGACGAAGGCCCGGCGGCCGATGGTCACCGGTGCCACCAGGATGGCGTTGCTTCCCACGAACGCGCCGGCTTCCACCACGGTCCGGTACTTTCCGCGCCCGTCGTAGTTGCAGGTGATGGTCCCCGCCCCCAGGTTCGCGCGCACGCCGACGTCCGCGTCCCCGACGTAGGAGAGGTGGGGCAGCGCGGCTCGCCGCGCCAGCACGGCGTTCTTGGTCTCTACGAAGCTGCCCGCGAAGGACTCGGGCTCGAGCCGGGTGTTCGGGCGGATGTGGGCGAACGGACCCACCTTCGCATCGCGCCCGATGGAACTGTCAAGCAGGACGGAATGGCTGAGGATGCGTGCTCCGGCTTCCACTTCGGTGTTCTCGAGCCGGCAGAAGCTCTGGACCTCGGCGCCGGCGGCGATCTTCGTGCTGCCGGTGAGTCGCACGGAAGCCCCGATCCGGGCGCCGGGCCCGGCTTCGCAGGTGGGATCGGCCCACAGCGTCTCCGGATCCTCGATGAGCGCCCCGCCTTCGATGAATCGCCGGGCGGTGCGGCGGTGGGACTCGCGGATGGCCGCGGACCAGGTCGCGGCGTCCTCGATCCGGGTATGTCCCGGTATGGCGCCCGCGGGAGACTCCGCCGTCTTGAGGGTGTTGGCGGTTTCGCCGAAACTCGGGCGCACGGCCGGGGCGAGAGCCTCGGCCGTGCCGGCGAGGGCCAGGATCTGGCCGGCCTTGTTCTGGAGATGCAGCGGGTCGTCCGCCGCCACCACCAGTGCGCGGACGGCGGCGACCGGCGGGGCCACCACTCCCGGCGCGAGGATGGCGCCCCGGGCTCCGCGGCCCTCCAGGGCGGCAGCGTCGCCCGCGGCCCCGTTCACGACGACGAGTTCGTCCGCCTCAAAGGAGGCTGCGGCTTGGGCGGCTGCCGCCGCGACGGTCGTGCCGAAGAACGGATAGCGGCCGATCTCGGACGACCCGGAATAGACGAGCAGGAAATCCATGTTCGGGGAAACTCAGTGCCCGGGAGTCCGGGCTACGGTCGAAGAAACGGGCGGCCAGACAAGGCCCGCCATCAGCGTCACCCTGCCCCGGCCCGAATTCTACGTGGCGCCCTGTTTCTTCCGCCCCGCCGGGGCGACGACGAGGGTCACCTCCCCGCGCGGCGGTTCCTGCTTCGCCAGCCGGGCGAGGTCGGACAGGGACCCGAACCAGTGCTCTTCGTGGATCTTGGTCATTTCCCGGGAGACGGAGGCCTCGCGGGGACCGAGGATTCGCGCCAGTTCATCGAGAAGTTCCGCCGCGCGGCGCGCCGATTCGAAGAAGACCAGCGACCCGGGCGCCTCCGCCGACCGCTGCAGGAAGGCCCGCCGTTTCGCGCTTCGCCGTCCCGGCGGGAAGCCGAAGAACGTGAACATGTCCGTCGGGAGGCCGGAGACCGAGAGCGCCGAGGCAACCGCGGACGGCCCCGGGACGGTGCGCACCGGCAGGTCTTCGGTCCGGGCGGCCCGGACCACGCGGTAACCGGGGTCCGAGATCAGGGGGGTTCCGGCATCGCAGATGAGCGCCAGGTCCTCCCCGGACCGGAGGCGGCCGAGCAGGAACTCGACCTGTTGCGCCTCGTTGTGGTCGTGGTACGAGATGAGCCGGGCGGTAAGGCCGAAGTGCGTGCGGAGCCGCCGGGCGACGCGGGTGTCTTCGCAGGCGATCCAGGGAACGGTGCGCAGGACGGAGAGCGCGCGGGGTGAGAGGTCGTCGAGGTTCCCGATCGGGGTGGCGACCACGAAGAGGGTGCCCTGAGCCCCCGGCCCCGCTGCCGATTTCATGCCGCGAACGGTAGCCCGGGGCTCGCTGCGGCGGGTTTTGCCGGACAATGGCCGCCGGAGCCCCGACATGGACGATTTCCCCGCCTGGAACGAGCGCCGGGTCCTCGTCACCGGCGCGGCGGGCTTCATCGGCCGCCGGCTCGCGACCAGCCTCGCGGCCGCCGGCGCCCGGATCACGGGTTTCGACCGGACCCGGCCGAACGCTCCCGGGGCGAACCTCGAGTTTCGCCAGGCGGACCTGCGGGAACGCGAAGCGCTCGACGACGCGGTCGCGGATGTGGACGTGGTCTTCCACCTGGCGGCGGCGAACGGGCACCGGGCCAGCATCGACGAGCCACGGGCCGACTTCGACGACAACGTGATGGGTACGGTTTCGCTGCTAGCGGCGGTGGCGCGGCGGGCCCCCCGAGCCCGCGTGGTGCTCGCGAGCACGCGTCAGGTCTATGGTCGAGCCGCATCGCTTCCCGCGGACGAGGCGCACGTGGTCGCCCCGCCCGACATCCACTCGATCCACAAGGAAACCGCCGAGCACCTGGTGCGCCACAGCGGGGAGCAGCGCGGCGTCCCCTGCTCGGTCCTGCGGCTCACGAACACCTACGGTCCGGGGCAGCCGACCGCGGGCCCGGCGGCGGGGCTGACCGGCCGCTTCCTCGGCGACGCGCTCGCCGGCCGGGAGATCACGATCCTCGGAGATCCCGGATTGCTGCGGGACTTCAACTACGTGAACGACGTGGTGGACGCGTTCCTGCGCGCCGGGGTGCCGGAGGCTCCCGCCGGGACCTGGAATCTGGGCGCCGCACCGGTCCGCCTTCGAGCGTTCGCGGAGGCGGTCTTCCGGGCGCTCGACGAGGAACCGCGGGTGCGGTCCGCGCCGCTCCCGCCGGGCTTCGAGGCCATTGCGATCGGTGACTTCCACTCCGACTGGTCAGCGATCCGGCGCGAACTCGGGTGGCAGCCCGCCTGGACCCTCGAATCCGGCCTCGCCGAGACCGTGCACGACATGCGTTCCGGTACGTCATGAGGATCCCGTTTCAGCGCCTCGCGGCGGATGCCGATCCCGGCGTCCGGCAGGCCGTCGAGCGGGTGCTGGCCTCGGGCCGCTTCGTCCTGGGCCCGGAGGTGGAGGCGTTCGAGCGGGCCTTCGCCGCCTCGATCGGCGTCGCGCACGCCGTGGGCGTGGCCTCGGGCACGGACGCAATCACGCTGGCGCTCACGGCCGCCGGGATCGGCCCCGGCGACCGGGTCCTGACCGCCGCGTTCTCCACCGGCTACACGGCCATCGGCATCCGCCACGCCGGCGCCACTCCGGTCTTCGCCGACGTCGAGCCCGGGAGCCTGTGTCTCGATGCCGGCGCGGTGGCCCCGGCGCTCGAGGAACAGGAGGTTCAGGCGATCCTTCCGGTGCACCTCTTCGGGGGCGCGGGCGCCAGCTGGGGGATGCTGCTGGAGCTCGCGGACCGCCACCGGGTTCCCGTCATCGAGGACGCCTGCCAGGCGCACGGGGCGCGCTCCTCGGGGCGGGTGCTCGGCTCGTTCGGCCGGGCCGCCGCATTCAGCTTCTATCCCACCAAGAACCTTGCCGCCCTCGGCGACGCCGGGCTCGTGGCCACGTCGGACGAAGCGCTCGCGGCGCGCGTGAGGAGCCTCCGCTCCGGCGCGCAGGGGAAGCGCCACCACCACCTCGCCTTGGGCTGGAACAGCCGTCTCGATGAAATCCAGGCCGCGGTGCTGAACGAGCGCCTTCCGGGGTTGCCGGAGGCAAACCAGCGGCGCGCCGCGCTGGCGCGTCGCTACCGGGAATCGCTCGACGGGCTGCCGCTCCGCTTCGTGACCCCGGGTCCGGGAGTGGAGGGATCCTCGCATCTCTTGGTGATCCGGACGGCGCGCCGGGACGCGCTCCGCGAGCATCTCGAAGGCGCCGGCATCGACGCGCTCGTCCACTATCCGGCCGCGCTCACGGAACAGCCTGCCTTTTCGGACGCGGCGGTGGCCGGCGGAGCCTGTCCGGTGGCCGAAGCGGCGGCCCGGGAAGTGCTGAGCCTGCCCCTCCATCCCGGCCTCTCGGAACACGAGGTCAATCGGATCGCGGCCGCCGTGCGCGCGTTCTTCGCGCGGCAGGAGCCCGGCGGCGCGGTGTCAGAATAGAAGCGTGGCGTTCGGCGTGAAACGGCAGGGCGCGGTGCTCTGCCCCGGCTGCGGAAAACTCGTGGGAGTGAACGACCGGGAGTGTCTTTCCTGCGGCCGCCGGAACCCCGGGCTCTTCGGTTTCGCCGGGATCCTGCGTTTCGATACCGAAGGGATCCTGAAGATCCTGCTCGCCGCCAACATCGGGCTCTTCCTGCTCGCGCTGGTGCTGAGCGTGGGCGCCATCGAGATGCGCGGGTTCCTGGGTTTCCTGAGCCCGGACGGCCGGATCCTCTACCGGCTGGGAGCGGCGGGCGCCATCCCGGTCTTCGGGGTCGGGAAGTGGTCCGCCGTCCTGAGCGCCGGCTGGCTGCACGGCGGGCTGCTGCACATCTTCTTCAACATGTACTGGCTCTGGAACCTGTTCCCGCCGGTGGGGGAGATGTTCGGAACCAGCCGGGCGCTCGTGATCTACCAGGTCTCGGCGGTCACCGGCTTCGCGCTGTCGTCGTTCATGGGAGCGTCCGGCATCGCGATTCCGTTCCTGGGAGGGGCGCCCGGAATCACGGTCGGGGCATCGGCATCACTGTGCGGCCTGATCGGGGCGCTTCTGTACTTCGGGCGGCGCACCAGTTCGGACTTCGCCCGGCAGGTCTGGCGCTACGTCATCTTCATCGCGATCTTCGGCGCGCTGGTGCCGGGCATCGACAACGCCGCCCATCTGGGTGGGTTCCTCGGCGGCTATTTCGTGGCGTCGCGTTTTGGGGTCTACTCGCCCGAACGGGGCAAGCACGGCCTTTGGGCGCTGGTCCTGCTTGCCGCGAGCGCCCTCGCGATCCTGGCGTCCGCGGTGGGCGTATCTCCGATCGCCTGAACTATCGTCCCCGACAATTCGTAGGAGAAGACAATGGCCAAGCTGGTTCGCCCTTCCCAGGGCCGGATGCTGCTGGGGGTCTGCGCCGGGCTCGCGGACTGGTGGAACATGGACCGGACGCTGCTGCGCGTTCTCTACGTGCTGGTGAGCGTTTGCTCGGCCGCCTTTCCCGGCATCCTGTGTTACATCGTCCTCGGGATCCTGATGCCGCCCGAGGAGTGAGCAGGGACTGGGAACGCCGGTCTTCAGACCGGCACAGCCCGCCGACAGGCGGGCGGAGGGCGCAGAAGCCGCCCGCCGCGATGGCGTTCGCTTTGACGCCGTGACCTCCGGTACTGGAATGCGTTCCCGGGTCGCGCAACCGGAAATCACCGGCGCGCCGCTCCAGGTGCGGTCCGCCGGTGAACCCGCTTCCGGAGCGTTCCTCGCCAGTTTCCGACTTCCACCTGCGGAGTCGCGTCGCGAAGGGCTGGCGCGGCTCGCCGCGTGGTCGCGAAGCGCGGGGGTTTCCGCGGTGGTCCTCGAGGAGGACGCCAGCGCCCTGATCCCGGATCTCCGCGCACTCGGGTTCGACGACGCGGGGCCCCTGCCGCGGTACTCCAGTCCGGTGCGGCCCGGCTGGCTGCGCCGGAACGTACCGGCGCTCCTCCTGCCGAGCGCCCGCCCGCTCACCGACGTAGCGGTGGTTCCCGAAGCGTTGTCCGATCCGGAGGAAGAGAGCCTCCGGGAACGCCTCGCGCTGGATTTCGGCGCGGTCGCCGGGTTCCCGGCCGCCCTCCCGCTCCCGTCCGCCGGCGTGCACCTGGTGCGCGGCGGCCGGCCCGTTGCGAGTTGCCGGTTCGAACCGCAGGCGGACGGCGCCCTCACGGTGCCCGATTGGATCGCGCCGCCCGGGGAACCCGATCTGACCGCGCTGCTCGCCGCGAGCGTGCTCTCGTCCGCCGGTCCCGCCTCGTCGGTCTGGTTCGAGACGCCGCACCGGTCGCTGGCCCGGGGGCTCTTCCTGGCCCGTTTCCTCCCACGCCGCTCGCGGGCCCGCGTGATGGTGCGCCAGCACGGGGACCGGGACCTTCCGGCGCCCTCCATCGCCGACTGGCACCTGTCCACCACGACCTTGGTGCGAAGGCCGTGACCGCGCCGGCGGGTGCTATGATCGTCGGTCCCACGCCTGCGGGTGCCGCTATCGTCTAGGGGTTAGGACGGGTGGTTCTCAGCCATCAAACCGGGGTTCGAATCCCCGTAGCGGTACCAGGCGTGGTTTTGTATTTCCGGTGATCCGGTGACCAGCAGCGAACCCCGGATCCAGTGCGAAGTCGTCCGGGGAACCGGACCGGCCCTCCTGGTGCACGGAGGCGCCTGGGACATTCCTCCCGAAGAGCGGGAAGCGCACGAGACCGGCGCGCTGGTCGCGGCCCGGCTCGGCCTCGACTCCCTGAGGGACGGCGTTTCGGCGCTCGACACCGTGGAGGCGGTGGTCACGCTGCTCGAGGACGACCCGGCCCTGAACGCGGGGACGGGTTCGGTCCTGAACCGCCGGGGCGAGGCGGTGCTCGACGCGTCGATCATGGACGGCGAAGACCTCCGGGTCGGCGGCGTGGCGGCGGTGCGCACCGTCCGCAATCCCGTCCGGGTCGCCCGCCGCGTGATCGAAGCCACCCGGCAGGTGCTGCTCGCCGGACCGGGCGCCGAGGAGTTCGCCCGGGAGCAGGGGTTCGAGGCGATCCGTCCCGAGGAACTCGTGGTGCCCCGGGAGGTGGAGCGGCTCCGCGCCCACCGGGCGCGGCGGCGGGCTGCCGCGCCGGGAGACACCGTCGGCGCGGTCGCCATCGACGGTGAGGGACGCATTGCGGCCGCCGGGTCCACGGGCGGCACGCTGAACAAGCGCCCGGGACGGGTGGGAGACACGCCCCTGCCCGGCGCCGGCCTCTACGCCGACTCGCAGATCGGCGGGGTGGCCTGCACCGGGTGGGGCGAGGGGATCGCGCGACTTTCCATGGCTCGCGCCGTGCTCGCCCGGATGGAGGGCGGCCAGGATCCGGCGGATGCCGCCCGCGAGCTGCTCGCCGCCTGCTGGTCGCGGCTCGGCGGGACCGCCGGGCTGCTGATCGTCACCCCGGACTCGCGGCTGGTGACCGCCTGGAGCACGCCCCGGATGGCGCGCGGCTGGGCCCACGGCGGCATGGAAACCCCCGCTGCCGCAGCCTGAACCGCGCCATCGTCCACCGCCGAAACCTGCTAGATTGCGCGCCCCCGGGTCGCGAGCGCCCTTAGCTCAGTGGATAGAGCAACAGGCTACGAACCTGTAGGTCGGGGGTTCGAATCCCTCAGGGCGCGCCACCCAAGCTAGGCTTCGGAACCGTCGTCCCGCCTGGCGGCTGGTTGCGGCCGTCCGGCCGAGTGCTTGCGATGTTGAAGAAGAACACCTCGCGCCAGTTCGGGTCTACCGCAGCGGTGGTCCTGGCTCTCCTGGCGCCCGCTGTCTGGTTGTCCGGGTGCGGAACATCGGAACCGGAGGAGGTGCCCTCCGCGGTCCCGGACGGGACCGTCGACGACTGGCCGGCCATCCTGGAGCGGGGCGTGATCCGCTTCGTGCGGCATGGTTTCGAGGCGTTCGACACCCTTCCCTCCCAGGGGTTGTCGAAGGAGCGCTATCGCTTCCTCGCCGAGCAGTTCGCCGAGCGTCACGGCCTGCACGCCGAGTGGGTCGTCTCTCCCGATGTGGATGGACTGCTGGTCGCGCTCGAAGAAGGCCGCGGCGACGTCGCCGTCGCCACCCTGACGGTCACCGAGACCCGCCAGCAGCGGGTGGCGTTCACCGTCCCGCTCACCATCTCCCGCGAGTGGGTCATCGGCACCGGCGAGGGCGTCTTCGGCGTCCCCGCCGGGACCTCCTACGAGGAGAGCCTCGCCGCCCACTATCCGGAGGCGCCCCGGGCGCCGGTGGCCGGCGTGTTCGATCCCCTCAACATCCGGACGCTGATCGAGGACGGCGCCTTCGACACCACGATCATGGATGAAGCCGCCGCGAGGGTCGTCGTCCGGACGAGTCCGGGAATCCGGAAACTCGCGGAGCTTCCCGAGGCGCGGCGCATCGCCTGGGCCGTGCGGCGCGGGAACCCGGAACTCCGGGATGCGCTCGACGATTTCCTGACGGAACATCACACGGTCGCCGACGAGCCTTCTGAGTTCCGCGATTGGGAGGCGATCCGGGCGTCGGGCCAGCTCCGGCTGCTCACCATCAGTTCACCGGTGACCCATTACCTCTGGCGGGGGGAGCGCCTCGGGTTCGAGTACGAGCTGGTGAAACAGTTCGCGGACAGCCACGGCCTGGATCTCGCGGTGATCGTGGCCCGCGATCACCCGGAACTCGTGGAGGGGTTGCTTACCGGACGCGGCGACCTGGTGGCGGCCGGCTGGGTGCAGACGCCCGCCCGCGCCGCGGAAGGCCTGCTCTTCAGCCGTCACTACCTCGAGATCCAGGAGACCTTCGTCACCGCCGGGGACCCGCTCGCGGACCTGACGGACCTCGCCGGGCGCACGGTGACCGTTCCGGAGGCGACCAGCTACCTGGCGACGCTGGGCGGCCTCGAGGGAGATTTCGAAGTCGCGGAATCGGAGCTTTCGAGCCACGCCATCCTCGAGGCGGTGGCGGAGGGCGAGATCGACGTGACGCTGGTGGACAGCCACCGCGCCGAACTGGCGGCGCTCTTCGAGCCGAGGCTGACCCTGGGGCTCGCTCTCGATCCCACCGTGCAGCTCGTCTGGGCGGTGGGGCCGCTGCGCGCCGATCTGAAGAGCGAGCTGGACGCCTTCCTCGACGCCGGCTACCGCGGCCTCGAGTTCAACAGCCTCTACAACAAGTACTTCGTGAACCGGCGCCGCCAGGCGCGGCAGCGCGAGCACCGGGTCACCGGAGACGAACTCTCGCGGTACGACGCCCTCGTCAAGCCCGCCGCCGAGGCCGAGGACTTCGACTGGCGCCTGATCGTCGCGCAGATGTACCAGGAGAGCGGCTTCGATCCCGACACCGTCAGCTTCGCGGGGGCCCGCGGCCTGATGCAGGTGATGCCGCGCACCGCGGAGGAACTCGGCGTGGATCCCGCCGAACTCGCGGTTCCCGAGGTGGGCATCGACGCCGGCGTCCGCTATCTGGCCTGGGTCCGCGAACGGTTCCCCGACCTGCCGCCGGGCGAACAGCTCTGGTTCGCGCTGGCGGCGTACAACGCCGGACCCGGGCACGTCCGGGACGGCCGCCGCCTCGCCCGCCAACTGGGGCTCGACGGGTCGCTCTGGTTCGGCCACGTCGAGGAGGCCATGAACCGGCTGAGCGATCCGGAGTACGCCAGCCGGGCGGCCTACGGGTACGTCCGGGGTTCCGAGGTGACGCGCTACGTGCGGAACATCCGGGACCGCTACCGCGGCTACGTGGACCACTTCGTCCAGCTCGACGAAGCGGACCGCTGAGCGGCGCCCCCTCCGGGGGGAACTTTCGCCCGTTTGGTGCGCCCCGGAGGGCCGTGGGAAGATTGAAGCCCTTTCGCGCTTGTCCACGGAGGTCGCGATGACCCGTCTTTCCACCGGGCCGGTAGCCGCAGCCGCCTGCACCCTGCTGTTCCCGGCGCTCGCCGCCGCCCAGAACTGGACCTGCGAGCAGTTGATGGTCCCGATGCGGGACGGCACCCGCCTCGCGACCGACGTCTACCTCCCGCGCGGCCAGGGACCGGGACCGTTCCCGGTGATTCTCGAGCGCACCCCCTACAACAAGGGCGGCTGCGCCCGTTCGTCCGCGGAGTACTTCGCGGCCCGCGGCTACATCGCGATGGCCCAGGACGAGCGCGGCCGCTACGAGTCCGAGGGGGAGTACTACTGGCTGATGGACGAGGGGTGGGGGGAGCGTCAGGACGGCTACGACACCATCGAGTGGGCGGCCCGGCACCCGATGTCCAGCGGGAAGGTGGGAACCCACGGGCTCTCGTTCACCTGTGCGAACCAGCTCCTGACGGCACCCACACAGCCTCCCCACCTCGAGGCCATGTTCTGTTCGCAGTACGCGTCGAACAGCTACCGGGACATCTTCTGGCAGGGCGGCGCGCTCCACATGGTCCTGCCGACCTGGTTGCTCACCCAGCGGGAGATGGTGAAGCCGCTCCGGATGAACGTCCCGGGACACCGGGGTTACCTGGGCTCAGGCGACGCGTGGACCGCCTGGTACGACGAACACCGCGAGGTCGGTGACTCGTTCACCGAGAGCATGTTCTCGGACATGTACAACGACCTGGTCGGGAACCCCTACTACAACGACTACTGGCGCCGTCTCGCGGTGGACGAGCAGTACGACAAGTTCGACGTGCCCATCTATCACCTCGGCGGCTGGTACGACCGGCACATCCACGGCACCGTCCAACATTTCAAGCGGGTGAACGAGGTCGGCGGCCCCCGGGGCCGGGGGCAGCAGAAGCTGATCGTGGGGCCCTGGATCCACGGCTGGCCACCGACCGGCGACCGCGTCGGCGACATGAACTTCCCCGGTTCCAGCGTCGACCACCTGGCGCTCCGCCTCCGTTGGTTCGACCACCACCTGAAGGGCCACGACAACGGCATCATGGACGAGGCCCCGGTGCTCATCTACGTGATGGGAGACAACGTCTGGCGCGAGGAGAACGAGTTTCCGCTGGCCCGCCAGCAGGAGGAGGACTGGTACCTGCGCGCCGGTCCCGCCGGGAGCATCGATTCGCTGAACGACGGCCTGCTGTCCCGGGACGCGCCGCCGGACGCCGAGGCCCCGGATTCCTATGAGTACGACCCCCGGAAGCCGGCGCCGACCATCGGCGGCGACCTCTTCGTCGAGCCCCGGGGCGCGCAGGACCACCGGCCGGCCGACCGCGTGAGCCTCACCTACACCTCGGAGCCGCTCGACGCGCCGCTCGAGGTGACGGGCATCGTGCGGGTGGAATTCTTCGCCGCGTCGTCCGCGGTGGACACGGACTGGGTGGTCACCATGAATGCGGTCCACGAGTCCGGCTACTCGCAACTGCTCCGCCAGATGATCCAGCGGGCCCGCTACCGGGAGGGGGACGAGGCGCCGGTGCTGCTGACTCCGGGCGAGATCGTTCCCTACACCGTCGAGCTCTACCCGATGTCCAACGTCTTCCTGCCGGGTCAGCGGATCCGGCTGACGGTCACGAGTTCCAGCTTCCCGAAGTGGTACCCGAACGGGAACACCGGCCGGGAAATGATGGAGGACCGTCCCGGCGTCGTGGCCACGAACACCATCTACCACGATGCCGAGCATCCCTCGAAAGTGGTCCTTCCGGTAATTCCCAGATGAGTCCAAAGATGATCGCGACAAGGAGATCCCGACCCATGTCCTCGCGTCTCAGGCGCCGTTCCGGCGCGTTGTTCCTTGCGCTGCTGCTCCCGGCGGCGCTCTTCGCCCAGGACCGTGACCTGGACCTGGTGATCACCGGCGGCCGGGTCATCGACCCAGAGACCGGGCTCGACGCGGTGCGCGACGTAGGGGTGGTGCGGAACGAGATCGTGGTCATTTCGCGCGAGGTGCTCCAGAACCGGCTGAAGCAGGGCGGAGTGCTCCTCGACGCCTCCGGCAAGGTGGTCAGCCCCGGGTTCATCGACCTCCACGCCCACGGGCAGTCCACGGAAGCGAACAAGTACCAAGCGATGGATGGCGTCACCACGGCCCTGGAACTCGAGGGCGGCGTTCCCCGCATCGCCCGCTTCATCGAGAGCCGGACCGGCAACGCGATCATCCACTACGGGGCGTCGGTATCCCACGGGGGGTTACGGATCCTGGGGATTCCGGACATCGCCGATCAGGCCGCGGGAGTCCTCGATGCGGAGAGCACCGGCGCCGAGTTGGTGCTCGAGCACGCCCACCTGCTCCGCGAGGCGAACTACACCGGCGTGGAAGACATCGGGGCGGTGCACGAGGCCATCGCCGCCGAGATTCGGGCCGGGGGGCTCGGGATCGGGCTGCCCCACCAGTACTTCCCGGGCGCCGATCACACGGAGATCTTCCGGGTCTTCGAACTTGCGGCCGAGCTGGACGTCCCCATCTACACCCACGTCCGGGACATGGCGGTCTCGGCGGTGCAGGAGGTCCTCGCGAACGCGACGGCTACCGGAGCCGCGCTCCACATCGTGCACCTGAACAGCTCCAGCCTGCACCACCTGCCGGTGACCCTCGCCCTGATCAAGGGCGCCCGGGACGCCGGGGTGGACGTGACCACCGAGGCCTACCCCTACACCGCGGCTTCCACCGGAATCTCGTCGGCCATCTTCGACGAGGGCTGGCAGGAGAAGCTCGGGATGACCTACGGGGACATCCAGTGGCAGGACACCGGCGAACGCCTCACCGAGGAGACGTTCAACTTCTTCCAGCAGGAGGGGGGCACGGTGATCATGCACATGATGGATCCCGAGATGATCGAGCTGGCGATCACCACCCCCTTCGTGATGGTGGCCTCGGACGGGATGCCCTACGCCCCGGGCGCCCATCCGCGCTCGGCGGGCACCTTCTCCCGGGTGCTGGGCCGCTACGTCCGCGACCAGGGGGTGATGACCCTGAACGAGGCGCTCAAGAAGATCACGCTCATGCCCGCCGAACGGCTGCAGGAGGTCGCTCCCCTGATGCGGCGGAAGGGGCGCATCCAGATTGGCGCCATCGCCGACATCACCGTGTTCGATCCGGACACCATCATCGACACCGCGACGTTCGAAGAGGACTTGACGTTCTCGGAAGGCGTCGCCCACGTGGTGGTGGACGGCGTCCCGGTGGTGCGGGACGGCGCGCTCATCGAGGGCGTGTTCCCCGGGAAACCGCTGCTGAGCCGCTTCACGTCGGAGTAACGAGACCCGAACGCGGCGGTCCGGAAGCGCCGCGTTCCCGTACCCTCTGCGCCCCGTGATCCCCCCTCGCTTCCTGCTGCTCCAGGTGCGCGAGCCCGGAGACCCCATGGCGGCGAACGAGGCGTTCGCGTTCCGGCGGGCACTGGGACTGCAACCCGATCAGCTTGAGGTGTTCGATCTTCTTGCGGGCTCGCCGGCCCTGCCGCTCCTCCAGTCCGCCGACGCGGTGCTCATCGGTGGAAGCGGCGACCACTCGGTGGTCCGGGGAGGGCCGTGGCTTCCCGGCGCGCTCGGGGCGATGGAACGGCTCTACGAACACTCCGTCCCGACCTTCGCCTCCTGCTGGGGCTTCCAGGGCCTCGCGAAGGCGCTCGGCGGCCGGGTGGTCACCGATCACGGCCGCGCCGAGGTCGGCGTGCTCCCATTGGACCTCACCGAAGCGGGGGAACGCGATCCCGTCTTCGGTCCCATCGGGTCGGGGTTCCCCGTGGTCATCGGCCACGAGGACATCGTGGACGAGTTGCCGGAGGGCGCGGTGAGCCTCGCGTCGAGCTCGACCATCGAGAACGAAGCGCTGAAATTCGTGGGGAAGCCGATCTACGCGACCCAGTTCCATCCGGAACTGCTCAAGGAGGACCTCATCCAGCGGATCGCCGCCTATCCCCCCTACCTCCCGCTCACCGGCGCCCGCTCGATCGAAGAGCTCCGCGTCATGACCCCCGAGACCCCCGGCGCCGCCGGCCTCCTCCGACGGTTCGTGGTGGAGGTGGTGCGGAGGTAAGCGCCATGGGTGGCGCCCACGGCTTGGAATGCCGACCTCTGGTCCGATACACGAATCAAATAAAGCACTGATAAATCAACAATTTGTGAAACCGAGGCAAACTTGATATCACTCTACCTATCACTTGTGACAATCACCCGTGCCCCAGCGCTCTTTTTCTCGTAACCGGTCACCGGGTAGATTCTTCCTGTGATCCTGCGTGACGCACTCTTTTCGTTCCGCTCAGAACGCCTGCTTCAGTTTGGTGCTGCCGCCTTCGTGTCGTTCACTTTGGCCACGTACATAGCGATCACGAGTCTATGGGACGGCATCGCGAACCAGGCACTCCCTTTTCCAGATGGCAATCAGATTGTCCAAGTTTCCAAGCTGGGTGCTGGCACTTCAACGCAACTTGCTTCAGAACAGACGGCCGATCTCGCGACTGCAACCAGCCAACTCGATTGGCTGCACCACGCTGCCGAGGTGCCGGTAACGCTGCGTGGCGGAACGTTCCCTGAAACTGTGAGTTTGCTCCTCGTGACGAGAGGGCTCCTGCGGGACCTCGGCACCTCTCCATTACGGGGGCGACTTTTCCGAGACGAGTCCCACACGCGTGGCCAAGTCCCTGAGGACTTTCTTCATGCACGCCATATGGGTCAGCCAGAAGTCATCGTGAGCCATCGCTTCTGGAAATCTCGTCTCGGGTCGGCTCCTCTTGACGATCTGGGATTGAACATTCAAGGTTTGATGGGCTCAGCAACGATGACCCCCCAAGTTGTGGGAGTCATGCCGGAGGGGTTCTTTTTTCCGACCGAACGAGTGGACCTGTGGTACCCCCTCACGACTCCAGACATGACTACGATGTCGGACGAAAGGCAGGGAGGCATTCAGACCGTCATGGGTCCGATGGGATTCGGGTGGGGCCGGATAGCACCTGATTCTTCCATAGTCGCGGCGGCCTCCGAATTGCGCGCACTTCACGAGCGCGCCACTCTACACCGCTTCAAGCGAGCTCCAATCAGTTCACACGAAGAAACCATCGAGCTGACTTCTTTCCGCCAGACGCTCGTAGCTCCGCTGTCGCCGGCGCTTGTTCTATTGCGGGTGGCATCAGCGCTGCTCCTCGCTATCTGTGCATTCAGCGTTTTGGGACTGATGGCATCGGCATGCATGGCCCGCGAACGCGACCGCGCCATTCGCATTGCGGTTGGTAGTACACCGCTTAGGGAAGCAGGCCTGATGGTGGCACGTGTGGGACTCCAAGCCTTAGCGATTTGCTGTGTCGCATTCGCGACTTCGTTCTGGTTGCTCCGCTGGATCTCAAGCAGAGTGGCAGTTACAGGGCCTGCCGCGGACGTTGCGCCCGGGACGATAGTCACGGCTCTAGTGCTGGCTACTATCCTGACAGGAGTCGCCGAAGCACACTCCCTTCGGCATGTCCTGGCCACGGTTCTACCCCAAGTGCGACCGGATAGGCATCGCCAATCAACACATCGGAGATGGGCACTAATTGCTGGTGTCACCGCCAGCACTGCGCTACTGGGTGTGGTAGGAGCCTTCGCTCTCAGTGCGCGAGACCTCGTTGAAGGAATCGGCTCCTACTCGGCCGACACCGTTGTCGTCGACATCGGACACGAGCCCGGTGAAGCGGCAGTGCTTGGCGACCGCAAAGCGGAACGGGCCCTCGTTGAACGCGTGCTTGCTCTCTCGACGGTGGAATCCGTGGCCGTCGCCGAGGGAACGCCGGAGCAGAATAGGGGCCTCCACGCTACTATGCAGGACGACGATGGGTCCTGGCAGTATCGCGTTCGCCGTGTGTCCGCGCAGTACTTTGAGACGCTACAGCTTCCGGTGCTTCGAGGAAGAGCGTTTCGGGCCAACGATGTCCACAGTGAGCCACGGCTAGTTGTCGACGCGGCCTTTGCGGATCGCTATAACAGGGAAATCCTGAATCATCCGATCCACGGTGCGTGCTTCGGCTCGTGCATAGGTACTGTCATCGGGATAGTACGCAACGAGCCGCAGTTTCCCGATCGGGAGATGGTCCCGACGGTCTATCGCCTCACGACCGCCGAGGACTCTACTCTGTGGGGCGGGCTCCATCGTCCCCGCTTCGTACTTCTCGTCCGTACCGTGCGCGATCCGGAGCCTCTACTTGCTGGGATTCGCGCCGCGGTACACGGTGCCCTTCCTGGTGTCATTGCTCTTCGCGTCCAAACCGCCCGCGGGTTGCGACAGGAGATTCTCCGAGATGGACTGGTGCTTATGGCAGCCCTCGCAGTCTTGGGAGTTGGTGCCCTCTTGCTCTCATTCGCAAACTGCTGGGGACATATTGCCGAACATCGCCAACGGACGCGACATAGCAACGCGATACGTGCTGCTATCGGAGCAAGTCCGTCACAGCTTCGTTGGGAGTTGATCCGGAAGGTGGGATTCCCGGGAGCCGTCGGTATCGGGTTGGGCGCGATCAGCTCGGTCGTCTTGCATCAAGTCCTAGCGCATTGGTTCGTGTGGCTTGGGCCAGTCCAAATAGCCTCTCTCGTGAGTCCAGCCGCCCTAGTGGGCGTAACGATCACGCTGCAACTCATGTTGGGACGTAGTCATCGCTACGACAGGATGGCGCTTGGACCAACCGTAAGAGCGGAGTGAATCGCTCGGCTCGTTGAAGCCGGCAATACCTGCCCGACAAATGGGCAGTCGCTGTGACTGCGAACATGCAACCCGAGAACATCGGGCCAATTCGATAAGTCGGTCAGTCGTCCGCCCGAGCGGTAGCGGCAATGCGCGGGAGGAGAACAACCACTACGTCACAACGAAACAAACCGCACAAACGGCGCGGGCTTCAGATCTACAACAGAAACCGCTAGATGAGACACACCTGAGCGCAGACGATATCTCCAAACGGCGTTACGACACAGATCTCAATCCAAACCCAGCATGCCCACGCTTGTTGTGCAATCAACACGCCGGAAAGGCCAAAAGTGGCGATGATCGGGAGTTTGAACAGCTTACGAAGGTTCATAGGTACTTTCCTTGATCGTGTGAAACGATATTTCAAAACCTTGGGCCTCGCGTCCCCAAGAAGGGCTGTCGGATCGACCATGGCGCGTCCACGTAGCGTTGAGATTCATCGTTCGTGCTGCTATTGCTCGCGAAATGCTTCGCGCAAGACGTCACCGAATTCCCCTGGTTGGTGCCTAAGGAGCTGAAGCTCCGGAACTCTATGCACGTCCGCTCCGTGCTCTAACACTAGGCGGAGAAGGTCCACGTCGCCAAGAACCAGGACGTGCCGGAGGGGCGGACCATCAAGTGTGTCCAAGTTCGGATTCCCACCGGCTTCCAGAACAAGCTCGGCAAACATCAACCGATCTTCGGCTCGCTCTTCAACGGGCAGGCTGCTCGGCATTCGTCCGGACCCCAGCAACCAACCACCCAGTAGTTGGGACAAGGCGTGGACACGCCTTTCTCCGTACTGGCGATTTACATCAGCTCCCGCTTGAATCAGCACTTGACCGGCATCCACGGCACCGGCGAAGGCTGCCTCCATTAGCGGGCTGTGATCGTTCAGGGCCGGAGCATTGATGTCCGCACCTGCGGCGATGAGGAGCGTGACGACTTCAACGGCATTCCGCCCGGCTGCACTATGCAGTGGATAGTCCCCATTGCTGTCCATAGCATTGGGTGAAACACCGTCTTCCAATAGTTCTCGCACGATCTCCAGTTCAGCATCTCGAGCTGCTGCCACCATACGGCCAGCCGGGGAATCGTCTTCCGACCTATACGTGGAACTAGCGAAGCGAGATTCCGCGCGCTGCTCGGTGTGACCCATACCAGGCCCGCCCAATCGGATCGTTACATCACCGATGCGGATTCCCCATTGAGTCAGAACAAAGATCAACGCAAGGATAGCCAAAGCTATACCTAGCAACCCGTAACTGAACCGACGCAAACCACGGGACTGGAGGAGCCGTGACATCAGCCGGACTCTTCCTCCGCTACAGGTCTCATTCTCCGAATTATGAGAATCCGTGCCGACCAACAGCGAGTTTCTGTATTCACTGCCACGCTACGCATGCCAAACAACCGGCATGACGGGAATTCGGCTCTAGATCAGACAGAACGTCTCGCAAACGTACTCCTGCCCGTTCCACACGCAGATGGTAATCCAGACCCAGCATGCCCAAGCCGGCGGAGCAAGGATCGCGCTAAGGACGAGGCTGACGCCCGCCAAGAACAGACTGGCAACTACACGCATGATTATTCGAATATATGGGTTTCTGTCGGGATCTGTCAACCTTCTAGAGACGCCATCCCAACCTGCGAAGGCTGCCGATGCGGAAGGACGGGGGCCAACCGGCGTCACCCACCGTGGCGGTGTCTGCCGCTGAGCGGCGAGCGCCGGATCACGGGGCCGCTTCCCGGGAGAGTACGGTCCGGGTCCAGCGGCTCGGCCCGGCGTCTGATCCGGCTGGTGCCCCGATGGGACGGGATCCAGTCGCTGCACGAGATCTCCTATCGAAGCTTCGGTGGCCACTACATTCAGGGTTCCGTTACTTCCCGCCGAAGGTCGAGGCGCAGCAGGGCGGCTCAACTCACGACATCGGGAGGTGCTCGGCCCGTCATCGGAGGACCGGATGATCTCTAGGAGAAACGGCGACGGAAGCTCGAACGGAAACCGCAAAGCACGGCTCCGATGCCCAGGTCGCGCTCATATCTGGCTGGCTTCCCGCGCGCGCCAGTAGGGGCGGTCGCGGGGGAGGTAGTGCGGCTTGAGATAGACGCGGGTGGCGGATCGGGCGTTGGTTCCGTCGTAGGGGAGGACGATGGCCTGGCAGTTCTCGAGGAGCGTGAACTGGCGGGCGTGGAACATCGGCTCCCGCTGCTCGCGGTACGACTTCGAGGTCCCCAGCGTGCCTTTCGCGCCGCCCGCGCGGGCAGTGATGACTGAGAAGCCGGGCTTGGCGGATTCCGTGAAGGAGTAGGAGGGGGAGAGCCGGAGGACCTTGCCGCACATGTTGGAGGCCTGTTCGGCGCTCGCGTCGTCGCTGAGGGACAGGAAGACCTTGGTCCGGAGGGTCTGGAGGAGGGTGCGCCAGGCGTCCTGCCCGGGGAGCACGGACTTGAGGGAACTGATGGACTGGG
>JAPPGX010000190.1 GCA_028877265.1 Acidobacteriota bacterium
GCAGCGTCGTGTAGCCCGTCGCCCCGCCCTCGAGCGCATTCAGGATCTTGTCGGGGCTCACCGGGGTGCGTGTGATCGGCATCCCGATCGCGTCCTGGATCGCCGAGAGCACGACGGCCGCGCCGGCCCCGACGGGCGGCTCACCGATGCCACGGGAACCGATCGGCGTCTCGCGGTCCGGGATGTCGACCGCAGCGAACCGGAACTCGTTCGGCATGTTCATGATGCTGATCGGCTTGGCGGTGTGGAGCCGCTTGTTCTGGTTCACACCCCACCGGAGGTCGTAGCCCCACTTCTCGAAGCGGGCGTGGCTCATCCCCTGGAGAAGTCCGCCGGAGACCTGCGCCATGAGGCTCCGCGGGTTCAGCACCGTACCGCAGTCGGCGACGGCCACGATCTCCTGGATCTCGATGTCGCCCGTCTCCGTGTCAATCTCGACGACGCCGTAGGCCACTACGGTCGAGCGCGTCGCGCCCTCGTGCGAGTACTCGTCGGTCGCGGCCGCCACGAGACCCTCGCCCACGAGGTTTTCCTCTACCGCCCGGACCGTCATCTCGTCCAGCGATTCGGCGAGCTCGTGGCCGTCGTAGCGGCCCCCGAGCTCGATCGCGCGGGCGGCCGCCTCTCCGAAGCCCATCCCCACCTGCGGGCTCCCCATCCGGAAGACCCGGCCGCCGCCAACGTCGTAGTTCTCCGGCGCGCCGCCGAGATCCATCGCGGCGATCTCCTGGAGCCGCTGCTTCGCCTGGAGCCCGGCCGCGAGGTTCGCGCGCGTGTGCGCATGCGTCGTCTGGCTGCCGCCCTGGCTCGAGCTCCAGGGAAGCCCCCGGCTCGAGTCGCCCCAGACGACCTCGACCTCTTCCCACGGGACGCCGAGCACCTCGGCGGCCGACATGCAGGTGTCGAATGTCGAGTGGGTGCCCAGGTTGCCGACACCCGAGTGAATCGTGAGCTGTCCGTCCGGCCGGATCACGAGCATCCCGTCATAGCCGGAGCTCCCGGCGGAGTAGGCGCTGATGGCCACGCCGAGGCCCGTGACCTTCGAGCCGTTCCGCTGCCCGCTCAGCGCCTGCTTCGCGTCCCAGTCGAAGAGCTCGCGGCCGAGCTGCACCGCCTCTTTCGCGTAGCAGCTCGTCAGCTGCGTCGGGCCGGGGTGGAAGAACGCCTGGTCGGCAGGCGCGTTGATGTACATCATGTCGGCTCGGTCGACCCCGAGCTCGTTGGCCCCCCGGTCCAGGACGGGGCCGATCATCGTGATCGCCTGCGCACCGCCCGGCGCGCGCTGCGCTCCCCGGGGCGGCGTGTTCGTGATTACCGGGATCCCGCGGAAGCGCATCGTCTCCGGCTGGTAGCAAAGCGACGTGATCGAGGCGGCGGAGTTCACGTCGCCCCGCCGGCCGTAGGAGCCGCTGTCCTGGATCAGAAGGAGGTCCATGGCGAGGATGCGGCCGTCCTCCCGGAAACCGACCTTCACCCAGCCCTGGAGCCCGGCGCGCGCCCGGCCGAAGTAGGTCTCCTCGTCCCGGGTGACGCGCATCATCACCGGCCGCCCCGTCTCCCGGGCCAGGGCCGTGGGAATCAGGTCGGTCACCGTCCCAGTGATCTTGCTCCCGAAGCCGCCGCCGCAGTACTCCGAGATCAGCACCATGTTCTCTTCGGGGATCTGCAGGAGATCGGCGAAGGCACGCTGGGCGCGGGCCGTACTCTGCACGGAGCAGTGGAGATAGCAGCGGCCGTTCTGCCAGTAGGCCATCGCGCTACGGGACTCGAGGGGGTGGTGCGTCTGTGACTGGTGGAGGATCGGCTGCTCGACGATGACCGCCGAGCGTGCGAACCCTTCGGCCACGTCACCGACCTCCCAGCCCGATGCGGCGGCGAACTCGCCCTCGGGGAAGCTGTCCCCCTCGAGAGCTGCCATCTGCTCGGCCGTCCACTTGATCTCGGCCACCTCGAACCCATCGTAGGCGTTTCCCTCCTCGAGCGGATTCGGGCCGCCGGGCCGGAGGGTGTCGAGGGGGTCGAGCGCGAAGGGGAGCGGCTCGATCTCGATGTCGATCGCCGCAACCGCATCCGCCGCCAACGTCTCGTCGACGGCCGCCACGGCCGCGATCGGCTGGCCCTGATAGCGCGGCTCGTTCGTGAGGATCGGCTCCCGGCCCGCCTCCACGGGAGGTAGGTCGTCAGCCGTCATCACGGCGAGCACGCCGTCCATGGCGAGGGCGCGGCTCGCGTCGAGGCGGGTGACCCGCCCGCGCGGAACCGGGCTCAGGAGCAGCTTCGCGAAGAGCATCCCGTCGGCGCGGAAGTCCTCCGCGTAGCGCGAACGCCCCGTCACCTTCGCCCTCAGATCCTTCGGCGCCTGGTTCGTCCCGATCAACCTGTAATCGGCCATCTCGTTACGCCTCCCTAAGAGGTAGGTCCCTGTCCGTCAACAATATCCATCGTGCCGGGCACCCCATGAAGGGGCCGTCCCGTCCTCCCGTTCCCTCTACGCCGTCTGGCGCGTGAGCTCCACCGCCCGCATCGCCGACGTCAGAAT
>JAPPGX010000011.1:0-8632 GCA_028877265.1 Acidobacteriota bacterium
CGCTACGGCGGGGGCGAGCGCTTCCAGGTGGTGAAGGAGTCGGACGAGGGGATCGCCTCCCGGATGGCGTTCTGCTTCCCCGACGTCTACGACATCGGGATGAGCCACCTCGGCACCAAGATCCTCTACAAGGTGGTGAACGACCAGCCGGACCTCGCGCTCGAGCGGGTCTTCTGCCCCTGGCCGGACATGGAGGCGAAGCTCCGCGAACGCGGCCTGCCGCTCATCAGCCTCGAGACCCGGCGTCCGCTGTCCGAGTTCGACATCGTGGGCTTCTCGCTCCAGTACGAACTCACCTTCACGAACGTCCTCAACATGCTGGAGCTCGGCGGGATCCCGATCCGCAGCCACGAGCGGGAGCCCGAGCATCCGCTGGTCATCGCCGGAGGGCCGGTGGCGACCCAGCCCGAGCCGATGGCCCCCTTCATCGACGGCTTTCTCATCGGGGACGCCGAAGAGCGGCTGCCGGAACTCATGCGCGAGCACGCGCGGCTCCGCGAGGAGGGAATCGAGGACCGCGAGGAGATGCTGGTGCGGCTGCAGGCCGGGGGCGGGCTCTACTGCCCGGCGCTGTACGACCGGGACGTGTGTCCGCGGTCCGGACTCGCCTACGTCTCGCGGGCGCGGCGCCCGGAAGTCCCGCTCCGCACCGAGCGCGCCTTCCTCGACGACGTGAACCGCTTCCCGTTCCCGGACGACTCGCCGGTCCCGGCCGCCGAGGCGATCTTCGACCGCACCGCGGTGGAGATCGCGCGTGGTTGCACCGAGGGGTGCCGCTTCTGCCAGGCGGGCATGATCTACCGCCCGGTCCGGGAACGGGACCCGAAGGCGATCGTGGACACGGTGGTCTCGGCGGTGGAGAAGGGCGGCTACGACGAGGCCTCGCTCACTTCGCTCTCCACGGCCGACTACTCCTGCGTGGCCCCCCTCATCAAGGAAGTCATGAAGGAACTCGTCCCGCGCCGGGTCTCGCTCGGCATCTCGAGCCTCCGCGCCTACGGGCTCCCGGAGGAGGTCCTCGACGACATCTCGCAGGTGAAGGCGACCGGGCTCACCTTCGCCCCGGAGGCCGGCTCGCAGCGGATGCGCGACGTCGTCAACAAGAACGTCAGCGAGCAGGACATCTACGAGACCTGCCGGCGGGTCTTCTCGCGCGGCTGGGACCGGGCCAAGCTCTATTTCATGATCGGGCTGCCGACCGAGGAGGACGAGGACGTCCTCGGCATCGCCGACATGGGCCGGCAGGCGCGCCACATCGGCGACCGGGAGGCGAAGCGGCGGGTCCGGATCACGGTCGCGGTCTCGAGCCACGTCCCCAAGCCGCACACCCCCTTCCAGTGGTGCGCCCAGGACTCGATGGCCGAGATCGAGCGGAAACAGGAACTCCTCCACGAACGGGCGCGGCAGGAGGGCTTCCGGCTCCGCACCCACGACCGGCGGGTGAGCCACCTCGAGGGGATCCTGGCGCGCGGCGACATCCGGACCGCGCGCCTGGTCGAGATCGCCTTCCGGCTCGGCGCCCGTTTCGACGGGTGGGACGAGCAGCTCCGCTGGGAGCTCTGGGAAGAGGCCCTCGAACGCTGGGAATCCGAGACCGGCGCCCTTCGCGGGGACTACCTCGGCACCATCCCGGTGGACGGCCGGCTTCCCTGGGAGCACGTGGACGTCGGACTCGCGGACGGCTTCCTGCTCCGCGAGTACCGGCGGTCGCTGAAGGATCGGGCCTCGCCGCCGTGCGGGAAGCCGGTCTCGATGCAGGTCCACCACACGAACGCCGCCGACGCCCGCGCCGACGAGCGGAAGCTGGTCTGTTACCACTGCGGCGTCGCCTGCGACCTCGATGGCATGCGGACCGAGCGGATCGAATTCCTCGAGAGCCTGGGCGCCGAGGAACCCCGTAGCGCCGGGGAGGTCCTGCTCCCGGTGGTCGCCGCCGCGGCGCCCCCCGCATCTCCGGCCGGCTCCCGCCGACCGGCGCCTCCCGTCCGCACCGTGCAGGGCGAGCCGGTGGTCTACCGGGCGCGTTTCGACAAGTTCGGGCCGATGGCGCTCCGGGGTCACGGCGAGTTGATCCGCATCCTGCCGCGGGTCCTCCGCCGCGCGGGTCTCCCGATCCGCTTCACCGAAGGCTTCTCACCCCGCCCGAAGCTCAGCTTCGGTCCGGCCCTGCCGCTCGGGGTGCAGTCGCTCGGCGAGTTCTGCGAGTTCGCGTTGACGGAGGAACTGCCGGAGGCCGGAGTGCTGGAGGCGCTGCGGGGGGCTTCCGAGGAAGGGCTGCGGTTCACGGAACTGGCCCGCGTCCATCCGGGCGAGCCCAGACTCTCCCGCTGGATCGCGGCGCTCCGCTACGCGGTCCTGCTCGCCGCCGATCTCGAGCCGGCGAGCGTCGAGGCCCGCCTCGAAGCGTTCTCGAGCGCTGAGTCGTGGCCGGTCGAGTTGACCCGCCGCGTGAAAGCGAAGTCGCGGCGCCGCGGCCCGCGGGCGCCCGCCGGACCGCGCGAGCGCACGGTGGAAGTGAACCTCCGGGACTTCGTGGACGACGTCCGGCTCGCCCCCGCCGGCGCCGAGGCGGCGCTCCTCGGCTGCTCCGCCGACCGGCTCACGCTCCGGTTCCGGATGGTGCTGGCGGGAAGCGGTTCGACGCCGCGTCCCGGCGAGATCACCCGGGCGCTGGCCGGCTTCGAGCCGGTGAACACCGAGATCGTGCGGACCTCCTGCGAGCCGGTGGCGGGATCGGCCGCGCAAGCAGCGAACGAAGTTTCCGCTGCTTCCGCAGCGGTGCCGGTCTGAAGACCGGCGGTCCCGGGCTCCGCGCCATGGCGCCCGGCTGAGGGACGGCTAGTACTCGGCGAAGAAGCGTCGGATCTCTGTGGGATCGGAGGTCCTGGTGAGCGCGAGCCGGAGCAGCGTGCGCGCCTTCCCGGGCGTCAGGTTGTCGCCGGGGATGATCCCGGACTCGCGGAGCGCCGACGTCTCCGGCACCCGCCCGCCGCGCGTGGCGGAGGTGGCGACGACCACGATCCCCTGATCGTGGGCGCGCCGCACGGCCTCGAGCTGGCCGCCGGACAGCCCGCCCGCGCCGTCCACCACCAGCCCCTTCGCTCCCGCCGCCACCGACGCGTCGATCAGCCGGCCCGGCGCGTCCGGAACCGCCGCTACGATCTCGACCGCGGGCAGAGCTTCCGGAAGCGCCGCCAGTTCGAACTCCGAGCGGTGGGTATGCCTCCGGGTCGGCTCGGTGAAGAACCGCACGATGTCGGGATCCGCCACCCCGATCAGCCCGAGATCGACGCTCCCGAAACCGTCCATGCGGTAGGCGCTCGTCCGCCGCGCGTCCCGGGCCGCGTGGACCTCCTGGTTCGCGACCACCACCACTCCGTTGCCGGCGGCGGCGGGGTCCGCGGCTACCCGGACCGCGTCGTAGAGGTTGAGGGGGCCGTCGCCGCTCACCGCGCTCCAGGGACGCTGGGCGGCGACCAGGACGACCGGTTTCCGGGTCGGCAGCACGAGGTTCAGGAAAAAGGCGGTGTCCGCGAGCCCGTCGGCTCCGTGCGTGACGACCACCCCGTCCACTTCGGACTCTTCCGCGAGTTGCCGCAGACGGTTCGCGAGCCCGAACCAGTGCTCCGGGGCCGCGCCTCCGTCAGCGCGCGAAAACGCGCGCAGATCCTCGGTCCGGATCCGGGCCGCGAGCCCGAGATCGGGCAGGTCCCGGGTCCAGGTCTCCGGGGCGAAGGTCTCCCCACCGGACGTGCAGCCCACCCGCTCGAGGGGCGTTTCGCAGCCCGTGGCGATCTCCCCGCCGACCGACACCAGCACGACGTGCGGCAGATCGATTCCGGGCGGCGGCAGCGGCGGGATCTCCTGCGCGGCCGAGGTGGCTGCGGCGAGGAGGGCCGCGCCGGCGGTTACGAACGCCCGCTCAGTACTCATTGAAGATCCGCTGCAGCTCCTTGGCATCGGTCGTCCGGGTGAGGGCGAGACGAAGCAGGATGCGCGCTTTCTGCGGATGGAGGTTGTCGGCGGTGATCTCGCTCCGCGCCGCGGTGCGGTCGCTCAGCACGACGCGGCCGGACCCCTTGCGGCTGCCCTGCACCACGACCACGCCGGCGGCCTGCGCCTCCAGCACCGCGTTCCGGTAGGCCGGCGATCCGTCGGCCAGGATGATCCCCTTCGCGCCCTCCTTTACAAGCGCGTCGATGGGCGCGCGGGAGGCCTCCTGGTACCCGTAGACGACGTCCACTTGCGGGAGTTCCTCGATCCCGTCGAGGTCGAACTCGCTGTCGGCGGTGTGGCGGGTGATCGGGGAGCGGTAGAGCACCACCCGGTCGGCATCGGCGAAACCGAGGGGCCCCACGTCGGGAGAAACGAACGTTTCGATGTGGTAGGTGTGCCGCTTGGTCACGAAGCGCGCCGAATGGATCGTGTCGTTGAGCAGCACCAGGACGCCCTTCCCGGCGGCCTCGGGGGTGAGCACGGTGCGGACGGCGCCCAGGAAGTTGAGCGGCCCGTCGCGGCTGACCGCCGTCCACGGCCGCATCGAGCCGATGACGACGACCGGTTTCGTCGTCCTGACGGTGAGGTGGAGGAAGTAGGCCGTCTCCTCCAGGGTGGTGGTGCCGTGGGTGACCACCGCGCCGGCCACCTCCGGCCGCTCCAGCTCGGTCATGAGCTGGCGGGCGAGCGGCAGCCCCTGTTCGGCGCCCATCCGGGTGCTGCTGACCGCCGAGATGGCCTCCACCTCGATGCGCGCGAGGCGCGAAGCCTCGGGCACGGCCTCGATGATCGTCTCGCCGTCGATGCGCCCCTCGCGGTACTCCGCGAGCTTCAGGCGGTCCTTGCCGAGGCTCTGGATGGTGCCGCCGGTGGTGAAGAGCTTGACCACCGGCAGCTCCTGCGCCGGCGCGGCGGCGGGCAGCAGGAAGGCCGCGAGGGCCGCCGCTCGGATACCGGGCACGAAACGGCTCCCGCTAGAGGTTCGGACGGCGGGTGTCGTAGTCCGTCGCGTCCTGCAGCGCCTTCGCCGCGAGCAGGAGCCGTTCCTCGCCGTAAACCTGCCCCAGGAGCGCGATGCCGGTCGGGGTCCCGTCCGGGTCGAAGCCGTTCGGCACCGTCACCACCGGGTTCCCGGTCATGCTGGTGAGCGCGTTGATCGCGCGCCAGGGGGACACGACGGCGTCGAGCCCCTCCATGATGCCGGCCAGTTCCTCCATGAACAGGTAGCGGATCCGGTTGGCCTGCAGCCACTCGACCGCCGGCACCAGGTGCGACGCGCGCAGCTCGCCGCGGTGTCCCTGCCGCACCAGGTTCTCGTCCTGCCGGTTCCGCTTGAACTCGTCGAAACCGGTGGAGCGCTCCACGTACTCGATGAAGTAGATGAGCCGGTCGCGCGGGATCTCGACGGGTTTCAGGTCGTAGCCGAGCGAGCGGAGGGTGTCGAGGGTCCGGCGGGCGTGCTCGAGGTTCTCGGGGTCGTTCTCCGACTCGAGCTGCTCGAACGCCGACTCGAGGTAGCCGAGCCGCAGCCCGCTCGCGGAAGCCGCGCCGTCCCAGTTGAAGGGAACCCCCTGGACGCAGGCGAGGTCCTGGCCGTCGGGGCCGGCGATGGCGTGCAGGATGAGCGCGCCGTCCTCCACGCCGCGCGTCATGGGTCCGATCTTGTCAAGCGAGAACCCCGCGGCCATCACCCCGGTCCGGGGGACCCGGCCGAAGGTCGGGCGGAGGCCGACGACGCCGCAGCGGATTGAGGGCGAGAGGATGGACCCGCCGGTGTCGGTTCCGATCGCGAACCCCACGAGCCCGCCGCCGGCCGCCGACCCCGAGCCGGCGGACGATCCGCTCGAGCCTTCCTCCGGATTCCACGGGTTGTTGGTGCGGCCGCCGAACCAGTTGTGGCCGAACGCCAGTTCCCCGGTCGTGAGCTTGGCGACCAGCACCGCGCCCGCCGCGTCCAGGCGTTCCACGACGGCGGCGTCCGTGTCGATGACTCGGTTCTCGAAGACGCCGGCGCCCCAGGTGGTCGGGTAGCCGCGCACCGCGATGATGTCCTTGGCGCCCCAGGGGATCCCGTGGAGCGGGCCGCGGTAGTTGCCGGCGGCGATCTCCTCGTCCGCCTCCCGGGCCTGCTGCCGCGCCCGGTCCGCGGTCAGGTTCACGACGCAGTTGAGGACCGGATTCAGCCGCTCGAGCCGCGACAGGTACATCTCGGTCAGTTCGGCGGAGCTCGCCTGCCGGGTCTCGACGAGACGGGCCAGGTGGGTCATCGGCCAGAACGCGGCCTGCTCCAGGTCCGCGGGGCGCGACACCTCGGGCGCCGCGCCCTGGCGCATCTCCCGCTCGAAGCGGTCGAACGTCATTCCGGGGACCGCGGGGTTGAAATACAGGGGAGAAGGCACCGAGTTGTCGATGCGCCGCTGCCGCATCTCCTGATAGTGACCGAAGTTCTTCTCGACCTCATCCACCATCAGTTCGTATTCCTCGTCGGTGAACTCGAGCCCGGCGAGCGCCGCCGCCTCCTTCATCATGCCGATGGTCAGGCCCTCGGCGCCGGGCTCCTGGAGGCGGGCCCAGAGGACGCCGGGGAAGAGCGTCGTGCCGAGTCCGGCGCCCGAGAAACAGGCGAGGAACTTCCTCCGTGCGTGTTCGCTGCGGTTGGTCAGATTCATCACGCCACCTCGATTCGCCAGTGTATCGGGGCGTGGGGTTGCGCTTCGGTAGCATCGCCGCCGTGACCTCGATCCTCCTCCGTCCGACCCTCGCCATCCTCATCCCGTTCGCCGCCGCCTCCCTCGCTCCCGCGCCGGGGGCGGCGCAGGACGCCGAACTCCACGCGCTCTTCGACGAGTTCATGGACTTCCGCCGTCAGGAGGAGCCGCGTTTCGCGGCCTCGCTCGCCGGCGTTTCGCCGACCACCCTCGGGTCCATGACCGAGGCGGACATCGAGCGGCGCGCGGCGGCGGCGGACGGCTTCCGGGACCGGCTGCTCGGCATCCCCCGGGACCGGCTCTCGGACGAGGACCTTGTGCACCGGGACATCTTCGAGACGATGCTCGGCGATCGGATCGGCGACGTGCGGTTCGGCGGCCATTTCCTGCCCATCAACGCCGATTCGGGGTTCCACATCGGGATGGCCCGCCTCCCGAACTCGCTGCCGCTCCGGACGGTGGCGGACTACGAGGCCTACATCGCGCTCCTCCGGGACATCCCCCGCACTTTCGACGAGCACATCGCCCTGATGCGGCGCGGCATGGAACGCGGGATCACCGTGCCCCGCGTGGTGCTCGAGGGCTACGAGGTCACCATCGCCAGCCACGTCCTCGAAGACCCCGAGGCGAGCGTCTTCTACGCTCCCTTCGCCGCCTTCCCCGAGAGGATCCCCGAGGCTGAACGGCCGCGCCTGCGCGCCGCCGGCGCGGAGGCGGTCCTCGCCGGAGCGGTGGTGGCCTACCGGACCTTTCTGGACTTCTTCGAGAACGAGTACCGGCCCGCGGCGCGGACCACCATCGGGGCGTCGGACCTGCCGAACGGGCGCGAGTACTACGCGTTCCTCATCGGCCGCTTCACCACCCTCGACCGGACCGCCGAGGAGATCCACCAGGTCGGACTCGGCGAGGTGGAACGCATCCGGAGCGAGATGGACGAGGCGATGCGGGCCACCGGTTTCGAGGGGACCTTCGCCGAGTTCCTCGAGTTCCTGCGCACCGACTCCCGCTTCTACGTGGACACCCCGGAGGAACTGCTGCGCGAGGCGATGTGGATCGTGAAGCGCATGGACGGTGCGCTGCCGCGGCTCTTCGGCCGGCTGCCGCGCCAGCCGTACACCGTGGAGCCGGTCCCGGACGCCATCGCCCCCAAGTACACCGGCGGCCGCTACGTCGGGGCGGCGCTCACCTCGACCCAGCCGGGCCGCTACTGGGTAAACACCTACCAGCTCGACAGCCGGCCGCTCTACACCCTGGAGTCGCTCTCGCTCCACGAGGCCGTGCCCGGCCACCACCTGCAGAACGCCCTCGCCAAGGAACTCGACCTGCCCGAGTTCCGCCGCTACTACGGGATCGGCGCCTATGGCGAGGGCTGGGGGCTCTACTCGGAGCGGCTCGGCCTCGAGGTCGGCTTCTACGAGGACCCGTACAACAACTTCGGACGGCTGACCTACGAGATGTGGCGCGCCTGCCGGCTGGTGGTGGACACCGGGATGCACGCGCTCGGCTGGACGCGCCAGCAGACGCTCGACTACCTCGCCGCCAACACCGCACTGTCGATCCACGAGATCACCACCGAGACCGACCGCTACATCGCCTGGCCCGGGCAGGCGCTCGGCTACAAGATGGGCGAACTGAAGATCCGGGAGCTGCGCGCCCTCGCCGAGGCCGAACTCGGCGACGCCTTCGACGTCCGCGCCTTCCACGACGCGGTGCTGCTGAACGGGCCGGTCACGCTCCCGGTGCTCGACACGGTCATCCGCCGCTGGATCGAGACCCAGCGCTAGGCAGCGCCTCGGAGCGCCGGCCTCCGGCCGGGGGGGGCCCCCCCGCGGGGGGGGGGGGCACCCCACCCCCCCAAAAGCACGACTCGAGGCGGCCGGGGGCGCCCCCCCGCAGCGCCCGCCCCCCCCCGCGGGGGGCCGGCAAAG
>JAPPGX010000011.1:8642-25932 GCA_028877265.1 Acidobacteriota bacterium
TTTATAAGACACAGCGACCGGGTAACCCGCCGCTGTATCTAGACCCAGCGCTCGGCCGCGCCTGGGCGCGCCGGCCTCCGCCGGGAATCGACCGCCTATTGGGGGTCGATGCCGCGCAACGCTGTTCCAGCCTGATCACGTGCCGCCTGGGAACGCCGGCCTTCAGGCCGGCACGCGCTGCGCTATGCAGCGAAAAGGCATGATACTCCGTTCGAAAGTATGATAAACAGTGCCATAGTGAGGCTACTCAACACATTCGCCCCAATTCCCGGGAGATCTCGCACATGCCCACAGTCCGGAAGACCATCACGTTGACCAACCAGCAGGACCAGTGGGTGAAAGCTCAGATCGCCGCGGGCCGGTTCACGAACGACAGTGAGTACATCCGTGACCTGATCCGGCGCGACCGTGAGCGTGATGCGTCGCTGCACGTCCTCCGGGCCGCGATCCAGGAAGGGCTGGATAGCGGGCTGAGCGACCGGACGATCTCGCAGATTGCGGAGGAAGCCGAGGCGCGGCTTCGGCGTGATGGGCGCCTATAGGCTGACGCGTCGCGCGGCGGCCGATCTGGACGCAATCTTCGAATACACCGCCCTGAGGTTCGGGCTGGAGCAGGCACAGCGTTACTTCAACGAGCTGCACGAGTGCTGTCAGCGCCTGGCAGGGAATCTGGGGTTGGGCCGGAGCGCCGAATCGCTTGCCCCGGGCCTGCGGCGGTATGAGTTTCGTTCACACGTCGTGTTCTATACGGGGGAATCCAGAGAACTGGTCATCGTGCGGGTCTTGCACGCCAGGATGGATGCGCTGCGCCATGTGCGGGGGAAGGCGATCCGGGTTCCCAGGGCGTCGGATCCGAACTGAAAGGAGTCCCGTGAGGCTGGGCAGCCTTACGTCGTCCGCGGGCCTGCGGCCCGCTGTGCCGGCTGAAGCCGGCGTTCCAAGCCGGCGGCGCCGTCCTGCCGACTTGGAGGTTGGCCCTTCCTAGCCCGGGATCCTCCTCCCGGGCGTCCAGGGGGCGCCCGCCGCTTCGAGATCCGCCTCGAGTTGGGCCAGGGTCTCGTCCACCAGCGTCCGCAGCTCGCCCCGCAGACCGCTGAACTCATCCCCGGCGATGCGGAGGCTCTCGCGCTGGGTCTCAGTGGGGGTCTGCCGGGTCTCCCAGTGGCCGCCGGCGATCCCTCCGGCCCGGCCCCGGATGGAAGGCGCGGCCGGGTGGTTGCGCGACTGCCGCGCCGGGTCGCCGTTCAGCCGGACTTCGAGATCGGAGAGCGTCCGCAGGATCTGGTCCATCCGCCCGAAGAGCGCCTCGCCGGCGCGCGGGGTCTCGTTCAGGGCCGCCCGCAGGTGACGCAGCCGCTCCCGGACCCGGCGGGCCTCGGCCGCCGCCCCGTGGATCTGCCGGAGCAGCGCCGCGGTTTCCTGCTGGAAGGCCGCCACCGCCTCCGGATCGACCCCCTCGGGCAGGTTCGGGACCGGCTTCACCCCGAACCGCTGAGGCTCACCGAGGCTCCGGGCCCCGTCCCGGGTGACCGCCACGAGCTGCGCCTGGTACTCCCCGGGCGCCGCGAGCGGCCCCTGCGGCGGCCGGACCCACGGCGGCGAGAACCCCGGCGTCGTCAGGTTCACCGGGTTCGGCGCCGGGCCGCGGAGGTCCCAGGCCACCCGGTGGACGCCCTTCTCCGCCGAGCCGGCGATCCGCCGCACCGGCTCGCCGTTCGCGTCCCGGATCACCACGAACACCGCCGGGTCCGCCTCGAGTTCCTCGATCCGCAGGGTGTCGAAGCCGGGGAAGGCGACATCGCCGCCCTGCTCGCGGGTCTCCTTTTCGCTCTCGCGCCGCTCTTCCTGCGCCGTCTGCAGATCCTCGGCGAGGAAGTAGGTGAACACCGCGCCGAACGGCGGGTTATCCGCCACGAACGCGGTGCTGCCCTGCGTCGGGCGGCCGGGCGCCTGCGCCGGCACCGACGGCACGTACCACCAGGCGTCGCGGAGCGGGAACAGCGCGGACTCACCCGAACGGACTACTGCCGCCATGCCCCGCAGCGGCGCGTAGTCATCCAGCACGTAGAAGCCGCGCCCGAAGGTCGCTCCGACCAGATCGTCATCCCGCCGTTGCACCTTCAGGTCCCGGAACGAGATCGTCGGGGCGCCCTTCAGCGTCACCCAGTTCGTCCCGCCGTTCCACGAGACGTGCATCCCGAACTCGGCGCCCAGGAAGAGGAGGTCCGGGTCCTCGTGGTCCTGCTGGATGGCCCAGACGATGGTGCCGTCGGGCAGGTCGCCGGCGATGGACTCCCAGGACGCGCCCCGGTCCCGGCTCCGGTAGAGATAGGTGCGGAAGTCGCCCATCTTGTGGTTGTCCGCCACCACGAAGAAGGTGTCGGCATCATGCTGGGACGCCTCGATGTCGTTGAAGAAGGAAAGCGGGGGGAGGTCCGGAATCGCTGCCGTTCGGGTCCAGTTGGCCCCGGCATCGCCGCTCACGTGGACCAGGCCGTCGTCGCTCGCCGCGAAGAGCACTCCTTCGGCGACCGGTGACTCGGACATCCCGGTCAGGGTCGCGTAGCGCGACATGGCGTTTGTGTCGTGGAGCGCGTCCACGCTCCAGATCCGATCGTAGAAGGGGAGTTCGTAGCGGTTCCGGCCGGTGGTCAGGTCGCCGCTGACCACAGTCCACGACTGGCCCCGGTCCTCGCTGCGCCACACCCGCTGCGAACCGAAGTAGAGGCGGTCGGGGTTGTGGGGGCTGATGAAGATGGGGGAGTCCCAGTTCCAGCGCTCGGGCGGCTCGCCGGGCGCGGCAACCGGCCCGATGTGCAGCACCTCGTCGCTCTGCCGGTCGGCGCGGTAGAGGTTCCCCTGCTGCGTCATCAGATACATGATGTTCGGGTCGCGCGGATCGATGTCCACCCCGTAGCCGTCGGCTCCGAGCGGCACGTACCAGTCGCGGTTCCGCACGCCCTCCATATTCAGCGTCCGCGAGGGCCCGTGGACGGTGCCGAGGTCCTGGGCGCCCCCGAGGACGTCGTAGAAGGGTTCGGCCTGGCTGAGCGCCACCTTGTAGAACTGCGAGATAGGCATGTTGGGGAAGTGCCGCCAGGTCACCCCGTCGTCAAAGCTCTCGTAGAGCCCCGCGTCGGTGCCGCCGAGCAGGTGGCCGGGGTCGTCGGGATCGATCCAGAGCGCGTGGTTGTCGCTGTGCTTCTCGCGGCCCGTGCCGAGATAGTCGAAGGTCTTGCCCCCGTCCCGGGTCACGTGGAAGAACACGTCCATCTGGTAGACGACGTCCGGATCGGTGGGGGAGGCCTCGATCTCCTGGTAGTAGTGCGGTCCGGTCCCGCCCGAGAGGTAGGGGTTCCGCCGTTCCCAGCTCTCGCCCCGGTCGAGGGAGCGGTAAAAGCCCCGCTCCTCCTCGTCGGCCTCGATCGTGGCGTACACGAGGCGCGGGTCCGCGGGCGTGACGGCCAGTCCGATCTTGCCGACGTCCCCCTTCGGGAGGCCCGTCGTGATCTTGCGGAAGGTGCGGCCGCCGTCCTCGGACTTGTGGATCCCGGAGCCGGGCCCCCCCGCGAGGAAGGACCAGACGTGCCGCCGGCGCTGGTAGGCGGCGGCATAGACCGTGTCCGGATCGCCGGGGGCGAACTCCAGGTCGGTCACCCCGGTGTCCGGGCCGAGATCGAGCGTGCGGGTCCAGGTGGCGCCGCCGTCCTCGGTCCGGTACACCCCGCGTTCGCCCCCGCCGTTCCAGAGCGGCCCTTCCGCGGCCACCAGGACCGTGTCCCCGTCCCGCGGGTCCACCAGGATCTTGCCGATGTGCTGCGAGCCGGCGAGACCCACCTGCTCCCAGGAAGCGCCGCCGTCGCGGCTCCGGTACACCCCGTCACCCCAACCGACGTGCCGTCCACTCACGTTCTCGCCGGTGCCGAGCCACACCACTTCGGGACTCGAGGGGTCGAGCGTGACCGTCCCCAGCGAGTAGGACGGGTACTCGTCGAAGATCGGCTTCCAGGTCGTGCCGCCGTTCTCGGTCTTCCAGAGTCCGCCGGAGCCGACCACCACGTACCAGGTGGAGGGGCGCTCGGGATGCACGGCGATGTCGGCGATGCGGCCCCCCATGAGGGCGGGGCCGATGGCGCGCAGCTTCAGGCCCTCGATCGCGGTGGCGACCGCACCGGGGTCCGGACCGGCACTCTGGGCCGCCGCGAAACCGGCGGTCAGGACGAGAGCGATTCCGAAACCCGCCGCCCCTGTGGGGTGCTGGCGGGGCCGGGTCTTCCCGGCGATGTTGCGGGTGTCACAGGTGGCTGGAGACATGGAGCGGTGCCCTCCTTCGTCCAGGGTTTCGGCCGCCAACAAGCGGGCTGGCGACCGTCCGTCTCGTGGCAGGCGGAATGCTAGAGTGACCAAGAATCACGTGTAAGGGTATGTTTGAGACGAGGGCTGGTACGAGCGCTCCATCGGGTTCCGCCCCCGCCGCCGCCGCGGCGCCGCTTCGCCGCTGGCCCGCCCGCCGGGTCCACGCGCTCAGCCGGACGGTGATCGTGTCGCTCGTGGCGCTGAGCTTCGCCGGCCTCCTCATCGTGCCGACCACCTGGTGGGGCTGGACCCTGGACATCGGGTTCCGGAGCTGGCTGGCCTTCATCGGCACCGTGATGGCGCACGAGGGCGTTCACGGCCTCCTCGGCCGGACGCGCCGGGTCAACATCTTCTGGGGCCGGCTGGCGCTGCTCCCCGTCCTCGTGCCCTTCACGAACTTCCGGGGCACCCACCTCGAGCACCACCGGCACACCAACGAGCCGGGGAAGGATCCGGATCTCTTTCTGGATACGCCGCACCGATGGCAACTCCCCCTCCGGGCGGTGGCGATGCCGCACCAGTGGTTCTTCTGGCTCCGCCGGCGCGGCGGACTTCCCCGCGGCCACGCGCGCGACCTGCTCCTGAACTATCTGGCCATCGCGGCCTGTTATCTTCCCGTCGCCATTCTGGTGGGCCCGTGGCGACTCATGACGGGGGTTCTGCCGGTCTGCGTGCTCGTGTCGCTCGTGCTCTGGATCCCGTTCGCCCACCTCACCCATGAGGGCTATCTCACCGGCGATCCCGCCGCGCGATCGCACAACTGGTTCGGCCGGCTGGCCTACTGGTTCTCCTTCGGGCTGTCGATGCATCGCGAACACCACCTGAGACCGCATCTCGCCTGGATCGAGCTCCATCAGCTTGTCGAACGCGACCCCGAGCGGCGCCGGATCCCGCGGCGCGACATCTGGCGAGAAGCGCCGCCCCAAGCCGTCTGACCCGAAGCATCGCGCTCGCCACGCCGGATCTGGCGTGTCTGCTCGCGGACTCCCCGGTCCGGCCCCTGGACTTCGCCTTCGTACTCAATCTCGGTCAGTCGTCGCACGCGGTGACGGACTTCGAGCCGCTCTACCGGGGCGCGGAAGGGGCCCGCACCGCCTTTCCGGTTGCCGGCAGCCGGCTGCGCCAGCCGCCGTTCGACCTTCCGAGGTGGGAAACGCGGCCCGGAGCGCCACCGGCGCTCGTGATCCGGGTGTTCCCCGAGGGGGAACGGGAACTCCGGATCCAGGAGTTTCTCGAGACCCCGTTCGACCTTCGGGAAGGCCCGCCGCTCAGGCAGATGCTTCTGGGAATCGGCGATCCCCCGGCCTGGAGCCTCGTGACCCAGGTGCATCATGCGGCGTCGGATCTGATCGGGACGCTGCTCTTCGTCCAGCGGCAGCTCCGGATGGCGCGGGGCCTCGACACCATGCCGCCGCGTCCCCAGGTGGTTGCGCCGGAACTGCTGCAGCCGCCGAAGGGAGCCCGCCGGAACCCCGGCGCCCGGGTCTCGGCCGCGCTCGCCACGCGCGCAGGACCCGCCTCCGCGGACCGCAGGTGGCGCACGATCATCGTGCCCCGCGAGCCCCTCGCTTCCCTGTCGCAGACCGTCGGGGGTTTTCGCTGGAACGATTGTCTGCTGGCGGCGGCGCTCGACGCGCTCGCGGTCTGGAACGAGCAGCAGGGCGTGTCGGCGGAACGGATCGGGTTGTGGGTGCCGATGAACACCCGCACGGAGCGCCTGCGCGGGTTCGGGAACGGCGTGTCGCGGATCCGGGTGCATCGCGAGCGCGTTTCCGGGACGCAGAGCCGGGCCTTCCTGGAACGTTGCCGGTCCGTTCGGCGGATCGTTTACCGCAAGAAGCGGACGGGGGAGTGGGCCGTCCCGCCGGTGCCGGTGCCCCCGCCGTTGTTTCCCGTGGCGGCGCCCTTCCTCCGCCGGTGGCTGTACCGGCCCTGGGCGGACTTCGGCACCGCGGGATTCACGCACCTCGAAAGCTGGCCGGGAGAGGAGGATCCGGTGCTGAACGAGGTGACGGGGATGGAAGTGATCGCCTGTCTCCACGAGCGGCATCCACTCTTCTTCGCGGCCATGTCGCGGGGAGAACACACCGCGGTGACGATCACCTGGGACCCGGCCCTGCTCCGGGACGAGGACATCGACTTCATCGCCGCCGCCTTTGAGGCGCCCCTGGTGGATCCGCCCTTCCTCCGATCCGGACAGCCCTGGACGCGGCCTCATTGAGAGCCGCGCTCCGAGGTCTAGCGAATGACGCCGGGCGGTTCGCGATCGCGGCGCTCCTCCGGCTGGCCGGGTGGGCTGTCGTCCTTCGCCACCGGGTCCGGCTGAGCTTCCATCCGCTCCGCGAAAGGCGCCTGCGGCGGCGCTTTGGCATCGACGCGTCCACGGCGGTCACGCGGGACCTGCCGAAAGTGGAGGCGGAGGGTGGGGCAGGGACTTCCGTGGCGCTCACCTCGGGCACCGCGGGCGAACCGAAGCGGGTCCCGTATTCGAGGAGGCGCCTCGCCGCGACGCGCGCCGTCTTCGTGGACGGAATGCTGCGCCTCATCGCGGCGCGGCGGGTCCGCCGTCCGAGCCTCTACGTCTTCGGAGCGCTCGACCCGGACCGCTCCCTGAGTTCGCTTCTCGTCCGCGAGCGGCGCGCGCCGGCCTGGTTCGTCCTGCTGCAGGCGCCTTACCGCGCCCAGTCGGATCCGGCGCTGCTGGAACTGAAGGAGCGGTACGGCGCGTGCGCGCTGCGCCTGCTGGTCCTCACCCTCGCGAACCCCGGGATGCTCTATGCGACGAATCCGTCCACGCTGAGCGCCTTTCTCGAGGAGGTGGAGGGAGATTGGGGGGCGGCGGCCGCGCTGGTGCGGCGGGTCGTTCGGGATCCGCAGCGGGTGGCTCCGGGTGCGCGCCGGATCCTCCGGCGACTCGCCTCGAGGGGGTGGCGGGACCGTCTCGCGCGGGTCGCGGAAAGCGCATCGCCGCTCCCGATCACGGCCTGGAATCCGGCGTGCACGACCTACGTGTGCTGGACGGGCGGCGCGGTGACGCCGTTCCTCGAGCGGCTCGACCGGCGTCTGCCGGCGCCCCGTTTCCGGAGGGAGCCGATGTACTCGATGTCCACCGAGACCGTCGCGACGATTCCGGACTACCGGCGGGCGGAGACCGCCTTCCTGCCTGCCGCGCCGGGCGTGGTGCACGAATTCGTCGCCGAGCCGGGGACCGGCCTCGTGAACTCCCGCGACCTGGTACCGGGGCGGACGTACGAGATGGTGGTGAGCCACCGCTTCGGTCTCCGGCGCTACGCCACCGGGGACCGCTTCCGGGTCGCGCGGTTCGTGGGCGGCCTGCCGGACCTCCGCTTCGTTGGCCGGCGCGGTCTGGGCTGGTCCTTCACCGGGGAAAAACTCACCGCCGAGCAGGTGGGTCAGGCGCTTCGGACGCTGGAGGCCGAACATCCCGGCCTCCGCGAGGGCCGTTGGCTGGCGCTGTTCCCGTCGAACCCCGGTGGCGCGGCGCTCCCGTGTTACCGCCTCGCCGCGGTGGGCGGGGACTCGCCCGGCCTGCCCGGCGGCCTTCCCGAACGCCTCGACGAACTGCTCGGTGAGCTGAACGTCGAATACCGCGCCAAACGGGCGGGGGGCCGCCTCGGCGAGGTCCGGCTCTCAGCCCTCGATCGCGCCCAGTTCCTCCGGCGCGCGACCGGTGGAGGCCCGGCCCACCCCGACTCCCAGTTCAAGTTCCAGCCCTTCTATCCCCGCCTCTGGGAGGAGTAAGGGAGGGAGCCCCGGCCCCGGAGCGCCGGCGCCTGGCCGCTATCGTCTCGTCGCGAACCCGAGCACCTCGAACCGCGCCCCGAAGAGCAAGGTGCCCGAGCCCAGGTAGGCCCGCGCGGGGTACTCCTGCGTGAAGAACGTCCGATAGACCTCGTTGAAGGCGTCGTAGTCCGCGACGTCCGAGGAATAGACCTGCACGAACGTCAGGTCGTCCATGGTCAGGCCGGCGGCCTCCAGGGTGTTCTGCACGCCGGTCATGACGAGGCGAGCCTCCTCCTGGGCGGTGTCCGGCACCGTCTGGTCGGGGAGCAGCCCGATCGTCCCCGCAACGTAGAAGGTGTCGCCCACCATGACGCCGCCGCTGAAGGGCGGCACGTCGGCATCGGCCGCCGTCCGGGGGTTGACGTAGTGCCGCTCGAGGGAAGCCTCCTCCGCCGGCATCTCCTGCGGGGGGGCCGTCTCGCTGGCGCAGGCGAGGGGTAGCGCCCACGCGAACAGAAGCGGAATCTGGCGATAGGTCATGACAGGGTCCTCCGGGGTCTGACGGCCGGTGATGGAACCGGGGCGAACGCCGTCCGGGTTCACTACCGGTTGTTGAGTAGGGTCTGGAACTCCGCGTTCTCACGGATGTTGTCGAAGTCGGTCTGGGACGCCGCCAGTTCCCGCCAGCGGGCGTCGATCCGGATGGCCTGCTCAAGCGCGGCCACGGCGCCTTCCGCGTCGCCGGCGCGGGCGTGGAGGCGCGCCAGCCCGTAGATCAGTTGATCCTCGCCGGGAACGATCGCGATCGCTTCCCGCTGCGCCGCGACGGCTTCGTCGAAGCGGCCCGCCGCGGCCAGCGTCCGGGCCTCTCGCGAGTGAATCCGCGAGACCGACATGTTGACCAGGCGGCGCAGCTCCTTGAACGGCTCGGCATGGTCGTCCACCCGCACGTCCACCCATCGGTCGCTGGTCCGTCCGGAGTCGCCGATCGGCTTGACCACGAGGACCCCGCCGGCCTGCTTGCCGCGCGCGTCGCCCCCTGCCGCCTCGCCCGCGTCGAGGGCGTCCATCAGCCGGAACGCCAGCGGCCCGTCCGACGACTCGAACGCCTCCGCCATCGCCCGGACGACCGCCTCGCCGGCCAGGATGTTGCCCTGCACCGAGAAGTTGTCGCCCTCGACGTGTCCCGCCCAGGCGCTGGTCGCCGATCCGGTGTACGCCCGGACGCGGCCCTCGTCATCGATGACGGCGAGCTGGCGGCGGTCCCGCCCGGGATCCGAGCCGGTCAGGTGTTCGACCACCTCGTCCGGCGTAAGCCCCAGCTCCAGGAGATCCAGCCCGCGCGGTCCGTAGGTCTGGTTCGCCGCCGCCTGGGTGGCGATAGCCCCGACGCCCGCCTTGGCGTAGGAGACCACGGCGCCGGCGCGGAATGCCCGCGACTGGACCGCCACTCCCAGCTCGCCGGTCGCGGGATCGCGGCCGACGATCGAGAAGGTGGCGACGATTTCCTCACCGGTTTCGTCCACCGGGATCTGGGCGCCGAGGTGCGGTGTGGGCCAAAGCGACGCGAGCCCGAGGGCCAGGGCGGCAATCGATGTTCGGCGCGTCATGCTGCTATTCCTCGAGAACGAGACCTCTTCCCACCAGCCTGGCCGGATCCGCGTCGGGCCGGGGAATGAACTTGTCCATCCAGCCCCCGTCCCAGCTCGCGATGTAGAGGTTGCCCTCCTGGTCCACGTCCATCTGGTGCGGGCGCGAGAGACCACCCGGAAAGCCGCCCCGCGTGCCGCCGTAGGCGCCAAGGTGGTACTGGAGTTCGCCGTCCACGTTGTATTTGAGGATGCGGTTCAGCACCGCCGAGATCACCCAGACGGCGTCGTTCTCGTCGACGAAGACGCCCACCGGGTCGGAGACGTCGGGCCACTCATCGATGTACTCGCCGTCCTCGCTGAAGATCTGGATGCGGTTGTTGGTGCGGTCGCCCACGTAGATGCGGCGGTTCCGGTCCACCGCCAGCCCGTGGATGAGGTCGAACTGGCCCGGACCGCTCCCGAGTTCGCCCCACTCCATCAGGTACTCGCCCTCGGCGTTGTACTTGATGATGCGCGAGTGCCAGTAGCCGTCGCCGACGAGGAAGTCGCCGTTCGGCAGGAACGCCATCACGGAAGGGTCGCCGTACTCGAAGGGGTCCGGGTTCGGGTTGGCGCGCGCCTCCGTCCGGGTCGTGGGGTGATCGGGATCGACCAGCCGCATCACCAGTTCGCTCCCGTCGTTCGAGAACTTGAGGATCTGCATGTTGACGTTCTTGCCGCCGCCGCGCTCCACGAGCCAAACATGGCGCTCGGGGTCGTAGGGGCTGATGTAGAGCTGGTGCGGCTTGTTGAACGTCGAATCCCACTGTGACCAGTTCTCGGTGAGGTTGCCGTCGCGGTCCACGGCGACCAGGTAGTTGGTGCTCCCGTCGCGCTCGCGGTTCTCGGCGTCCCGGTCGCCCCAGATGCCGACGATGATGCGGTCCGGGGTGTCCACCGCCACCGCCGAGACCTGTCCCCAGCCCCAGGGTTCCACGTGGTCCGGCGCGGGTTTCCACCAGCCGGGGACGGCGTCGTACTCGCCGGTCCGGTCGTCGCCGCCCTTGACGGGGGGCCTCTCCGGGGTCGATTCGGTCACGTCCGCGGGACTCCCGGCGCCGCAGGCGGACAGTAGGGCGAGTCCGCACGCGAGGAGCAGGAATCGGATCTTCATGGCGTTACCTCCACCGCCGGCCCATTGTGACGGCTTCTCCGCCGCGATGGGAACGCCGGCGGGAATTCAGGCGGCGAGCAGGTCCCCGAGTTCGCCGAAGGAGGCGAAGTCCTGCCCCAGGATGAGGGCGCGGCAGCCGGCGGCCCGGGCGGCGGGGCCGTCCGTATCCGCGCGGTTGCCGATGTGGAGCAGCGCCGCTGCGGGGATCCCGAGATCCGCCAGCGCGGCGTGGAACACGCGGGGATCGGGCTTCAGGGCGCCGTAGCGCTCGGCCGCGTAGACCCGTTCGAAAGCTCCGCGGAGACCGAGGGCCTCGAGCCTGGCTACGGGGTCGAAGTCCGAGACGGCGATGAGGGTGCGGGGACGCAGGCGGTCCAGGAGTGCGGCGACCCCGGGACGGGGCCCGAGGCGGCGGATGACCGGGATCAGGATCCGGGCTTCCGCCGCGAGCCGGGCGGCAGTGTCCGACGAGGAGTCGCGCCGGCTGCGGAGCGTGCGGAGGTCCCGCAGCGAGCCGCGCCGGATGGCCTCCCAGGCGACGCGGGTCCGGAGAAAGCGGTCGGAGTAGAGGGTGCCGTCCACGTCGAAGGAGACGGCGACGACGCCGGTCAGGGCCGCTCCCCGCTCCGGTTACTCGCTCCGCGTGAACTTGCGGACCATCTGCTGGCGGACCTCACCGCCGTAGACGCCGCCCTGGGAGTCCACCGCGATGCCCTCCGGCCCGCTGGTCACCGGCTCGGCGCCCGGCTCCAGGTCCGACACGTCGTCCGGCAGGTAGTACTGAACCGTACCGTCCACCGCGCTGCCGACGCGGATTCCCCGGCCGAATCCCGGGTTCGCCTCCGAGGTGGACTCGGAGTCCGCCACGTAGATCGTGTCGTCGGCGGTGATGAAGACGCCGCTCGGCCGCCCGAACTGGAGCCATTCCTCGATGAAGTTGCCCTCCTGGTCGAAGAGCTGGATCCGGTTGTTGCCGCGGTCCCCCACGAAGAGGCGGCCCATCGAATCCATCGCCAGCGCGTGCGGATCGCGGAACTGCCCCGGACCGGTCCCGGTCTCCCCGAAGCTCATGACGAACTCGCCGTCCGCCGAGAACTTGACGATCCGGTTGTTCCCACCGGAGTTGTGCCCATCGGCCACGAAGATGGTTCCGTCCGGCGTGACCAGCACGTCCGACGGCATGTTGAACTGCCCGTCGGCGGTCCCCGCGACGCCGGGCTCGCCGAGCCGCATCAGCACCTCGCCGTCGGGACTGAACTTGATCACGAAGTGGCCGAGCCCCTCGGGGACCCGCTCGTCCGGCACGAACCCCTTCGCGTCGGTCACCCAGACGTTTCCCTCGTGGTCCACGAACATCCCGTGCGGCCAGGCGATCAGGCCGGCGCCGAAGCTCTTGAGCGCCTCGCCCTCGGGGCTGAAGAGAACGACCGTGTCCACCTCCGGCCGGTCGCCGCAGAAGTTCGCGCCGCACCGTTCCGCCGCCCAGATGTTGCCGTCCGCGGCGGGATAGATCGCGCTCACCGCGCCCCAGGTCCGTTCCCCGGGCAGATCGCCCCACATCGCTTCGGCGGAGAACGGATTCGGGAAGTCGTCGTGCTCGGAGACCATCTCCTGCGGCTCGGCCGGTTCTTCCATTTCGCCCCCGCCGCAGGCGGAAGCGCCGAGCAGGACCCCGGCACCGATGATGCCGGTCTTGAGGATGTTCGTGAAGTGACGCATGTGTGCCTCCGTGCCGCACGCGGCGGACCGCGAATTCTAGAGGTGGCCCGGCGCTTGAGTCAGCGCGCGGAAACCGAGATCAGGAAGACGTACTCGGTCGTGGGGATGCGGGTCGCCTGACCGGGAGGCGCCGCCCCCAGAATCCGGATCTCGAAGCCCTGGAACGTTGCGACGGAGGGCCCGCTGGGCGGGACCTGCATCCGGACGGCCCCCTGGGACTCCGAGGTCTCGAGTTCGAGGAAGACCTCCAGGAATCCCGGTTCATCGCAGGATGACTCCGGGGGACAACGGTTGTCCGCGCCCAGCGACTGCACGCTGATGTAGAGGTAGTCGTTCTGGCCCTGGACATAGCCGATATCGCCGGCCCGCAGCGGGAAGGAGGTGTTGAGCGGCGCCTGGAAGTCAGGAACGGGGAGGGCGCCCGGGGTCGCTCCGGTGTTGCATCCCAGGGTCAGTAGCCCGGCGATCAACAGCGGCCGGAGCGCGTTGGCGCGGCGGGCGCGGGGACGCGGCATCGGGTGCATTCTAGGCGCGCCGGGCGCTCTCGGCCCGGTCCGACGTTCAGGCGAGCCGGGTGAGCTCGTCCGCGTCGAACACCGGCAGATCCCGGCGCACCGATCCCCGCGCGAGCTGCATGCCGGAGGAGCGGCGGAGGAAACGCCCGATGACGTGGCCGGGGGTCCCGGCCCCCTGGAGGCGATCCAGCAGCTCCCCGGTCTCCGGCTCCGCGCAGGCGATGAGGAGCGCGCCCGAACCGATCGCCCCCAGGATGTCGAGACCGAAGTGGGTCATCAGGCGCTTGGACTCGTAGAACCGGGGGATCTCGGCTTCCGCGAGGACGGCGCCGAGGTCCGCGGCGTCGGCCATCTCGCGGACGGCGGTCGCAATGCCGCCCTCGGTGACGTCGTGCATCGCATGGACCTCGAGCATGCCGGCGGCGATCCGCGCCTCCTGGACCACGCTGATCCCGGGATCCGTCAGGAAGGCGGCGGCGCGGCGCTGGAAATCCTCCCCGAACACCCGGCGGACCTCCTCTTTCCGCTCGGCGGCCACGATCGCCGTGGCCTCGATCGCCACGCCCTTGGTGACGACCAGCATGTCGCCCTCCCGGGCGCCGCCCGTCGGCTTGACGCGCTCGGCGGTGGCGACGCCCACCATGGTTCCCGCGACCACCTCGCGCTCGACGGCGGAAGTGATCTCCGTGTGTCCGCCGGCCGGAACCGCACCGACTTCCTCGCAGCCCCGGCGGATGCCGTCCGCGATCGCGGCGATCCGATCCTCGGTGGTCCCCGGGGGCAGGAGCACCTGGGAAAGGAAGAAGCGGCACTCCCCGCCGGTCGCGGCCACGTCGTTGGCGTTCACGACCGCCGCGTGCCACCCCGGATCGGCGGTCGGGAAAGTGATCGGATCGGCCGCCAGCACCAGGCGCGGCTCGCTTCCCGCCGCGGCCACCGCGGCGTCCTCCCCCGCCGCGGGCCCGACCTCGAGTCCGCCGCCCTCTCCGAGCCGCTTCAGCAGTTCCCGGAGCACGCGGGGCGGGATCTTTCCCTCGGGAAGCCTTTTCTCCGGCACCCCGTTAGGGTAGTTTCCCCCGCGCCGGGCAAACAGGCTGCTGAGCCCGGCAACGAGGTTCCCCTCATGCGTCTTGTAGTTTTGGGTGCGGGCCGGATGGGGGAGCACCTCATCCGCCAGTTGAGCGGGCTTCCCGAACACCACGACATCACCCTCGTGGAACGGGACTCCGAGACCCGGATCCACCTGCAGCGGAAGTACGACATCGGGATCGCGGAGGGTGACGCCCGGGTCCCGGCAATCCTGACGCAGCACTGCTCCGGCGCCGACGTGCTGTTCGCGCTGACCAACTACGACGCGACCAACATGCTCGCCGCCCTCACCGCGACCGATCCGGCGATCGGGGTGAAGCGGGCCGTGGTCCGCCTGAGCGACCAGCGGCACCGAGAGAATCCGCTGCTCGCCGAGGGAGGCCGCCAGCAGACGATCGAGACGATCTTTCCGGAGGAGCTGGTCGCGGAGGAAATCCTCGGCATCCTCCGCTATCCGGGCGCGCGGTCGGTCCGTTCGTTCGGAGAGGGCGTTCTGGTGCTCCTGCGCGCGACCCCTACGGACCCGACCGTTTTCGACCGGCCGCTGGAAGAGATCGACACCGCGCCGCGCGGCTGGATGCTGACCGGGATCCTCCGCAGCGGCGAGGGACATCTCGAGATCCCTCGCGGCCGCACCCGGGTCCACGAGGGCGACGAGATCTTCGCGGTCGGTCCCGCCTCCGAGGCGCGGAACTATCTGAAGGCGATCGGTGTGGACCAGCGCCCGGCCCGGCGGGTGGTGATCGCCGGACTGGGACAGGTCGGCCACCGCCTCGGCGAACTGCTGCTCGACGAGCGGGTGGACCTCACCGCCATTCGCCGGCATCCGACGTCCGGATTCCCGCTGGCGGCCCACACGATCGTGGGAGACGCGACGGACGAGGACATCCTGCAGGAGGCCGGCGTCGGCGGTGCGGACTTCTTCGTGGCCGCCACCGATGCCGACGAGGTGAACCTGATGGCCGCGCACCTCGCGAAGAAGCAGGGCGCGCAACGGACCGTTGCGCTCCACAACCGGGACGATCTCCACGAGGCCATGCAGGACCTCGGAGTGGACCATCCGGTGTCTCCCGGAGAGGTCTCCGCGGGCGCCCTCATGAAGCTCCTGCACACCCGCGCGATGGTCCGTCTCGATTTCGTGGAGGGCGGCGGGGAACTCGTCGAGATCGAGGTGGCGCAGGGCAGCCCGGCCACCCGGGCGCCGCTCCGCCAGCTGGGGCTTCCCCACACGTGCATCATCGGTGAGGTGGTCCGGGCGCGCTCGGCGCCCTTCGTGCCCAATGGCGACACCGAATTCGTCGCCGGTGACCGGGTGGCTCTCTTCATGAGCCAGCACGCGGAGGGAAAGTCCGGCGAGCCCGATTCGCTGCTCTCGGAACTCGAAGAGCTGTTCGGCCGCCGCAACTGAACCGCTGCGCCTGGAGCCATCCCGACTGACATGACCCGCGTCGAAACGATCGCGCTGCTCGGCCGGCTGGCGGAGGCGCTCGGAGTGGCGCTGCTCATTCCCCTGGCGGTGGCGCTGGCCCACGGGGAGCCGGCGTGGCTGGCCTTCGCCGCGCCCGCAGCGCTGGGGCTCGGGGTCGGCGCCCTCAGCCGCCGTTTCGCGCCGCTGATCGGCAGGTCCGGTTCCTCCACCGACGGCAGCCGCGCCTACCGCTTCGTGGTGTTGGCCTGGTGCCTGTGCACCGTCTTCGGGGCGCTGCCGTACGTCGCGGAATTCGGCTTCGGCTTCGTGGTGAACGGCCTCTTCGAATCGGCCTCCGGGTTCTCGACCACGGGGGCCACCATCTTCCCCGAGGTGGAATGGCTTCCCCGTTCCCTGCTGCTCTGGCGGGCGATGACCCAGTGGCTCGGCGGGCTCGGGATCATCATCATCTTCGTCTGGCTGCTGGGCCGCCGGCAGTGGGGGGTGGACGTGCTGTCCGCGGAGGCTCCCGGCCCCACCGCCGAAAAGACCGAGCCCAAGATCACGGAGACGGCCCGGGACACGGTCATCGTCGGGTCGGTTCTCACCGCGATCCTCATCGGGATCCTCCTGGCTCTGGATGTCCCCGCGTTCGACGCGGTCTGCCACGCGTTCACCACCCTGGCCACCGGCGGCTTCTCCACCCGGAACGCGAGCGTCGGGGCCTTCGATCCCGCCGTCCAGTGGGTGATCATCGCCTTCATGGTGATCGGCGGCATGCGCTTCGCCATCCACATCTACGAAGTGAAGCGCATCGTCGCCGGTGTCAGGCGGCTCTGGAGGCGTCTCCGGGGCGGTTCCTGGAAGCGGGTGAGCGCGGCGCCGGCCGCGAGCTACTTCTCGGATCCGGAGCTGCGCCTCTACATCGGGGTGGTGGCGGTGAGCACCGGACTGTTGTTCCTCAGCCTCTACCTGATGGGGCAGGGATCCATGGACGGCCTGCGCCAGGCGGCGTTCACGGCAATCGCGGTGATCACCACGACCGGCTACTCGGTCGTGGACTACAACCAGTGGTCGGACTTTTCCAGGATGCTGGTGCTCGTCCTCATGTTCGCGGGCGGCTGCGCCGGCTCGACGGCTGGCTCGATCAAGATCCTCCGCTGGGTGATCCTGTTCCGGAAGGTGCCGCTCGCACTGCGGGTGGCCACCCAGCCTCACACCGAACTGCGGGTCCACATCGGGCGCCGCCCGGTCTCCCTCTCGCTGAGTTCGACCATCGGAGAGGTCGTCCTCCTGTTCGTGGTGTGCGCCGTCGCCGGCGCGCTGGCGATCGCGGCGATGGGCGTGGACCTGCTGACCGCCTTCAGCGCCGCCGCCGCCGCGGTGACGAACGTGGGCCCCGGGCTCGGGGCCGTGGGGCCGGCGGCGAGCTACGCGCACCTCCCCGACGGGGCGAAGCTCATCCTCGCGGTGCTGATGATCGCCGGACGGCTCGAGATCGTCACCGTGGCCGTACTTCTCCTCGCCCCGGTTCGGACGGCGCGCCGCCGCGTCCGTCAGGCGCTTTTCTGAGGGCGTGAGGGTCGGGAACACCCACCGGGAGAAAGTCCCATGACGGGGTGGTCCTGCACACCCGGCCCATCGCGACGATGGCCGAAGCGGCTTGGAACGCCGGTCTCCAGACCGGCACGGGGGGGGGGGCCCCCCCCCCCCC
>JAPPGX010000075.1 GCA_028877265.1 Acidobacteriota bacterium
TCGCGGCGTACTTGTCCCGGTGATGCCAGTCCCGGTACTGGAGGCGGGTGAAGACCCCGGAGTGGAGACAGACCAGGGCGAGCCAGTGGGCGTCGTCCGGCGACCATCCGAGGGCCCCCACGGCGGCCGTCCTGTGCTCCAGGTGGGGCATCGGCCACGGACCAGGAATCCGAGGCACGAACGCCCGCGTCACGGAGCGGCCTCCGCGCGGGTGACTCGGGCGGCCACCTCGACGGGACGGGGCTCAGCCATGAGCGCACCGGCGCGGACGGTCTTCGGAGGCGGTCCACCAAGAGGATCGTGGGCCGCAGCATCCTTGGGATTGGGAGGATGAGCGGCATGGCTCCTCGCGGGCCGTTTCCACCTCCGCCAGGGTGGACTTCCCGGTGGTGGTCATGGACTGGCCTTGGTAGGAATGTTGGGTAGTGTCTCAGTTCTGAGGCACTACCAAATGTTGAAGTTGTCAAGAACATCGGCTATTCTGAACTCCTTATATGGACCCCATCGTTCCTGCGGGCACGGTGGGAAAAATGAAAGGGTCGGCTTAGCGGGTCGGCCCTTTCTTCTTTTCGCGAGGGTATCGAATGGGCGTGACGGCGGTGTTCGTCGACGGGGCCTATCTGGAGAAGGTTCTCCTGCACGACCATGGCAGACCGCGAATAGACTTTGGACGCCTCGTTGCCGCGATGGTCGAAGGCGATGAGTTGCTCCGTGCCTACTACTACCACTGCCTTCCTTACCAAAGCAGTCCACCAACCGCTGAGGAAAAAGAACGATATGCGGCCCGGCATCGGTTTTTCACCGCGCTCCGCCACATTCCGAGGTTCGAGGTTCGGTTAGGCAAGCTCGCGTTTAGGGGCATGGGCAACGACGGAAAACCGGTGTTTCAGCAAAAGCGCGTCGATCTCATGTTGGGCGTGGACATGGCGTTGCTGGCCGGGAAGAACCGCATCGCGAAGATGGCGTTGCTATCGGGAGATAGCGATTTCACGCCAGCGGTCGAAGCCACGAAGAACGAAGGCGTTCTGACGACGCTGTGGCACGGGAGCCAGACTCGCGAAGTTAGGCCCAGTGCCGAATTGGTCCAGGTATGTGATGAGCGCCGAGAACTGACGCCAGAGATCATCCAGTCGGTTCTTCGGCACTCGTGATAGCAGCGGTCGTGGCCCGCTCTTCAAGACGCAGGGTCGTTGAAGGGCCGGCGCGTTCTCGCCGCCTCGGTCGGCGTCCACTCATCTTAAGCGGGCTTCCCGAACCTCACGGAGGTGGAGCGAACACGCCGCGACTACTTCGCCAGGAAGGCGGCCCACTGCTCCACGATCGCCCGTCGCCGCTCGGAGGTCGGTGCGCCGGTAAGGCAGCTTCGATGATGTTCGTGTTCACTTGCGCCAGCGCCAACTCGCACACCTCCCGCGGCGCGTCCGAACACTGCGGCGCCCGGTCCCGGAAGCTCGAACGGAACCCGTGAGGTACCCCACCGATCTTCAGATCCCGGACCAGCTTCGAGATAGCTACCTCTGACAGAGGGCCGTCCCAGGCCGACGGGAAACACCAGCCCTGAGCCGACCACGCGCTGCTGCGCCTCCTCCGGCGCTGACAGCGCGCCCTCGGACAACGGAACGCGATGCTCGCGGCCCCGGCTTCATCCGCTTGGGTGGAATGCGGCACACCCGCCCGGCAAGATCCATCTCTTCCCACACCGCACCGCGCACCTCACCGCTCCGGCACGCCGTCACCACCAGGAACTCGAACGCCTCCCGTCGGGCCGCCATCGCGACGAACTCCGCCCGCGAGCGAGTGGCGGCGGGGATCCTTGCTGCGGACGAGGAATCGAGCCACCGCTCACTGGCCCGGGGGCCCGGGGGCGAAGCCCCCGGTGCGCCAGATGCTCCGGCAGCGGCGCGAGAGGCTGGGGATCCCTTCGCGGGGCCGCTTTTCGTGCGAAACCCGTAGATCACCCGCGTGTAACGCCTTTTCCCGCTTCGCGTGTTCCACCCCGGCTAGCCCGATTCTCGTGCTCCCCGTTGGGGTTCGATCCCTTCGGAACCGGCCCCCGCGTCCGCTTTTCTGCGGGCGGGCGGGGCTGGGAGCGCCCCCCCTTTTCCTCCGGAAATGCGGCACGGGAATCGGGTTGCGTGTTCCACCCCGTCTTCCCGCGTCCCGGTCGCTCCCAGCCCGCGCCTGCGGCGCGATCCATCCCTGCGGGAAGGCCACGAACCCGCCCGCGGGCGAGTGGCGGCGGGGATCCTCGCTGCGGACGAGGGCATCGAGCCACCGCTCACCGAGGCCGGTGACGACCTCGTTGGCCCGCTCCCCGAGGGTGGGGAGCCGGAGGGCCCCCACCGGGGCGGCGACAAGTTGGTCTGCCGGCGTGATGAGGGTGCAGACCACAGCGGTGCGCCGCTGCGCCCGGCGCGGGGCGGGGGGGGGGGGGGGGGGGGGGGGGGGCCCCCCCCCCGGGGGGGGGGGGGGGGGG
>JAPPGX010000026.1 GCA_028877265.1 Acidobacteriota bacterium
TGATCCACACCTCCAACCGCCGCCGGCTCCAGTTCGCCGGCGAGCCCGCCGGCCTTGCGCTCGCGGCACTCTGGTATCTCGGCAAGGACAACGCGACGCCGGAGGCGGTCGCGCGGATCGAGTCCGTGATCGGACCGGCCGAGTTCGAGAAGCTGTGCGCCGCCGACATGCCGGCCTGGATGGCGAAAGCGTTCGCCGACGCCGGGGCACCGGCCCATGGCTGACGCCTTCCTGTCGCTGCCTGCCGCCGACCGGCGCGACATCCTCGAAACCGCCGACGCGCGGTCGGGGCGGCCCGCGGTCATCCTGGAGAAGGACGTCTGGATCTGCCGGGTGCTCCAGGTGCTGTTTTCCATGCCCGATCCCCACCCGATGGCGTTCAAGGGCGGCACGTCGCTCTCGAAGGTCTACCGGATCATCGACCGGTTCTCGGAGGATGTGGACATCACCCTCGACTACCGCGCCTTCGAGGACGGTTTCGATCCCTTCGCCGAGGGCGTCAGCCGGTCCGCGATCCGCCGGTTCAGCGACGGCCTCAAGTCGCGCGTGGAGCGCTACACCCGCGATGTGGTCGGTCCCGCCCTGGAGGCCGCAGCCGCCGATCTGCCGGCGTCGGGCCGGCCCGCCATCCGCATCGACGAGGGCGGGGAGCGCGTCCGCCTCGCCTATCCTTCGGCCGTCGAGAACCCGCTCGCCTATCTCGCGAGCGAGGTGCTGCTGGAGTTCGGCGGGCGCAACGTCGTCGATCCGAACGAGCGCCACGAGATCGTTCCCGACCTCGCCGCGCTGAGCGACGGCCTCGAATATCCGAAAGCGACGGTGACGGTCCTGTCCCCGGCGCGCACCTTCTGGGAGAAGGCCACGCTGATCCATGTCGAGTGCCACCGGGGCCGGCTCGCCGCCAGCCCCCGACGCCTCTCCCGGCACTGGTTCGACCTGGCCTGCCTCGCCCGGCACGACGCGGGGCGGGCGGCGCTCGCCGATCGCGCCCTGCTGGAGGACGTCGTGCGACACAAGACGGTCTTCTTCAACGCGAGCTACGCCCATTACGACCATTGCCTCGACGGCCGGCTCCGCCTCGTCCCCGACGGTGACGGCCTCGCCGGCCTTCGGTCCGACTACGACGCTATGCGCCAGGCCGGCATCGTCGGCGCTACAGCCCCGGAATTCGATGCCATGATCGAACGGCTCCGCGCCCTGGAAGCCGCGGCGAACCGGCCGGGGTGACGACCGCGCCACCCCCTGCTGCGCAGCCGGCCCGTCGCTGTCTGGCCGGGGCGGGGGGTCCGGTTTCGGCAGTCCCTCTACTGCGTAGCCGGCGCCTCGCCGTCCGGCAGCCGGCGGGACCTCACACCCGGCCGCGATGCTCCGCAGCCAGCCCGTTTCCCTCCGCGGTCAACCGCGCCGCGCGAGCCACAGCCAGACGATCCACACCGGCAGGCTGAGCAGCACCGCGCAGACCGCGATCGCCGCCGGGCCGAGCAAGCCCGCGAACACCGTCGCCATAATCGTCAGCGCGCCGAGCCCAGCGCCTGCCGCCCGGGCTCCGCGCCGGTAGCCGAGACGCCGGAGGCGGCGGCAGCCCAGCGCGAGCGGCAAGCCGCAGGGGACGGTGACGGCGAGCGCCCAAAGGGCCGCCATCGCCTCCCCGGCATCCGCGAATGCAACCGCCAACGAACCGAACCGGGCCGCGGCCTGAGCCACCACCCCGGCCGGCAGCCAGAGCAGCGCGAGCGGCCAGAACCCGTGCCGCGCGATCCATGCCCGTCCGTCCATGACGCAACCGATGCCCCGGAAACCGTCGCCATGCAAGCCGGTCCGGCCCGTCCGTGCGGGAGGTGGAGAGAAGCCGGTCGGGAGTGAAGCCGCTGTCGGAGAGGGAGCGGCGGGATTGCAACCGGGAGGACGGTGACATGGCGACTTTGCAATATGCGGGGATCGGGGCGCGGGCGACGCCGGCGAGAGTGCTGGCGGACATGACGGTGATGGCGGGCTGGCTGGCGCGGACCGGCTGGCATCTGTCCTCAGGCGGCGCCGACGGGGCGGACAGCGCGTTCGCGGCGGGGGCGCCGGCGGAGCAGCGGACGGTGTGGCTGCCGTGGCGGGGCTACGGGGCGCATCGCGGGCCGGAGTGCCGGGTGCTGTCGGCGGCTGAGCTGGCGGCGTGCATGGAGGTCGCGGCACTCTCGCATCCGGCGTGGGAGCGGTGTTCGCCGGGCGTGCGCAAGCTGCATGCGAGGAATGCGGCGATCCTTCTGGGGGAGCGGCTGGACCGGCCCGTCGATGCGGTCGTGTGCTGGTCGGAAGGCGGCACGGCGATCGGGGGCACCGGGATCGGCATCCGGATCGCAGAGGCGCACGGCATTCCGGTGCTGAACCTGGGGACGATGGCGCCGCGGGCGGTGTGCGAGCGGCTGCGCGATATCCGCCGCGCCGGTCCGGGGTCGTAGAGGTGG
>JAPPGX010000196.1 GCA_028877265.1 Acidobacteriota bacterium
GACCCTCCGGGCCGATCTGGTCGATTCGCATCCGGTAGCGCTTGGGCTTCACGTTTTCGCCGAGCTCGACCCGCCAGATTCCCGTCTCGTCCGGGTCCGCCCCGCCGACCGGCTTGTTGTCCAGATAGAGCTGGACGCGCGAACCCTCCGGCGCCTTGCCGCCAACCGCGACCTTGCCCTTGTCGTCATAATCCACCGTGTCCAGCGACAGTTCGGACGACGGGTCTTTCCCTTTTTCCGCGGAGCGGGAAGTTTCGGCGACCGGCGGCGAGGGTTTCTGCCCGGCCGGCAATGCATCGGAAGGCCTTCCTGGCGCCGCCCGTGCGGCCTCGTCCCTCGTCTCGACAGGCCGGGACGAAGCAGCTTGCGGCTTGGGCGTCGGACTCCTCTCGGAGGCAGCTGCCAGCGGCGCCGGCCCGGTCCCCCGTTCGGTGCCTTCGGACCCGCCGGAAGTTTCCGCCGATCGGCCCGGCGTTCCTGAAGGCGGCGCGTCGGTCGAACCTTCGCCCGGTCGGGACGCGCTCTTCCCGGCGGGCGGGGGGCTGCGGTGGGAGGCCGCGCCCTGCGGCGCCTTTGCCTCGGTCTGCGGGGCCCTATCGGTCGCTTGGGGGCCGGACGAATCGCGGTCGGGCGTTCGGCCGACCCGCGCTTTCTCTTCAGGCGTTCGGCCGGCCCGCGCTTTTTCTTCGGGCGTTCGGCCGGCCCGTGCTTTCTCTTCAGGCGTTCGGCCGACTCGTGCTTTCTCTTCAGGCGTTCGGCCGACCCGTGCTTTCTCTTCGGGCGTTCGGCCGGCCCCCGTTTTCTCGTCAAGCGTTCGGCCGACCGGCGCTTTATCGGGGTCCCCCGCCGAGCCGGTCGCGTTCTTCCCCGGAGGCGGCGGCGGCGCGGCGAGGGCAGCGGTTTCCCGTTTCGCCGCGCTCTGCGATGCACCCTGCTCCTTCCGGGTGCGAGCCGGGCCGCTCTCGCTCCCGGACTCCGAACCCGCCTCGGGAGCGGCCGTTTCGGAACGAGGGGGCGTATCGGAGAGTCCGGGCTTCTGCAAGACCACCGAGCTGCCCGGCCCCTTGCGCGGCACCGACAATGCGAGGGCGCCCGTCTTGCCCGGGGTCTCGCGTCCGGCGACGTCCTTGCCCGCTTCCGGAATGACCACGATGACCTTGTTCTCCGACGGGGTCTCGGTTTCGGGCCTGTCGGGGTCGGTGCGGCTTTTCGCCGTGATTTCGTGGTCGCCCGGCGGCAGCGGCCGGTCGGGGATCACGACCCAATCGCCCCGCTTGTCGGCCTTCGTGCGGCCCACCGCCTCGCCCTTGTCGGACACGACGACTTCGGAGCCGGGCTCCGCGCGCCCGGCGACCACGGAATCGCCCGCGGGGCTGACGCGGACGATATCGATGCTGGTCGTCTTGCCGCTTTCCTTCCCGGGCGCCCCGGGCGTTGCGGTCGTGGCGGCGTTCGCCGGGGTTTCGGCCTGCGCCTCCTTCGGCGGCTCGGGCGGAGAAGCCGGGCTTGCATCGCCGGTTCGTGGCGCCGCCGGCGGCACCGGAACCACGGCGGTGGCGCCCGGCGGCTCCTTGCCGGCTTCCCGTTCGCCGCCGTCGTCGAGCAGCAGAAGCAGGACCGCCAACGCGACGACCGCGACGCCTATGACGATGGGAACTGCATACCTCTTCAACGGATTGACACCCAGATCGGTCCGAGAACGATGTGCTAATATAGGACCCGGCGGGACAAACGAACACCCGCTGCCCGGCCGCCGATATGTCCCGTGGGGCCGCCCGGCGGTCCGGGAGCACGGAAGGATCGGGTCAGGGAGAACCCGTTTGGGCCAACTTGTGGCTCTGCCTTTGTGGCTGGTCGTGCTGGTCGGCTTGCTGGCGGCCCTCTCCCTGTTCGCTCACTTCCTCATGCCCGGTACGCGCTGGGTTCTCAGGCGCCGGGTATACCGGGTCATCGAGGACGTCAATTCCAGGCTCAATATCGAGCTGCCGCCGTTCCTGCTGACCAAGCGCGACAGGCTTATCGACCGGCTGATCTACGACGACAGGGTGCTCGAGGCGGCCGCCGACACCGCCGCCGAGCGCGACGTTCCGCAACAGGTCGTGGTCGAGGAGGTGCGCGGATACGCCGAGGAAATCGTGCCCGGCTTCAACGCCTATTTCTATTTCCGGCTGGGCTACCGGGTCGCCCGCCGGTTCATCCGGTTCTTCTACCGCGTTCGGCTCGGCTATGCCGACTACAAGGCGCTCGACGGCGTGCGAAGCGACGTCAGCATGGTCCTCGTGATAAACCATCGGAGCAATTTCGACTATCTCCTCGTGACCTATCTCGCGTCGCGCCGTGCCGCGCTCTCCTACGCGGCGGGGGAATGGACGCTGTTCTGGCCGGTGGCGAACCTCCTGCGCGCGATGGGCGCCTATTTCGTGCGCCGGAATTCCCGCAACCCGCTCTACCG
>JAPPGX010000045.1:0-14991 GCA_028877265.1 Acidobacteriota bacterium
GTTCTAGGTCGGGGTGCATTTGCCCCTGTTGGGGGGGGGGCGGGGGGTGCGGCCGCCGCCGGGGGGGCGCCCCCCCCCGCCGCCGCCGCACCCCCCCCCCCCCCCCCCCCCCCCCGTGGGTCAGGTTTCGATCAGAACTCGATCCGGACGCCGACCCGGAAGACCCGCGGGTCGAGGATCGCGATGATCTCGTTGTAGCGGGAACCTCCGATCGTCCGGTAGTTCAGGACGGTCGAGCTGTTCGTCAGGTTGAACCCGTCGAACAGCAGGGCCATGTTCGCCCCTCCCATGATGTTGAACGACTTCTCGGCGCGCATGTCGAAGATGCCGACGTTCGGCGCGCGGTCGTTGTAGCCGTCCGGCATGACCCGCTCGGTCCCGGCGTTCGGCAGCCGGACGCTGACCCGGCGGCCGGTCTGGAACCCGCTCTGGAGCTTGTAGGAGGCGCTCACCCCGATGTCGTAGGGGAAGATGTAGCGCGCCACCATCTTGTAGTTCCAATAGGTGGTGTCCTGCGGCCCCAGCCGGAGCGACTGGTTCGCCCGCCACTCGTAGGTCGTCCCCTCCACGAAGTCGAAGCGGGCCGCGGCCCGCACGCTCCCGGAGGACGTGGTCCGCATGTAGGCGTTCGCCCAGGTGTGCAGGAACGAGGTCAGGAACATCCAGCGGTCCGCGAAGCGGCGGTTCAGCGCCACCTCGACGGTGTGGTAGTTCCCGTCCGGATCCGGCAGCCCATAGGCGCCCGGGTTCACGTACTGGCGATCCTCGGGAATCCCCGGTTGCCGGTCAATCAGCTGGATGGTCTGGTCGTCGCCGGTGCCCGCGACGTTGTCCGGCCCGCGGTCTTCCCAGGTGTACGGGGTGTCGTAGGCGAAGGCGCGGTTCAGGTCCACGATCCCGTAGCCGTTTCGGGAGTTCTTGTGGACGTAGGAGGCCCGGAAGGAGAAGTTGTCGGCGATCTGCTGCTCGAAGTGGGTCGACAGCTCGTGCCCGTAGGCGTTCGTGAGGCCCGGGTCCACGGTCACGAATCCCGCGCCTCCCAGGGTCCGCAGCTTGTCCCCGAGTTCGGGGGAGTCGGCGAGTCCGCCGCTCGGACCGGGGTCCAGGACGCGGTTCCCGTTGAGGTCGTTGAACGCGTAGCGGAACGCGGCCTGCCCCACCGGGTTCTCGTCGTCCACGATCGTGGTGCTCGGGTTCCAGTAGAACCGGCCGAAGAAGAGCTTCACCACCGTCTCGCCCTCGCCGGTGACATCGAACGCGGCGCCGACCCGCGGCCCGATGTTGGAGAGCGTCAGGACGTCGCGCTGCGCCACTTCGAGCGGCGGGAAGATGTCCGAATGGGTCGGAGAGAGGGAGTTTTCCGGCCACCCCATCTTGTAGCGGTCGAAGCGGAATCCGAGGTTCAGGGTCAACCGGTCGTTGAGGGTCCACGAATCCTGTCCGTAGAACGCGGTGAGGAAGATGTCGTTGATGCCGGTGTTCGGGGTGTTGTAGATGTCCACCTCGCTCGGGACGCCGTCAACGTCGCGGTAGAAGATGTCCTCCGGCTGCATCCGCAGGAACTTGCGGCGCTCCCGATAGATCTCGGTGCCGATCTTGAAGGTGTGCTGCCCGCCGAGGTCGTCCACGAAATAGGTCAGGTTCCCGGAGATCTGCGGCTTCGTGACATTGCGGAGGTGGTAGTAGCTGTTGGCGTTCGTGAGGTCCCCGGTGTTCACCTCGAGCCGTCCCGCGGGCAGCCCCTCGACGCTTTCCGACTTGGTCGCGGTCGGGAAGAGCGGGAACTGGTTGATCCAGTGGCTGAGCTGCACGTTCAGGAAGAGCTTGTCGGTGAGGACGTTCGTGTACTCGAACTTCATCGGCTTGTTCACCGAGCTCTGGTACCAGGCGGCGTCCAGCGGGACCGACGGTCCCAGGTTGCGCTCGGCCTGCAGCTTGGTGCGCCGGTTGAAGAAGCCGATCAACTGGCTGGAGTCGGTGAGCTGGTAGGTCGCCTTGGCGGTCCAGTTGCCGAGCTGGGTGGTCGCCGGATCGGGGTTCCCGATGGTCAGCTTCTCCTGGTGGTTCAGCCGGTAGCCGGCGTAGAACCAGGCCTTCTCCGGATAGAGCGGTCCGCCGATCCCGATGTTGATGTCGCTCTGGAGCGTGATCGGGTTTCCGGCCTCGAGGCCGTCGCCGCCCGCCTTGTAGGGGCCCTGCGTCCCGCCGCCGGTCCGCAGCGCATCCGGCACGTTGTCGCCGACGGTGGAGTCGTTCTCGAAGTCCACGTAGATGTCGCCGTTGAAGCGGTCGCCGCCGGACTTCACCGTGAGGTTGAAGAACGCGCCGAGCCCGTGGGTCTCGCCCATGTTCCCGGAGCCGCCGAGCTGGAAGTCCTCGAAGCTGCCGTAGTCGAAGTAGCCGGCGTTCCCCGAGGTCGTCTCGGTGACGTTGATCCCCTCGAGCAGGGTGCGGTGCTGGTCGCCGAAGCCGAACGCCTGGAATCCCGTCTGGGTGCCGGTGTGCGAGCCGCCCACGTCGTAGCCCTCCATCTGGAAGCCGGGGGCCTGCGCCATCGCCGCCCAGATGTCGCGGGCGTTCGGGATGTCCTCGAGGAGCTCCTCAGTGAAGTTCACGCCGGTGGCGGTGGTCTTGACGTCCACCACCGGGGCCTCGCCGGTGATGGTGATCGTCTCCTCGAGACCGCCGACTTCGAGCGTCGCGTTCACCGTCAGGGTGGTGTTCAGGGTCATCTGGATGTTCTCCCGGACCACCGTGCTGAAGCCGCCGAGGGAGAAGCTGACCGAGTAGACCCCGGTGGGGAGCGCCGGGAACACGTAGGTCCCCTGGCCGCCCGTTACCACCACCTGGTCCTGGATCATCGCCGGGCTGGAGGCGGTGACCGTCACGCCCGGAAGCACCGCTCCGGTCACGTCCATCGCCGTCCCGACGATACGCCCCCGCAGCTCCTGCGCGGCGGCCGGAGCCGCCAGTGAGCCCGCGATCCCGAGGACCGCGAGCCGGGTAAATCGTCTACGCATCAGTCACCTCCGTGGTGAGCGAGGATCTCCGTCCTTCCGGGTGGAGGTGAACGAGTATAGGGACCGCCCGGAAACCGGCGCAAGCGCAGCCGGGTGGGGGTGTTACGCCCAGCCCGGATGGGTGTCGCGACCGCTTGGAACGCCGGTCTCCAGATCGGCACCGCGGCGCTCCGCGCCGCGCAAGGGCGTGCCGCCACTCGCACAGAAGCGCGGTATCCTTCCAGTTGCTATGGACAAGAACAATGAAATGAATACTGGAAACGTTGAGCCTCAGTTGACCCAAATCAGGTCACTCTGCGTCTATTGCGGATCGTGGAGCGGAATCGACCCCAGCCTCGAAGCGTTCGCGCGGACCTTCGGTTCCGCCTGCGCCGCCCGCGGCATCGAGCTGATCTACGGCGGGGGTGGCATCGGCCTGATGGGAACGGTGGCCGAGGCGGCGCTTGAAGGCGGCGGACGGGTCACCGGCATCATCCCGCGCTCGCTACTGGAATCGGAGCCGCCGTTCTCGAATGTGACAGAACTTGTCGTTGTGGACAGCATGCACGAGCGCAAGCGGCAGATGTTCGACCGCGCCGACGGCTTCGTGGTGCTCCCGGGAGGCCTCGGCACGCTCGACGAAACGATCGAGATGATCACCTGGCGGCAGCTCGGCTTCCACGACAAGCCCATCGTCCTGGCGAACTACCGGGGCTACTGGAACCCGCTACTGACACTTTTTGACCACATCGTGGCAACGGGCTTCGCCCAGCCGGACTCACACGATCTCTACACGGTGGCCGACTCGGTCGACGGAATCTTCGAGCGGCTGACGAACGGCACGCCGACTGGGACCGCCGGTCTTCAGACCGGCACCGCGGCCCAGAGGCTGGGAACGACGTAACGCTGCGGGCCCGGAAGGCGCCGCCGGCTCGGAGCGCCGGCCTCCGGCCGGCATCGTCCGCCGCAGGCGGACGAAACGCGCCTTGTTCGGGAGCACTGTCCCGTTGCTGGTAGCCTCGGTGAGAACCGCACCCGGCCGTCAAGAGTTCCGAGCCTTCGTTCAGCGACCGCGGAGGATCCGCACTCGAGAGCTTCCGACTTGATCGGGGAGTGGGCGCAGGGAGGAGGAATGTCCCACGTGGGTAACTTCTGCCGAGCACGAGTGCAGTGCTCGAAACTGCTTCGCGCCGCCGGCGCCGCCGCCATCGCCCTGGCAGCGTGCGGCGACGGAAGTTCACCGACCTCCGTTGCCCCGGCCGCGCCGCCTACGCCAGCGCCCCCGGAGCCCCCGCCCATGCCGGTGAACATCGGCTTCCTGGTCTCGGGCGTCCGGACCTATTCGAACGGCGGGATGGTCGCGGTGGACGAGGCCAACGCCGGCGGCGGGCTGTTGGGCCGGCCCGTCGAACTGATCGTCGAGGAGAACCTGGAAGACGCGGCGACGGCGGTAGAGGTTGCGGAAACGATGATCCTCGACGGGGAAGTCGCCGCGCTCATCGGCCCCAACCGCTCGGTGCACGCAATCGAGGTGGGGGCCGTCGCCCAGCGTCACGGCGTGCCGATGATCACGACGGCGGCCACGAACCCGCGAGTGACGGCGGCGGGCGATCTGGTCTTCATGGCCGCGTTCACCGACCAATTCCAGGGGCGCGTCATGGCCGATTTCGCCTTCGAGGCGCTCGGAGTGACGACAGCCGCGGTCCTCACCCAGCGAGGCGAGGTGTACAGCGAGGGGATCGGGGAGTTCTTCGTCAACCATTTCCGCCGCCTCGGCGGGACGGTCGTCGTCGACCAGTCTTACGAGGAAGGCGCGACGGACTTCGCCGCGCAACTGACAGCCGTCGCGGACGCTGCCCCAGCGGTGCTCTTCATGCCGGGTCCGGCGGCGGAAGTCGTGCTGTTGACCGCGCAGGCGCGCGCGCTGCCGCTCGTCGATGCCGCCGGGGAGCCGACCGTGTTCCTCGGGGCCGATGCGTGGGACAACGCGGCGCTTCTGGAGAACGAGCAGGCCTCCGTGGAGGGCAGTTTCTTCAGCACCCACTTCTCGCCGGACACGGACGAGCCGACGGCGCGCGCATTCGTCGAGGCATATCGAGCCCGGTTCGGGATCACCCCCACCGGCGGCGACGGAGTGAGCTACGACGCGGTCCGGTTGTTCCTGCAGGCGGCGGCGCGCGTGGGCAGTCTCGATGCCGATGCCATCCGGCGGGAACTACAGGCTACCGAGCAATACACCGGAGCAACACTCATTTCACACTACGACGAGAATCGCCATCCGACCAAGAGCGCGGTCATCATGACCATCGAGAACGGCGTGAAGAAGTTCTACCAGCAGGTGGATCCGTAGCCGAGATCGCCCCGCACCAAACTACGGGGTCTTGACCACCCGCCCGTCCCGCATCACGAACCGCACGTCCTCCATCACCCGGATGTTCTCGAGTGGGTCCCCCTCCACCGCGATCACGTCCGCCGCGTAACCGTCCGCGATCCGTCCGATCTCGTCCTCGAGCCCAAGCGTCTTCGCCGCGACCGTCATCGCCGATCGGAGCGCATCCGTCGGACTGAGGCCGATCCCCACCATCACCGCGAACTCGCGGGCCGCGGTCTCGTGCGGGAAGATCGTGTCCGAGCCGAAGGCCACCGGGGCCCCGGCCGCGAACGCCGCGCCGATGCGACGGTCGCGCTCCTCGATGAGCGCCCGCGCCTTCTCGATGCTCTCCTGCGGGAAACCGATCGCCTCCCCCTCCTCGAGGATGTAGTTCATGACGTAGAGGGTCGGCACCATCGGGACGCCGCGCTCCTTGAAGAGCCGGATCCCCTCCTCGTCCACGAGCGTCGCGTGCTCCACCGAGTCCACCCCGGCGCGGAGCGCGGTGACGATCCCGGGCGCGCCGTGCGCGTGGACGGTGATCTTCTTCTTGTGGCGGTGGACCTCCTCGACCGCGGCGGTGACCTCCTCGAGGGTGTAGGTGCTCACGTTCGGGTCGTCGCCCGCCGACATGACCCCGCCGGTCATCATCAGCTTGATCCAGTCGGCGCCGTACTTGAACTCGCGCCGGATTTCGAGGCGGAGCCCCTCCGGGCCGTCGGCGATGCGGGTGGGCGTCTCGATGTGGAGATCGGCCATCAGGTTGTTGAAGTCCCCGTGGCCGCCGGTCGCCGAGATCGCGTGGGGCGCGACGAGGAGCCGCGGCCCGACGTGCTGGCCGCGGTTGATGGCGTTCTTGAGGTCCACCGTCGCGTAGTAGCCGTCGAACTCGCCGGGGGTCCGGAGCGTGGTGAACCCGGCGTCCAGCATCTTGCGGGCGTTCGCCAGCGCGTCGAGCGCCCGCGCCGCGCTGGACCGGGTCATGTCGAGCGCGGTCAGGGTGTCCGGGTTGATGGTGAGATGCGCGTGGAGATCGATCAGGCCTGGCAGGCAGGTGTAACCCGACAGGTCCACCACGTCGCCGGAGTCCGGCGGCCCGGTGACGATCCGTCCCTCGCGGACGACGATGTCCCCGCCGCCGCCCATCGCGTCGCCGTCGAAGATCGCCCCGCAGCGGAGCACCGTGTCCTGCGCCGCGGCGGTCGTACCCAAGAGGAGCACCGCAAAAAGCAGCAAGACCAGACGTGCCGTGCCGTGATTTCGTCCGCCTCTGGCGGACGGTGCCGGTCTGAAGACCGGCGCTCCCATCAATCGCTTCATGCCGTCGCCTCCGCCATGCTGCACCGGCGCGGGTCGCCGCAGGCGCGCCGCACCCCGTCCTCGCCGATGTGGATGCCCTCGAACGAGCCGTGGTGCCAGTTCCAGGGATTCACGATGTCGAAGTTGATGCCGCGGGCGGCGACCTTCTCCCGGATCTTCTCCGGGAAGTCCGCCTCGATCAGCACCGCGCCCGGCACGGTCAGCGAGGGTCCGCCGAACCGCGGCCGGTTCACCGAGTCCCCGACCGGCACCCCGAACTGCAGCACGTTCAGGCTGTTCTGCAGGACGTTCTGGAGCAGGCTGACGCTTGGCGACCCGGACGCCATGACCGGCCGGTTGTCTCTGAAGATGATGTTCGGCGCCACGTAGGCCGAGATCCGGTGGCCGGGCCTCGGCATGACCCGGAAGAAATGCGCGCCCGCCGCGCAGATGCTCACGCCCCCGGCGAACAACCCGTTGCTCCACGGGTAGGACATGCACGAATGCAGGATGGTCGAGACGTTGCCGGCGGCGTCCACCACCGTCACGTGGTTGCTGCCCGCGGGCGGGGGCGGCTCGGACGCGTCGGCGACCGGGTGCCCCATCTGGAGCAGGTCGAACCGCATCTTGGCGTAGTCCTTGGAGAGGATCGTCTCGAGCGGCAGCGGGTGGCTCTCCGGGTCGTTCTGCCGCCCGCCCTCGGTGTAGACCAGGTGGCTGATCCGGACCATCTGCAGCAGGCTCTCGGCCGATTCGGTCGGCGGCCCGAGGCCCTCCAGATCCAGGAACTCCAGCATGTGGAGCATCTCGATGATGTGGGTCCCGCCGTTGTCGGGCGGGGGCGAGCCGGCGATCCGGAGATCCCGGTAGGAACCCCACGCCGGCTCCTGCCAGCGCGGCTCCCAGCGCTCGAAGTCCTCGGGGGTCAGGACGCCGCCCGCACCCTGGACGACCTCGCAGACCTCCTTCGCGAAGTCGCCCCGGTAGAAGTAGTCGTTCCCTTCCTCGGCGAGCCGCTCGAGCGTGTCCGCCGCCTCCTTCTGGTAGAGCGTCGCTCCCGGGCGCGGGATGGCGTTTCCGTCGAAGAAGATCTCCCGCCCGGCGGCCGTCTTGCCGATCTTGTCGGACTGGATGAAGACCTCGCCCCAGAGGAACGGGTGCATCTCGAACCCGTCCCGGGCGTAGGCGATCGCGTCGGCCATCAGGTCCTTCCGGGAAAGCGAGCCGTGGCGGTCGTGGGCCGCCTCGAAGCCGCCCCACCAGCCCGGCACCGCGACCCCGCGTCCGCCGGCCAGGTCATGGCGGCCGTAGCCGGGGAGCGGCGCCATCGGCGCGTTCACGTTGCCGTTGACGTAGGTGGTCTCGCCGGTCGCCTGGTCGAAGTACATCTGCGACAGGCAGCCGGTGATCGTGGTCATGTGCGGCTCGACCACGGTCTGGGTGATCGAGGCCGCAAGCGCCGCGTCGCAGGCGTTCCCGCCGCGCTTCAGGATGTCGATCGCGGCGCGGGTCGCAAGCGGGTGCGAGGTGATCGCCATCCCGCCCGCGCCCTCGGCGGGTGCCTTCTTGCCGAAGTGGGCGAGTTCGATGAGGCGCTGGCGTTCCGCGGTGTCGGGCGCAGCGGCCGTCCGGGATGCGGGGAGCGCGGCGCCGGCGAGGCCGGCGGCGGTGGCGCCGAGGAAGGTTCTGCGGGATGGGCGGAGTTTCATGCGGGGACCTCCGGGGGGGCCGAAACTACCAGACCCACGGGGGATTTTTCTCGGCGGCTACATGTCGCACTGGACGGTCCGGTGTTCCAAGGCGTCGGCGCCATGAGGGCGATTGGCGCTGCGACGTGCGCGATGCGGAGCACCGCGCGTGCCGGTCTGGAGACCGGCGTTCCAAGCCGGTGCGTCACCGAGCCGGCCTGAAGGCTGGCGTCCCGGTCGGCGCGCCTTCGTCCCTACGGGCTCTCCAGGTCCGGGAGCAGGCGCTCGCGGACCCAGTCGAATCCCGGCTCCAGCTCCAGCGCCCGCTCGTACGCCGCGCGCGCCTGGTCGCGCTCGTTCTCCCGCGCGTAGGACAGACCGAGGAAGGCGTACGCCTCCGGCTCGCCCCACCAGAAAACGCCCGGAGGCGCGCCCTCGGCGAAGCGCGCCACCGCCGCCTCCAGGTTGCGCCCCGCCTCCTCCCTGTTCCCGAACGGGCCCGGCGCCATGAGCTGATTGACCCCCTTCAGGTAGAGCGGCCGCGGATCGTCGGGCGCCAGCTCGAGCGCCCGATCCAGCGTCTCTCCGGCGCGCCGGCCGAAGCGCATCCCGGACATCATCCCGGTGATCCGCGCCTGGTAGACCTGCGACAGCACGAGGTGCGCGCCGGCGTCGTTCGGGTCGGCCTCGATGCGCGCCTTCAGCACCGACTCGGCCTCATCCAGCAGCGGCTTGCGGACCCGCTCGTGCCGCCGTTTCGTTTGCCGATCCACGCCGCGGATCCGGTGCATGCCAGCGACCCGCCAGAGCGCCCAGGCGCGGGTCACGTCGTCGGTCTCAGCGAGCGCTTCGAGCGCTTCCCGTCCCGCGGACGCCTCGCCCGCGTAGTAGGCGCGCTCGATGGCCAGCAGCAACGGGGTAGGCGGACCCTGGGCGAGGCCTACCGCGGGCACGAGCAGCACGCACGCGACCCGAAACATGCGAACGCTCACTCGGGTTGCCTCGGCGCCGCCCACGCGGCCTCCACCGGAAACCCGTCTTTCCAGACCCCCGCGATGGCCATACTTCGGCTCAGATCGCTCTCGAGATCCCCGGCCACCAGCAGCAGGTCGGCGATCCGGCCGCGCGCGAGCCGGCCCCGGTCCTCGATTCCGAAGGCGGCGGGAGGTCCCGCGGTCGCCGCCGCCAAGGCCTCGGCCGGACTCAACCCGGCACGCTCCAGCAACCGCAGTTCCCCGTGCATCGAGATCCCGAAGCCGGTCCCCGGGTTCGGGGCGTCCGTCCCCGCGAGGATCGTCACCCCGGCGGCATGGAGCCGCCGGACGCTCTCGATCGACGCCTCGCTGGTCCCGATCGGCCGTGGAAACGTCTGCGCGAGCGTCTGGCGCTGCATGTCCGAAACATGCTCCGGCCGGGTCGCCGCGAGCAGGTCCGGCCCCATGGACTCCCCCGCCGCCGCGATCCGCACCGAAAGCGTCGGGATCACGAACACCCCGGCTTCGGCGAAACGGGCGGCGTCCTCCTCGGAGATCACTTCGTCGCCCCAGACGTGAACGAGCCCGTCGATGCCCATCTCGAGCGCCGCGAGCCCGTGTTCGAGCGTGCTGACGTGGATGACCGCGAGCAGCTCCTCGGCGTGGGCGGCCTCGATGACCGCGGCGATCGTCGCCCGGTCGAGCGTCGGGATGTCAGCCCCGATGGTGCCGCCGTCCTCCCAGATGATCTTGATCCAGTCGGAGCCTTCCTCCTTGCGTTCCCGGACGAACTCCGGCGCCTCCTCGGGACTCGTCAGCGTCTCCACCGGCACCCCGAACTGGGTTCCATGCCCCCCGGGAGCCGTCGCCACGTTGCCCGCGGAGAAGAGATCCGCCTCGTTGCCCTGGGACAGGTCCTCGCGGGCCGCGCGCTTCTGAGCAAGGATGGACGGCGACGTGAACTGATCGAACACCGTGGTCACCCCGAACCGCAGCGCGTCGGTCAACACCAACCCAAAGGTGTGGGTGTGGGCGTCGATCAGCCCGGGCAGCAGGGTGTGGCCGCGGCCGTCCACCCGGGGCAAGCCGTCCGGCAGCGCCAGCCGCGCTCCGACCGCGCGGATGCCGCCGTCCTCGACCCAGACGTCCCGGTGCGGCCGGAACTCCTCCCCGTCGAACACGGTTACGTCCACGACCGCGAAGTTGGTCTCCGGGAGCGGCCCCCCGGGCGGGTCCGCCGGGTCGGGCACCGGCAGGATCATGAGCAGGGCCGCGAAGGCGGCGAGTCCGGCGAGAGCGATCCACGGGTCGCGGCGCCAGGGGGAGCGCTCCGGAGTGGCCATGTTCCTACCGCCCGGAGAACCGGCGGAACCCCGCCGCCGCGACCGCCAGGCAGACCGCGGTCTGCCCGCCCAGGAGCACGAGGTGGAACCACACGGACCGACCCAGATCGAGATCGATCACCTTGAGCGTCAGTTGGCCGAGGTGGAAAGCCGGAAAGGCGATGGCGATGTCCTGCATGACGTTCGGGAGCATGTAGATCGGCACCCAGAGTCCGGAGATCAGCGACATCCCGATGAACACCAGGTTCACCACAGCGACCGCCGCCTGCTGCTTCGCCCAGGCGCCGATCGCGAGGCCGATGGCGCTGAATGGCAGGACGGCGGCGAGGATGATGCCGGCGAGGGAGAACCACTGCGAGCGGTGGAGTTCGACGCCGGCGGCGAATCCCGCGAGCAGGAACAACACCGCGACGACCACCGCTCCGAAGATCGCTGCCGTCGCGACGCGCGCGAACAGGAAGGCGCCGGCCGGCATCGGCGTCGTCCGCTTCAACAGGAGCGCCCCGGTGTCCCGTTCCTGGGCGAGCCCCACCCCGAAGCCGAAGATCGACGGACCCAGGACGCCGAACACGCCGTAGGTGGCGAGCATGTAGGTCGGCGCCACGAGCGACGGCCCGCCGGACTGGAAGATCACGGCGAAGAACAGGTAGAAGAACACCGGGAAGAGCAGCGTCGGGATGGCGAACGCGGGCAGCCGTAGCGAACTCAGGAACTGGAACCGCGTCTCGAGCAGGGCGATACGGACGTGCCACCCCACACCGCGGCGGAGAACGGGCTGGGCGGAGGCGCCCACCTAGGTCCCTCCCTCCGGGCCGGCGCCGTTCCCGTCCGGCCCGGCGCCGTCGCCGGTGAGGGCGAGGAACGCCTCCTCGAGCCCGACGCCGACCACCGTCAGGTCGCCGAGTTCCGGGTCGAGCGCGAACATCCTCCGGAGCACGGCTTCGGGTTCCGCGGTCACGACCTCGAGGTGCTGCCCCTTCATCTCCGCCCCGGCGGCTTCCGGGTAGGAACGCGCCGTTTCGGCGCTGATCGTCGTGACGCAGCGCACCACCCGTCCGGCAGTCCGGGACTTGATCTCCTCCGGGCTCCCCTCGGCGATCAGCCGCCCCCGGTGGATCACCGCGATCCGGTCGGCGAGCGCGTCCGCCTCCTCCAGGTAGTGCGTGGTGAGGACGGCGGTGCGGCCGGCCGCCTTGAGCCCCCGGATCTCGTCCCAGAGGCGACGGCGGCCGTCCAGGTCCAGCCCCGCGGTCGGCTCGTCGAGGAACACGAGCTCGGGGTTGCCCGCAAGCGCCAGCGCGAACATCACCCGCTGCTTCTGCCCGCCGGAGAGCTTCCCGAAGCGCCGGTCGCGGAGTTCCTGAAGCCCCGCCATTTCGAGCAGACGTTCGGTTGGCAGGGGCGACGGGTAGTAGGCGCGAAAGAGCGCCAGGTGCTCCCCGACCGTGAGCGTCTCGGGGACGCCCGAGACCTGCAGCATCGCGCCCCGCCGGAGTCGGACCTGGGCGGCGTCCGGAGCGCTCCCGAAGACCCGCGCCGCGCCGGATTGGAGAGTCAGTGTCCCGAGCAGCAGGCTGACCGCCGTGGTCTTGCCGGCGCCGTTCGGCCCGAGCACCGCCAGCACCTCGCCCTCGTGGACCTCGAGATCGAGCCGGTCGAGCGCCAGGACGTCCCCGTAGCGGTGGCTGACGCCGGAGAGGCGCGCGAGGGCGGGAGCGGATCCTGAGGGAAGTGCCAAAGCGGACAGGATCGTGACACGACCGCCGTCTTTCCGTGAATACGCCGCCGTCACGGAGGTATTACAGGTCCCCGGCAGACACCGCACTAGAATCGCCTCCCTTCGGACGGCGCACCCAGACTTGGCGATCAGAACCCAGACCATCGGCGAGCGGGTCCGGCGGCGGGAAGATCCCCGCCTGGTCACCGGCCAGGCGCTCTACACGCCGGACATTCCGCTTCCCGGCGCGCTCCATCTCGCGGTGGTGCGCAGCCCCTATCCGCACGCGGAGATCGTCTCGATCGAGACCGAGGAGGCCGCCGCCGCGCCGGGCGTCGCCGGGGTCTTCACCGCGGCGGACATCCTGCCGACGCTGAAGCGGCCCTTCCCGGTGGCCAAGGCCCCGGACGGCGGCGCGTTCACCGAACTGCACATCCCCGCCCGCTGGGCGCTCGCCGACAAGAAGGTGCTCACCGTCGGGGATCCGGTGGTGGCCGTGGTCGCGGAAACCGCCGAGCAGGCGGTCGACGCCGCGGCGCTCGTGGACGTGGACTACCGGGACCTCCCCGGCGCCGGCGATTCCCGGGCGGCCCGGGCCGATGGGGCGGAGCCGCTCTACGACGAGGCAGAGGGGAACCGGGCCTTCGTCTGGGAGCTCCACCCCGAAGGCGCGCCCGAGGCGGCGGCGGGCGAGGTCGAGCTCTCGCTCGATTTCCGGATCCAGCGGCTCATCCCGAGCGCCATGGAGGCGCGCGCGGTCGCGGCCCGGGTGGACGGCGACCGGGTGACCATGTGGACCTCCACCCAGTCCGCGCACCGCGTCAAGTCGAGCGTGGCGCGCATCCTGGGGATCCCCGAGGAGCGGCTTCGGACCATCGCCCCCGAAGTGGGCGGCGGCTTCGGCGCCAAGGCGAACCTCTACGCCGAGGAAGTGCTCGTCCCCTGGCTGGCGCTGAAGCTCGGCCGGCCGGTGCGCTGGTTCGCGACCCGCACCGAGGACTTCCAGACCACCACCCACGGCCGCAACCTGTTCGTGACCCTCGATGTTGCGGCCGACCGGGACGGACGGGTCCGGCACTGTGATGTGGACGTCCTCTACGACTCGGGCGCCTACTTCAGCCGGCCCGGGCCCACCACCCCGTCGCTCACCGGGGCCATGATCGTGGGGCCCTACGACGTCGCCACCGCCCACGCCCACGCGGTCGGCGCGTTCACGAACACGGCGCCGAACGAGCCCTACCGCGGCTCCGGCCGCCCGGAGGCCACCTACCTGATCGAGCGGGCGCTCGACGTACTGGCCGGCCGGCTGGGGATCGATCCGTCGGAGATCCGCCGCCGCAACCTGATCCCGCCGCACAAGTTCCCCTACCGGACGGCGACCGGGCTCACCTACGACAGCGGGGAGTACGAGAAGGCCCTCGACAAGGCGCTCGAGGCCGGCGACTACGCCGGACTCCGCGCCGAGCAGGCCCGGCGGCGCGCCGAGGGCGGCAAGCCGCTCGGCATCGGCCTCGCCTGCTACGTGGAGATCTGCGGTTTCGGGCCTTGGGAGGCCGGCGGCGTCACCGTGGAGCCGGACGGCGCGGTCACGGTGCGCAGCGGGACGTCGCCGCACGGGCAGGGACACGAGACCGCCTGGGCGCAGATCGCCGCCGACCAGCTCGGCGTCTCGCTGGACGACGTCACCGTGCTCCACGGCGACACCGACGAGTGTCCGCGCGGGATCGGCACCTTCGGCAGCCGGAGCGCCCCGGTGGGAGGAGCGGCGATCTTCAACAACGCCGAAACGGTGCGCGAGCGGGCGAAAGCGCTCGCCGCCCGGCTGCTCGAAGCCGCCACCGAGGACATCCGCTTCGAGGACGGCCGCTTCTTCGTCGCCGGCTCACCCGCGCGGGCGGTGGGCTGGTCCGAGATCGCGGCGTTCGCCTATTCGGCCGAGGCGTCCGAGGGAAGCGCGGCCGAGTTGACCGCCGACGTGGACTTCAAGCCGCCCGGCGAGACCTTCCCGTTCGGAACGCATCTCTGCGCGGTGGAGATCGACCCGGATACCGGCGCCGTCGAGATCGTTCGCTACATCTCGGTGGACGACTGCGGCAAGGTCATCAACCCGCTTCTCGCCGAGGGGCAGGTCCACGGCGGGCTCGCGCAGGGCATCGCGCAGGCGCTCTACGAAGACGCCGTGTATGACGAGGGAGGGAACCTGCTGACGCCGACGTTCCTCGAGTACGCGGTCCCCCGCGCCGACATGCTGCCGAAGTACGAGCTCCACCGCACCGTCACCCCGACCCCGGTGAACCCCCTTGGGGTGAAGGGCATCGGCGAAGCCGCCACCATCGGCTCCACGCCCGCCGTCTGCAACGCGGTGATGGATGCGCTCCGCCCGTTCGGGGTGGAACACCTCGACACACCGCTCACGCCGGAGAAGGTGTGGCGGGCAATGCAGTCCGGCGGATCGGACGACTGAAATAGCGCCGCCGGCTGGGACCGCCGGTCGTCAGACCGGCACGGGGGGGGGGGGGGCACCCCCCCCCCGGCCCGCCCCCCCCCCCGGGCGGGTGTTGGGGGGGGGCGGGCACAGGGGGGGGGGGGGGGGGGGGGGG
>JAPPGX010000045.1:15001-25523 GCA_028877265.1 Acidobacteriota bacterium
CCCCGGCGGTGGTGGGGGGGGGTCCCCCCCCCGCGGGCCCCCCCCCAAAAAAACCCCCCCGGCGGGGGGGGGCCGCGCCGGCCCCCCCCCCCCCCCGCGGGGCCCCCCCCCCCCCCCACGTCGCGACCTTCCCGTGCAGGATGGTTGTTTCCTCCGCGTCCACCGGAGCGGACTGGGGCGTGCCGTACGGGGTTCCACAAGGGTGGATAGCGATGCGCCCTTCCGCGGCCCGGAGGGCCGCGGGTGCCGGTCTGGAGACCGGCGTTCCAAGCCGGTGCGCTACGCGGCCGAGCGGCCCTGCGGGCCGGTCTGAATCCCGGCGCTCCTAACGATCCCCAAAGAGACTCCGCTCCGGCTCCGCGCCGCTCTCCAGCCCCCAGGCCGTCCAGCCCGCAACTTCCCGCCGCGCAAAGAGTTCGATCTTCCGCTGCTCCGGGAACATCCGCTCGATCCGCTTCCGCACTTCCTCCGGCTTGGCCGAGTGCGGCCCCCGCTCCGCATGGACGAGCTGGCGCTCGTTGCGCGCGCCCCGCGGCGCCGGGATGCGGCCGCGCCGGAACACCAGGCACAACTCGCACTGGCTCATCGTGTAGAAGCCCGGATTCACCCGGCCCTTGTCCCAGACGAAGGCCACCGTGGCCCAGTCGAAACCCCAGGCCTTCCCGAGGTCGATCGCCTGGTCGAGGTGGGGACTGGTCGCCCACAGGAAGAGCAGGCAGTCCGCCGCCGCGACGGACTCGACGGCAAGCTTCTTGAGGTCCTCGAGGGTGACCGTCGCGTAGTGGCGGATCGCCCCGCCGGTGTCGCCGCTTGCGGGGCCCGCGTGCTGGAGTTGGCCCTTGTAGTCCCAGGGGGGGTCCGCGTAGATGATCCCGAAGCGTGCCGCGGGGAGCGGCGGAAAAGCCGGCTCGCCCGTCCGCGCCACGCGAGGGCTCCCTCAGAGCGCCTGCGCGAAGTCGGCGATCAGGTCCTCCGCCGCCTCGACCCCGGTGGAGAACCGCATCAGCCCCTCGTTGATCCCCATTTCCGCCCGCGCCTCGGGCGGCAGCCCGCTGTGGATCGCGGCGGCGGGCCGGATGATCAGCGATTCCACCCCGCCCAGACTCGCCGCCACCGTCGGGAGCTCGAGGCGCGACGCGAAGGCGTCGGCTTCCTCGCCGCCGCCACCGTGGACGAACGCCATCATCCCCCCGAACCCGCCGTCCAGCAGGCGCGACGCCCGGTCGTGCTGGGCATGGGACGCCAAACCCGGATAGTGGACCTCCTCGATCTCCGGACGGCCTTCCAGGAAACGCGCCAGCTCCAGCGCGTTCGCCGACTGCCGCCGCACCCGGAGGCCGATCGTCTTGAGTCCCCGTTCGAGCAGCACGCAGGCGTGGGGATCGATCGAGCCGCCGAGATGATCGAGGGTCAGCTTGATCCGGCGCACCTGTTCGGCGGACCCGGCGACCGATCCCGCCACCAGGTCGTTGTGGCCGTTCATGTACTTGGTGCAGCTCTCCATCACCAGGTCAAACCCGAGCTCGGCCGGCCGGCAGAGCACCGGGCTCGCAAAGGTGTTGTCGATCATGGAGATCAACCCATTCGCCCGCGCGAACTCCACGACCGCTTCCAGGTCCGCCATCTGTACCAGCGGATTCGTGAGCGTTTCGACGTAGACCAGCCGCGTCGAGGGGGTCATCGCGCCTTCCCAGGACGCGGGATCCTGCGGATCGATCTTCGTGTGGTTGATTCCCCAGCGCGGCAGGTCGTGCTCCAGCATGTTCGCGGTGCCGCCGTACACCACGTCCTGCACGAGCAGGTGATCCCCGGCGCCCAGGAAGGTCAGGAGCGCCGACGAGATCGCCGCCATCCCGCTTCCGGTGACCAGCGCGTCCTCGGAGCCCTCGAGCGAGGCGATCCGGCGATGGAGCACCGCGTGGTTCGGGCTGTTCGAGAGCCGCAGGTAGCCGACGTCGTGGTACTCCTCACCGTGGTACTCGAAGTTCGCGGTCTGGAACACCGGCGTCGAAACCGCGCCGAACGGCCGGGGGGAGAGCGCCCCCTCGTGGACGGCGCGGGTGTCGAGGCTCGGGGAACGATCGTCGTCGGGCAATGGAAGTCCTTTCAGGAGCGGCTGGGGACGGCGGCCTCGTAGGCGGCCGCCATGAGCGGGTTTTCGACGAGCTCCACCCGGATCACGCCGGCGAAGCCGGACGGGAGACGCCGCGCCAGCTCGCCGTGGACATAACGGCAGAGGAATTCGGTGGTGGTGTTCTCGCCGGCGAACACTTCGTCGAGGTCCGCGTAGCGGAGCGGGGCGAGCGCCTCCCCGAGCGCGTCCTTCGCCCAGGCGAGGTCCAGCAATACTCCGTGTTCATCCAGTTCCGGGCCGCGGAACTCGGCGGTGACCGCGTAGGTCGCCCCGTGGCGGTTCTGCGCCGGGCCGAACATTTCGCCGCGCAGCGAGTGGGAGCACATCACGTGGTCGCGGACGGAAATGCTGAACACCGGAAGGACGCCTCGAAGGGCGCCCGACTCTACCGCGAAGACGCGAGCCGCCGAATCCGTACACTGCGCGGCCGGAGACTCCCCATGCCCGACTTCGATCCCATCCCGATCGCCGAAGAGATCATCGCCGCCCGCGCCGCGGGCGCTCGCCTCGCCCCCTTCACCGGCCGCGTTCCCGGATTCGGGTTCGACGAGGCGTACCAGGTGGCGGGGATCGTCGCCTGCCGCCGCGCCGCCCGCTCTCCGGTGGCCGGGCGCAAGATCGGGTTCACGAACCCGGCGCTCTGGGAGGCGGCCGGGCTGACCCATCCCGTGTGGGGGACCATGTTCGAGGAGACGGTGACGCGGACCGGGCCCGGAGGCGAAACCCCGGCAATCGACATGGCCGGGTCCGTGGAACCCAAGGTCGAGATCGAGGTGGTGGTCGTGCTCCGCTCCGTCCCCGAGCGCGGAGACCGGGGCGCCGCGGTCGCCCGCCACGTGGCGGAGATCGGTTTCGGCTTCGAGATCGTGGACTCGCCGTATCCCGGCTGGAACATGCGCCCCGCCGACGCGGTGGCCGCCGGCGGGATCCATCACGGCCTCGCGGTGGGCCCGACGGTCCCGGTGACCGACCCGGACGCCACCGCGGCCGCGATGGCCGCCCTGACGGTTTCGATGACGCTGGCACCGGCGGCCGACCCGGCCGCAGCCGAGCATGTGGCCGACGGGGAGGGCCGCATGGTCCTCGGGAACCCGCTGGATGCGGTCGGTGTGCTCGTGGAGATGGCCGCCGACCGGGGGAGCCCGCTCGCCGCCGGCGAGATCGTCACCACGGGATCGCTGGCCCCACCCCTCGCGGCGGCCGCCGGGGAGCTCTACCGGGCGGAGGCGGGAGGCGGCGCCCTTCCGGCCGCCAGCGTCGTGCTCCGGTAGTCCGCTACGGCTCGCAGGGAGCCTGACGGCGGACGTCGTTCATCGGGACCGCATCCCGCGTGAGGTCCGCGAACTCTCCGGGGGACAGGCCCAGGTCATCGAGCACTCCGCACACGCGCGGAGCGACGCCGGGCAGCGTCACGCACTCCCGCTCGCTCAGACGCGCGTCGAGCGCCGCGGACAGCAGCAGCGCCCGGCCGTCCACCCACATGGCCAGGATGTCCTCGTCCTCCGCCGTCAGCACGGTCTCGTACGGATCGCCGCCGGCGTGGCGGACCAGCATCAGGTCCGCCCGGAGCCCGGGCCGGATCGCCCCGAACCGGTCTTCCAGCCCCAGCGCGTAGGCGCCATTCCCGGTGGCCATGCCCCAGAGCGCCTCGGCCGACAGCCCGGCTCCGGACGCCTCCGCCACCCTGCGCGCGCACCGGACCTCTTCCCGCATGTTGAAGGACCCGCTCGGCGACCAGTCCGTCGAGAGCGCCATGCGCACCCCGCTCTGAAGCGCCGCGGCGAGATCGATCGTCTCGCCGTAGAGGGCGAGGTTGGACCGCGGCGACCAGACCAGCGTCACGTCGAACTCCCGCATCACCGCGTAGTCGGCGCGGTCCGTGGCGACCCCGTGAACGAGCGAATAGCGCCGATCGCGGCGCTTGACGCGCTCCAGGTAGCGCGCCACTTCCGCCCGGGCGGCGCAGCTCGCGGGGCGTCCCTCCCCGACGTGCGGCACGTAGGCCATGAACGTCAGGTCGTCGTCCTCGCCGGGCGCGAAGGTGTGCGCGGGGCCGCCCCGGCACTCGGCCGCCAGGTCCTCGACGACCTGGAACGAGAACGGGAAGGTCCGGACGTCCGCTTCGGCGTCGTAGAGGGCCAGATCGCCGGGCCGCTCGTGGCGGCCGATGTTCCGGATCACCCCGGGCGCTCCGCCGGGCCCGGCAAGCGCGGTTGCCCCGCCCAGCAGGTGCCGCAACTCCATCGCCGCCAGCACGGCGCTCGTTCGCGGGTTGTCGGGAGCGGATCGGTAACGCTCCGGGATCGGCAGCGCCGCCTTCCCTCCGGCGCCGAGACGCCACTCGTCGCGGTGGGCGTAGCCCGGGTGCAGCCCCGGGTCGGGGAAGGCGTAGCTGTAGGCGGGGTGTTCGTGGGCGTTGACGAAGCCCGGCGAGAGCACGGCGCGGCCGCGGCAATCGAGCACGGCCGCGTCGGGATACGCCGCCCGTAACGCGACGAAATCCGTCACCCTGCCGATGCCGCCGTTCCCGCGGACATGTACGCCGTGGCCGGGTTGGCGCCCGGCCGGCAGCAGCGCCTCGGCGCCGATGATCAGTCCGGGCATCCGCGGGCCGGTGTCGGCCGCCGGCGTGAACTCGCAAAGGGGTTGCGCGGGCGCTGCGCCGGCGCCCAGCACCATCGAGATGAGCCCGACGGCCGTCCGGCGCCCGCGAATCATGTGGCGGCTAGTCTAAGAGCCTCCCATGTCCCCAGCGATCCGGCGCCGGGAGCCGCGCCTGCCCACGACGCCTCGGTTCCACCGCGTGCGGGAGGCCTCCCGGAACCCGCACACCGTCATGCACGAGGTGCTCCGGGAGCACGGGGACGTCGCTCGTTGGCGCGGTCTCTTCGATATCTGTCTCGTGAACCACCCGGACTTCATCCGTCCGGTGCTGACGCAGGACCATCGCCACGTCTCCAAGAACACCATCCACTACCGGATGCTCCGCCAGGTGATGGGGAACGGCCTGGTCACGAACGACGGACCCGACTGGGTGCGCCAGCGGCGGCTGATCCAGCCGGCGTTCGCGAGCCGCCGCTTGGCCCGCTTCGACGGCACGATCAACGCACTCACCGCCTCGCTGCTGGCCCGCTGGGAGCGGCAGGACCCGGCCGAGGCCATCTGGATCGACCGGGAGATGAGCGCGCTGACCTTCGACATCGTCGGGGAGACGCTCTTCGGGCGCGAAATCAAGGAGCACGCCCGCGAAATGGCGGAGATCCTGGAGGTCGTCAACCTGTCCAGTAGCGACCTGCGCTCGTTCCTGACGCTCTATCCGTGGATCCCCACGGTCTACAACCGCAGGTGGAAGCGGGCCATGAAGCGTCTGGACGGCATCGTCTACGGACTCATGGAAGCGCGCGGGGCCGGCGGAAACGGCAGCGACGACCTGCTGGGCCGGCTCTTCGCGGCCCGCGACGACGAGACCGGCGAGGGAATGCACGACCGGCAGATCCGGGACGAGGCCGTGACACTGATCCTCGCGGGGCACGAGACGTCCGCCATGGCGCTCTCGTGGACGCTCTACCTCCTGGCCACGCATCCCGAGATCGAGACGCGGCTCGTGGAACATCTCGAGGCCGAGTTGCACGGCGCGCCGGCCGGGACGGAGGACCTCCCCCGGCTCACCTATCTCAAGCAGGTCGTGCAGGAGGCGATGCGCATCTATCCGCCGGTGTGGGGAGTCGTGCGCCGGGCGGAAGAAGAGACGGAAATGGGGGACTACGTGCTGCCGGCGAGGACCTGGATCGGGATCGTCACCTGGGCGCTCCATCGGCATCCCGAGTTCTGGCCCGACTCCGAGCGCTTCGACCCGGAGCGGTTTGCGCCGGAACGGGCCAAGGAGAGGGATTTCTTTTCCTACCTGCCCTTCGCGGCGGGACCCCGCACCTGCATCGGAGCCGGCATGGCGATGCTCGAGATCCAGTTGATCCTCGCCCAGCTCGTGCCGCGGTTCCGGATGCGCGTCGTCCCCGGCCATCCGATCGAGACGGAGGCGGTGGTGACGCTGAAACCACGCTACGGAATTCCCGTGACCCTCAGCCGGCGCTGAGCCGGGGCTCGGTAGAATCCGGCTCCTTCCCCCGAACAGCGAACTTCCCGCAACCGCCGGGACCTGAGAAATGACCGAGCGCGCCACCGAGTCCGACCTCGGCAACGTCTTCGTCTCCAACTACCCGCCCTATTCCCGCTGGGAGCCGGACCAGGTTCCGGCGCTTCACGAGGTCCTCGGCGCGGCGCCGGGACCGGAGCCGCCCGATCTCGGGCTCTACCTGCACATTCCCTTCTGCCGGAAGCGTTGCAAGTTCTGCTATTTCCGGGTCTATACCGACAAGAACAGCAAGGAGGTCGAGCGCTACCTCGACGGGCTGGCGCGCGAGATCGAGTCCTACGCGGCCCAGCCGTACCTCGCGGGCCGGCCCCTGCACTTCGTCTACTTCGGCGGTGGGACCCCGTCGTTCATCAGCCCGAAGCAGCTTCTCGGCCTGGTCGTCCGGATGAAGGACGCCTTCTCGTGGTCGGAGCTCGACGAGGTCGCCTTCGAGTGCGAGCCGGGCACGCTGACCGAGGCCAAGGTGCACGCGATCAAGGACATCGGGGTCACGCGGCTGAGCCTCGGCCTCGAGCACATGAACGACGCGATCCTGCGGGAGAACGGGCGCGCCCACACCACCAAGGAGATCCACCGCTGCATGCCGTGGATCCGCGACGCCGCCTTCCAGCAGGTCAACGTGGACCTCATCGCCGGCATGCTCGGCGAGACCTGGGACCTCTGGCGCGACACCGTCCAGCAGACGATCGATCTCGATCCCGACAGCATCACCGTGTACCAGATGGAACTGCCCTACAACACGGTGTACGCGAAGAAGATCCTGGACGGCGACGACGACGCGCCGCTCTTTGCGAGCTGGCAGACCCGGCGCGACTGGCACGCCTACGCATTCGAGGAATTCGCGAAGGCCGGGTTCGAGCCTTCGAGCGCCTACACCGTCAAGAAGAAGGGGCGGGGGGCGCGTTTCACTTACCGTGACGCTTTATGGCGTGGTGCCGACATGATGGCGACCGGAGTTTCTTCCTTTGGCCACCTGCGCGGAGTCCACTACCAGAACACCTCATCGTGGGACGCCTACCTGGAGACGCTCGAACGGGGTTCGTTCCCCATCGACCGGGCTCTCGAGACGTCTCCAAAGGAGCGCCTGATCCGGGAAACGATCCTGCAACTCAAGCTCGGACACCTCGACCCCTCGTACTTTCGCGACAAGTTCGGGGTGGAACTGACCGACGAGTTCGGTTCCGCGTTCAGCGAGCTGGAGCGCGACCGCATGGCCACGATCCATAGTGACACGATTCGTCTTACACAACAGGGGCTGCTCCAGGTGGATTCGCTGCTCCCCGCGTTCTATGAACCACAGAACCGGGGCGTCGCCTACGTCTGATGAATACGGGACGACATTTCCTGTCTCTATCCTGACTCCGTGCGGTCCGAGAACCTGGACGTCGTCGTCATGGGCGGCGGCCCCGCGGGCGCCACGGCGGCGACGCTCGTCGCCATGGGGGGCTTCCGGGTCGCTCTCCTCGAGCGGGAGAAGACGCCGCCCTTCAAGGTCGGCGAGTCGCTCGTGCCCTACACCTACGAGACCTTCGCGCGGCTCGGCATCGTGGAGCGGCTGAAGAAGAGCCACTTCCAGAAAAAGCACAGCGTCCAGTTCTTCAGCGCTTCGGGCCGCGGTTCGGCGCCCTTCTACTTCTCGGAGACGGATCCGCACGAGCGCTCCACCACCTGGCAGGTGCGGCGCAGCGAACTCGACGCGCTCCTTCTGGAGAACGCGGCCGATCGGGGCGTCGAGGTCCACCAGGGCATCCAGGTACAGGACGTCCTCTTCGAAGGCGATCGCGCGGCGGGCGTTCGCGCCCGAGCAGCCGACGGCCCCACGTTCGAGCTTCCGGCGCGGGTCGTGGTGGACGCGACCGGCCGGAGCGCCCTGATGGCCCGCAAGCTCGGGCTCAAGGTTTCCGAGCCGCATCTCCGCAAGGTGTCCATTTTCAGCCACTTCCGGGGCGCGACGCGCGATCCCGGCATCGACGAGGGCGCGACGCTGATCATGCACACCCGGAACCGGGACTCCTGGTTCTGGTACATCCCCCTTGCCGGCGACGTGGTGAGCGTCGGCGTCGTGGGAGACCTCGAGTACCTCATGGACCGCTCGAGCGACGCCCAGGACCGGTTCGATGCGGAGATCCGGGACTGCCCGGCCCTCGAAGAGCGCCTCCGGGGCGCCGAACAGGCGATCCCCGTCCGGGTGGTGCAGGACTTCTCCTACTGCGCCGAGCGGATCGCCGGGGACGGCTGGGTGCTGGTCGGCGATGCGTTCGCGTTTCTCGATCCCATCTACTCGACCGGAGTGCTGCTCGCCCTCCGGTCGGGGGAGTGGGCGGCGGACGCCATCTGCGACGGCCTGACAAAAAATGACCTGTCTGGAGCCGCGCTCGGAGCTTTCGCAGACCCGTTCATCGCCGGGATGCGGGCGTTCCGGAAGATGGTGTACGCCTTCTACGACCGCGACTTCAACTTCGCGGACTTTCTGAAGGCGCATCCGGAATGCCGGCAGGGGGTCATCGACATCCTCTCGGGCAACGTCTTCGGTTCCGGGGTGGAGAGCATTTTCGGGCCCATGGAGGCGATGGCCCGGCTTCCGGAAGACCAGAGCGTCGGAGCGGTCTGAACCCGGCCCGAGTCTCTTGGAGCTAGGCGAAATTCTCCGGCGCGCCGCCCGGCGGGCCCCGGAGAAGACGGCGATCATCGCGGACGGCCAGCGGCTCGACTATCGGGCGTACGACCGGCTGGCCAACCGCTTCGCCAACTACCTGATTGCGCAGGGGGTCGGCCCCGGAGACCGGATCGCGACCGTGCTGTTCAACAGTCCCGAGTACGGAGTCGTCCATTTCGGGAACGCGCGGGCCGGCAGCGTGCTCGTCCACATCCCACCACTCTATGCGGCGGCGGAGATCGCGGAGATCGTCGAGCGCACCCGCCCGCGGCTACTGGTGGTGGACGCGGCGGTTCATGAGCGGATCGACGCCGAGGTCAGGAGCGTGGTTCCCACGCTGATGGTCGCCGGAAGTCCGGATTTCGAAGACGCGCTCGCCACGGTTTCGGACCGCCTGCCGGACCGGGCAATCGACCCCGCGGCGCCGGTCGCCATGACCTTCACGGGCGGCACGACCGGAAGGCCGAAAGGAGCGGTGGTCAGCCACACCGCGCGCTACGTCTCGGCCGCCAGCACCGCCCGGGAACACCAGGTCACCGAGCGGGACGTCGTCGCGGTGGTGGTTCCCATGTTCCACGCCGTGGGCCTGATGATCTGGTACCAGGCCGCAATCCTCCGCGGCTGCACTGCGGTCATCCTCCGCAGGTGGGATCCGGCGGATTTCATCGCGGCCACCGAGCGCCACGGCATTTCCTCGGTGTTCCTAGTGCCGGTCCAGGTGCGCGACCTGCTCCGCTCACCCGCCTTCGACCGGAAGCGGCTGGCTTCGCTGAAGAACATCGGCGTCGGGGGCGCGCCGACGCCGCCGGGTCTGATCGAGGAGTGCCGGGAAGCGCTCCCGCACTGCGGCTACACCGATCACTACGGCCAGTCGGAGACAGGCCCGCTGACGATCCTCAAGCCGCATGACACGAACGCGCACGGCGGCACCGTCGGCCGGCCGGCGGAAGGGGTGGAACTCCGGATCGTGGACGGGGACGGGAATCCCGTCCCCCCGGGCACAGTCGGTGAGCTCATCACCCGCGGCCCCTACCTGATGGACGGCTACTTCGGGGACGAGGAAGAAACTGCCCGCTACTTCCGCGACGGCTGGGGCTGGACGGGCGACCTCGGGCGAGCGGAGGAAGACGGCTACATCACGCTGGTGGGCCGGTCCCGCGAGATCATCATATCGGGCGGTTTCAACATCCATCCCTCCGAGGTCGAGACGGCCCTGGCGAGCCACCCCGCGGTCGAGGACTGCACGGTCTTCGGCGTCCCGGACGACCGCTGGGGCGAGGCCCCGGTCGCCTATGTGGTCCGGACGGCGGATGTCTCCACGGAGGACCTCATCGCCCACTGCACCGACCGCCTCGCCCGTTACAAGCGCCCCCGCGAGATCGTCTTCGTGTCCACCATCCCCCGCACCCCCTCCGGCAAGGTCCGCAAACCCCTCCTCCGCGACGCCTACCTGAAGGGATAACCCCTCGGAGCGGCCGCCCCCCCCCCCCCAACAACCCCCCCCCCCCGGGGGGAAAAAAACCCCCCCCCCCCCCCCCAAACAACAAAAAAAAAAGGGCCCCCCGGGGTAAAAACCCCC
>JAPPGX010000035.1 GCA_028877265.1 Acidobacteriota bacterium
GGGCATCGGCCACGGACCGGGTATCCGTGGCTCGAACGGCCTTGTCACCGGCTAGCGTCCGCCCCCGTGACACGGGCAGCGACCACAACAGTCCCGTCCGCTAGGTCGAAGACCTCGGCAGAAGGGGGCCTATGTCGATGGGGTCGCCATTCTCGTCGGCAACCGGAACTCCGACGGTGGCGATGACCTCCTGCGAGGCCTGGAGGATGCGGAAGCCGGAGTCCATCGCCCTGGCGAAGTCCTCCTCGGTGTCCCCCTGAGCGGAGGGCTGGCCGTCGACGGTGATTCCTCGGATTGCCATATGTGCTGCTCTTGCGGTCAGCGGGACTGACGGCCGCCCGGACGGGCGCTGCGTTTTCCGCGTCTGGGACGCCGCCCGGCCACCGGCCGTCCGCCCAGGGTGTCCCAATACTCGATCTTCGCCAGCACCACCCCAGCGCAAAACTCGACGAATCCTTCCGGGTCGCGCCTTCTCTCGGCGGCCAGCAGCGAAGTCGCTTCTGCCGGGTTTGCATCCAGCCAGTCCCAGGACACGACCAACTCACACGCGGCGCACACCAAACCCGCGTCTCCCGGCTTCGGAACCCGCCAGCGTCGCGGATGGCATTCACACAACACGTCCGCGCCGCCGGGGCTGGTCCAGCATCATGTGGAGGGTTCTGGGAGCGCGCTGCGCCGTGACCGGATTCGAGGGTGCGACGACGGGGACCGGGTGCGTGTCCATCCAGTCGAAAGGCAGGCGACGGAGTTCATCGGCGATCTGCTGCAGGAGGTCCGGAGTGAAGCAGCGGAGCGCCCGGTCCAGTGCGGCGGGTTCGCACTGACGGGCCATCACCAGATCGTAGAGGTCGCGGGGAACGAACGTGTTGTTGCCCAGGATCCGGCCGCCGATCTTCTTGGCGAGGATCTCCGCGCTGGATTCGAGGGAGACGGACGTTCCCCGAACCGTGTCCGGCGACCGGCGATCGGAGGTGAAGCCGGGGCTGGTGGCGATGCTGATTTCGCCGCCGTCCTCGAACACGATGAGAGCGGTGCCGGAGCGCACTCCCACGCTCCGGACCCCGCCGAGTGCCCAGAGGTCACGTTCGAACGCGACCTGGTTCTGGTGGAGCCGCTGGAAAGAACTGGCCTCGATGAAGAAGTCGAGGTCGTGGGTCCAGCGGTGGTGCCAACGGGCGATGAGCACGGTTCCGCCTCCGAGGATGAGGTGGGATTCGCCGCCGACGGCAGCCGCAAGGGCGGGACGCGCCCGGGCCAGGAGTCCGCGGGGTCCGGTGGGCAGGTCGAGAGCGGCCATGGGCTTTGGGTTCGCCTTGGACCGATGACCGCCTCTGTCGGCGAGATGGGCAAGCGTAGCACCGCCCCGAAACGCCTCCTCGACTCACGACCCGGGGTGCGTAAAAGTAGATGTCTCCCAACTGCGCAAAAGCGGGTGTCTCTTGAAAAATGTCAAGTATCCTAGGCGGCAGCCCGGAGCCCGACGCGGCTGGCGCACCGGGGGCTCTTCCGAAATCCGACGACCTACTCCTCCTTCAAGGGCGGGCGGAAAAGCGCGTTAGCCGCACCACTCCATGTCGGGAGGACGAACAGCCGCACTCTCGCGGGCCGGTCAATTGCCAAGATGGCAAGTTCTACGCGGAACCCGGTTCCTCCCGACTAATGGGGCGGTTGGCGACCGAACAGCGCTACGGCTAGCCCGGACTTCTCATACTGCCGGGGCTCCGGCGGTAATGAAGGAGGGTGGAGTCGCCGGGAGGTGGTCGGAAGGGGTTGATGCGGGTCTGGAGGTGGTTGGCGGCGGTGACGCGGCGTCGGCGGGCCGGGCGGGGCGGCGTTTGGGGCGGTATTGAAGGGGTGTGAACACAGGGGCGCCGCTCTCGGGGGGTTCGGCCGCGGGGCGGGGCGTCAGGTGGGGTTGAGGCGGTCCCAGGCGAGGCGGAACAGGTCCTGGTCGGGACAGGCGGAGGACATGGCGAGGTAGACGCGCCGCACGGCGATGCGGACCAGGGCTCCGATCTTGAGGAGACGGAGCCGGATCCGGCCGGCGCTGGCCACTGCCAGGCGGGTGCCGCGCAGGGCGTCGCGGAGCCCCCGGAACAGGATCATGGCGAAGGTGGACAGGTAGAACCGCAAGGTGTTGGCCCCGAACAGGTTGGAGGAGCAGCGCGCCGAGAACAGGTGCAGTTTGTGCTCCTTCACCCGGTTCTCGGCGTCTCCCCGGGCGCAATACAGCTGCTCGTAGAGCTGTTGTGGGGGATGGGTGCGGGCGGGCAGCGAGGTCACGATGAAGCGGTGGTTCTCCTTGGGGTGGCCGCCCGCCGCGGTCGGCGGCAGCGCTTCCGCCTTCCCGATCACCCGGCGCTCCCGGGACCACGA
>JAPPGX010000021.1 GCA_028877265.1 Acidobacteriota bacterium
CCCCCCCCCCCCCCCCCCCCCCCCCCGGGGGGGGGGGGGGGGGGGGGGGGGGGCGCCCCCCCCCCCCCCCCCACCGCGGGAGGTTCTGCCTAGAAGGTCAGTCGGAGGCCGACCTTGGCGGCGCGGGGGTCAATCGCGGCGATCACGTTGTTGTAGTTGGAGCCGGTGCGCAGGTTGAAGTTGGACACCGCGTTGGAGTTGAACGCGTTGTAGACGTCCACCATCGCGGTGAGGAGCGCGCCGTTCCCGACAGCGAACCCCTTCTCGATGCGGAAGTCGGCGATCGTTACGTCATCCGAGCGGTTCTCGTCGAGGTTCGACAGGAACACCGGCTGGGTGCCGGAGCCGGGGATCGAAACCCGCTGGATCGGGGCCCAGGGCCAGCCGCTCTGGTAACGCATGTTGCCCGACACCGCGACGCCGTAGGGCAGCGAGTAGCGGGCGAGCAGCCGCCCGTTCCAGTTCGTGGTTTCCTGGCGGAAGTCCACGTCCAGGCTGTGGTTCTGCCAGATCGTGCCGTGGCCGTCGGACCCCACGTCGATCGGGTCGGCGCCCAGGGGGCTTCTCCATTCTCCCGAGGCGGCGCGGAACTCGTTGCGCCACTGGTAGTCGAAGCTCGCCTGGACGAAGAACCCGCCGGCGAAACGCCGGTTCGCCGCGACCTGGATCGTGTCGTACCGGGCCTCCATCCCGGGGAAGGTGTCGGTCCGGATGTCCACCACGTCGGCGACGTCGTCCGGCACCCGCTGCACGTTGATCGGCGCCCCGGTGAGCGCGTTCACCGGACAGTCGAAGTCCGCGCCGCACGGGATGCCGCGGCCCTCGAGGAGCGCCGTCTGCTGGGCGACGTTCCACTGGCCGCTGTCGGCGTTCAACCGCTTGTGCACGTAGGACGCGCGCAGGGCGGTGTCGGCGACGAGTTCGTGCTCGAAGGAGACGCTGAACTCGTCCACGTACTCCTTCTCCAGGTCCGGGTTCACCGGCGTTCCCAGGGTACGGATCGCGGTGCCGGTGGCGCCGCTTTCGGCCCGGAGGGTTCCGAGTTCGTGGGCGCCGTCATGGAGGCCGTTCGCGTTCTGGTCGAGGAAGTCGAACCGGACCCACGCCACGTTCGCCGGGTCGGCGCGCCGGTGCGCGTCGGCGAGGTTCACGTAGTAGCGACCGTAGTGGCCCTTCAGGACCGTCCCCGGGGCGATCTCGTAGGTCGCGCCCAGCCGGGGCGCCCAGGTGTTCCAGGTGACGAGCGTCTGCCCCTCGGTCACGCCGGTCGGGAAGAAGTCGGCGAAGAACGGGTTCGACTCCGAGTCGAGGAAGTGGGTCCGCTGCTGCCCGTAGCGGACGCCGATGTTCAGCGTCACCTGCGCGTGCGGCCGCCAGGTGTCCTGGGCGAACACGTCGTGGTGGGTGTTCCGGGAATCGGCGTTGATCTGGCCGTCGGCGGGCATGCTGAAGAGCGCGATCTGGTCCACGTCGTTGGGCCGCCCGAGGGTGCTGTTGTCTATGTAGCGCACGTGGCCGGAGTTGGAGTTGGCGCCGAACTTCCGGCTGTCGATCTGGAACTCGTACCCGACCTTGAAGTCGTGGCTGCCGAGGAAATCGGGGACGTAGTGACTGAGGGTTGCGGTCACCTGCGGCTTCCAGCGTTCGAACGTGAACGGCGGCGTTCCCGTGATGTTGGTGTTCCAGCCGGCGCCGGTATGAATCCCGGTCGCCTGGTCGAAGCGCGGCGGATTCGACTCGGGATCGACCTGCGGAACCATCGGCCAGCCGAACCCGAAGTGCTTGACGGCGAGCGTCGAGAAGGTGCGGTCGTCCCAGACGCGCTGCCATTCGCCCTTGTGCGCCCAGCTCCAGCTCGCCTGCGCGAGGACCGAGTCGGGTCCGACCGTGTTCGAGAGGCCGCGCTGCGGCTTCTCCTTCAACTGGTAGTTGGTGTAGGCGATGAGCTGGTCCCGGCTGGTCAGCTGCGCCGTGACCTTGCCGCCGAACTGGTCGAAGTCGCCGAGGTCGGTCGCCAGGTTGGGGTCCACTCCGGAGATCTGCTTGTCGATCCGGAAGTGGTTGTAGAAGCCGTAGAACCAGGCGCGGTCCTCCACGATCGGGCCGCCGAGGTCGGCGTGGGCCTCCCAGAACAGGATGTTCGGATTGCCCGTGAAGTTCCGGGCCTCCAGCTCGCGGTCCACGTTGTTGCCGACGAACGACTCGTGTTCGTAGTCGCCGTGCAGCATGCCGCTGAACTCGTTGCCGCCGCTCTTCATGGTCATCACCACCATCGAGCCGGGCCCGGTCATCTCCACGTCCGCTCCGGCGGCCGAAGTGGTGAACTCCTCGATGGAGTAGTAGTCGAAGTAGAAGCCGGTGCCGCTTTCGCCCTCCGTGGTGTCCACGCCGTCGGCGAGGATCCGGTTCTGGCGGCGGATCCCGAAGCTCTCGTAGCCGGTCTGCTGGCTCTTGTGGCTGCCGCCGACGTCGTAGCCGCGCATGCGTACGCCGGGAGTCTGGGCGAGCACCGCCCAGACATCGGTCGCCGAGGGCACCTCGTGGAGGGCCTCGGTCCCGAAGTCGGTGGAGAGCGCCGTCGTCCGGACGTCCACCACCGGCGCTTCACCGGTGACGGTCACGGTTTCCGCCACGGTGGCGACCTCGAGGGTCACGGGCACGGTGATGGTGCGGTTTCCTTCGACGATGATGCCCTCGCGCACCAGCGTCTGGAACCCGGAGATCCCGAACCGCAGGTTGTAGGCGCCGCGGCGCAGCGAGCGGAAGCGGTAGGAGCCGTCGCTCAGCGTCACGGCGCTTTGTTCGGTGATGAGGGCTTCGCCAGAGAGGGTGACGGTCGCTCCCGGTACGGCGAGGCCCTGTGAGTCGGTGACCCGGCCCTCGATCTCTCCCGCCGTCTGGCCGAAGGCGGCGGAACCGGCCAGCGCCCAGAATGCGAGCGCCAGGGGAATGAGTGGTTTCATGGGAAGTGCTTCTCCTTGGGGGGTTGGGGTTGCGGCTTCGCGCCCGGTGCGCGGGACGGGACCGGCGTTTTTTTGAATTCGCGTCGTTTCCGGAGCCCGGAGCGGCCGCGGCGCGTTGCCGTGCATGTCCTCAGGAAGGCGCAAGGGACGCGCCCGGACCTCCCGCCGACCGCGGCCGGCGGTTAGCCCGGGAATCCGCGGTTCCGGCCGCGAGATTGCCCCGGAAACCCGGATGTCCGGTTCATCGGCGCCTTGGATTCCGTATCCGGTGCGCCGGTTCGATTCAGAAACACCCCAGGCGATTCACCGCCCTGAGTCGGACAATCCGCGGTTCGTGAATTCCCGGCGACCCTGCGGTGAAGGCGTTGCGGCCGTGGTCCCGGCCTTGCGAAGGAGACTGCTACGCTTCCGTGCATGTCCCTGCCGCCGCCCACTCCCGCGATCCGCATCCGGGCCGAGCCGCGCGATGCTTCGACCTGCCGCTTCGTGGTGGATCGTCCCGTTCTCTCCGGAGGTTCGGTCTATTTCGACTCCGCCGGACCCACGGAGAACTCAGCGCTCGCGCGGGAACTCCTGAGCATTCCCGGCGTTTCCGGGGTGCTGATCCAGGACAACCTGATCACGGTGACGGCGGCAGAGAACCAGGCCAACTGGATGCCGATCGGCCGCGAGGCGGGAAAGCGGATCCGGTCCGTCCTCGAGGGCGCCGAGCCAGCGGTGGACCCCGAGGCACTTTCCGATCTCCCCGCGCCGGAGGACATCCGCGATCGCGTCCAGGCTGTCCTGCGCGACGAAATCAACCCGGCCGTCGCCTCCCACGGGGGATACATCGACCTCGTCGGAGTGGAGCGGAACCAGGTCTTCATCCGCATGGGAGGCGGCTGCCAGGGGTGCGGAATGGCAACGGCCACCCTCCGCCAGGGGGTCGAGAAGATCCTGCGTCGGGCGGTGCCGGAGATCGGGGCCATTCTGGACACCACGGACCACGCCGCCGGAACGAACCCCTACTACGAGCCGGCCCGGTAGACGGCGAGGGGTCCCGCTCACCGCGGGCGCCGGGACGAGCAATCCCATCGTGACTTCGCCAAGACGGTCTCCTGTGCGTGAGAACCTCGGAAGCTCGCTCCTGCTCCTGGCTCTGATCCTTCCCCCTCTCGCCGAGGGCGCACCGATCCAGTTCGGCCAGCAGCGGAATCGGAACCAGCGGGAAGCGCCGCCCGTGGCATGGAGCCACGACCCGCCGCCGGCGGGGACCATGATCACGCGTGCCGAGCACGTCACCCGCGAGGGCTCCCACGTCGTCCTCGACGGCTACGCGCAGGTGGCCTACGGAGGACTCCGGATCCAGGCGGACCGCATCGAGATCGACGAGGAGGCGCTGAGCGTGCGTGCGGAGGGCAACGTCGTCTTCGAGCGCCGGGACGAGAAGATCGTCGCCGAGTCCATGGAAGGCAGCCTCGAGGATGGAACGGCGGTCTTCCGGAACGCCCGGGGGATCCTCGGCCAGGACTTTCACTTCGTCGCCGAGACCCTCGAGGAACTGGACGACGGGGCGTTCGCAATCGAGCGGGGCGCGTTCACCACCTGCGCCCAGCCGAATCCGCGCTGGAAGTTCACTGCGACCCGCGCGGTCGTACGGCCGGAGAAACACGTGTGGCTGCGCAACGTCGCGTTTCGCGTCAAGGACCTGCCGGTGACCTACTTCCCGGCGCTCTACTACCCCCTCGAGGAGGACGGCCGGCAGACCGGCTTCCTCATCCCGCGCTACAGCCGCTCGGACCTCCGCGGACACCTCATCAGCCAGGGCTTCTACTGGGCCATCAACCGCTCGATGGACGCGACGTTCAGCGTGGACCACTTCACGGTGGCGGGCACCGGGCTCGGCATGGAGTACCGGTATCGCGGGAACAGCGGTTCCCGGGGCGAGGCGGAAGGATTCATCATCAACGACAAGACCACCGAGAACCGCGAGTACTCGCTCAGCTTCAACGTGGCGCAGCGGTTGCCGGCGCGATTCCGTTTCAGTGCCGCCGGCGACATGTTCTCGAGCTTCGACTTCAGCCGCCGTTTCCAGGATTCCTTTTCGCGCTCGACCCGGCGGTTCCAGCGCTCCAAGGTGGACCTCAGCGGCCAGCTCTTCCGTCACCGCATCAAGTTCAAGATCGACCGCAAGGACACCCAGTACACGTCCCGGAGCAGCCGCCGGCAGACGATGCCGCAGTTCTCGATCACCCGGCGAAACCTGAACCTGCTGGGTCAGTTCGTCCAGCTCGGCTACGAGGCCAACTACGTGCGCGTGGGCCGCTCGCGCCGGGATGACTTTCAGGAGTGGAACCGGCTCTTCGTGGGGCCGACCCTGGGTCTTTCCCTGCCCGAGATCCCGTTCCTGCAACTGCGGGCCGAGATCGACGCCGGGTACCTGCGCTACGGTGGTTCGATCGATCCCGAGACGGACGAGTTCAATCCGGAACTGGGACTGAGCCGGCGGTTCTACGGAACGTCGCTGCAACTGTCCGGTCCCAAGGTCGAACGCATCTTCGACACCCCGGGCAACTTCTACGCCGCCCGCTTCAAGCACCTGATCGAGCCGGAGGCCAACTGGGAATACCGGAAAAGCGACGACCAGTCCGACTACGTCAACCGTTTCGACCGCTACGACAGCTCCACGCAGGCGAACCAGATCAGCTTCGGTCTGGTGAACCGCCTGCTGGCCAAGCGTTACCGGGACGGAGTCGAGGAATCGTCGGCGACCGACGTCATTACCTGGCGCATCCAGCAGAGTTGGTACTTCGACCCGACGGCGGGCGCGTACGACTCCCGCTACGTCTCTTCCTCCTTCGAGGAGAGCGAGGTCGAGATACGGAAATCCCCCATCCGCTCGGATTTCCGTTTCACCCCGGACCAGAGCGTGAACGGCGACTGGACCATGGAGTGGGATCCGGACGAGCGGCTGTTCACCTCGATCCGCACCGGGTTGCGCGTCGGGGACCGGCTCTCCAACCGGAGGTTCAACTTCAACTGGTCCCGCCGCGCCCGCCGGGTCGGCGGCCCGGAAAGCGAAGAGGTGGACGCGAAGAGCTACCTCCGCGCCGGAACCGACTTCTTCCCGACCGAGGTGATCCGGACCGGTTTCGACGTCAACTACGACATCACGGAACGGAGACTCTCCAACATCCGGCTGCGCACCGATTTCCTGTTCCAGTGTTGCGGGCTGAACGTCGAATGGATTCGCTACAACCTCGTGAGCCGGAGCGAGAACATCTTCCACTTCAGCGTCACCCTCGGCGGACTCACGAGCTTCGGCTTCGGCGCGGGTGGGCGCGACAGCTACTACTGATGCCTGGAACGCCGGCTTCAGCCGGCTTCAGCCGGCACAGCGGCCCGCAGGGCCGCGACGGCGCTCCGCCACGGGGACAGGAGGGAGCCCCCGGTCGGGAAGCGCCCCTCCCGCCGCATAACCGACCGTGCTTTCCCTGCTCGCGCTGAACGGCGTCCTCGCATTCCTGGGCTGGCGACTCCGAACCGTCACCGGTCCCGGTGCGCTTGCCGGATTCGCGGTCGGCGCGGCGGTCGTCTGGAGCCTGGGCGGGCCGGGGTACCTGGTACTGCTCCTCTACTTCGCGCTCGGCGTCCTCGTGACCCGCCTGGGCTGGGCCCGAAAGCGGGCTCTCGGGATCGCAGAGACCCGGGGCGGCGCCCGGGGACCGGGGCAGGTGGCCGCGAACGGAGGACCGCCGGTGCTCTTCTGCGTGCTCGCGGGACTCTTCCCGGTTTCCTGGGGCGCCTCCGCCGCCGCCGCGTTCGTCGGTTCGCTCGCCACCGCGGCGGCCGACACGGTGTCCTCGGAGGTGGGCAAATCCCTGGGAGGGACGGTACGGCGGCTCCCCGGGCTCTCCCGCGCGCCGGCCGGAACGCCCGGTGGAATCAGCTTCACGGGTTCGGCCGCGGGGCTCCTGGCGTCCCTGGTGATCTGCGGCGCCGCCGCGGGAGGCGGGCTGATCCCGCCGGCGTGGTTCCTGCCGGTAGCCGCCGCCGGATTTCTGGCTGCCCTTTTCGAGGGTCTGCTCTCCCCGCTCGAGACGCGCGGGACTCTCGACAATGACGGCGTCAACGCCGTTTCCGTTCTTGCCGGCGGCCTCCTGGCGTTCGGGTGGGCGTGGGTTTCCACGGGGGGCGGCGCCGGATGATTCGGGTCGTCTCCGAGCGGCTGGCGCTCTACCGCGAGTTCTCGCGGCCCTTCACCCTGCTGCCCCCCCTGATCGGTTTCCTCAGTGGCAGCGTCACCGCGTACGGCGCGCCGCCCGCTCTCGAAACCGTTCCCTGGATCTATCCCATCCTGGGGGCTGTCATGGCCGCCACCCTGAACGCGGCGAGCAACGCCCTGAACCAGATCTGCGATCTCGAAATCGACCGGATCACCAAACCGGACCGGCCCCTGCCTTCCGGGCGGCTGGGCCTCGCGGAGGCATGGTGGTTCACGGCGGGGTGCTGGGTGCTGTCGCTGGTCGTGGCGTGGTTCGTGAGTCCCGGTGGCCGGCACGAGTGCTTCTGGATCGTGGTGGTGGCAAGCGTCTTCGTCTGGATGTACTCGGCGCCGCCGCTGAGGACGAAGCGACTCGGGATGCTGGCCAACCTGACGGTCGCCATCCCCCGCGGGCTGCTCCTGAAGGTAGCGGGCTGGTCGGCGCTCAAAACCGTGCTCGATCCCGAACCCTGGTTCATCGGGCTCATCTTCGGGCTGTTTCTGCTCGGCGCCACCACCACCAAGGACTTCTCCGACATTGCCGGAGACCGCGCGGGAGGCTGCCGGACGCTCCCGGTGGTGCACGGCCCCCGGGGGGCGGCGTGGCGGATCGCACCGTTCTTCGTGCTGCCCTTCGTGCTGATTCCCGTGGGGGTGCGCACTGACCTGCTGACCGGCAATGCCGTGCTGCTGGACGCGCTCGGCGTCACGCTCGTGCTCTACGGGGCCTTTACGTCGTGGCTCATGCTGCGCCGTCCCGACGAGCTCGCGACCGACAGCAACCATGTGTCCTGGAGGCACATGTACCTGATGATGATGGTCGCCCAGCTCGGGTTCGCGGCGGCCTACCTTCTCTAGTTCCCGGCGGTCAACTCGCCCAGCGCGGTTGCGCCGGTCCTATACTGGCGTTCCCGTGAGCCGAACGTTTTCCCGCCGCACCCTGGGTCCCCTGCTCGCCGAGAGGGACCCCGAAATCGCCGCCGCCATCCAGGCCGAAGAGATCCGCCAGTCCGAGGGTCTCGAACTGATCGCCTCCGAGAACTTCGCGAGCGACGCGGTCATGGAAGCCACCGGTTCGGTGATGACCAACAAGTACGCCGAGGGGTATCCCGGCCGGCGCTACTACGGAGGCTGCATCCACGTCGACGAGGCGGAACGGCTGGCCCGCAACCGGGCCAAGGAACTCTTCGGTTCCCGGTTCGCGAACGTGCAGCCCCACAGCGGGTCCCAGGCCAACATGGTGGCCTACCAGGCAATCCTGGAACCGGGCGACGCCTTCCTCGGCATGGCGCTGGATCAGGGTGGACACCTCACGCACGGCCACCCGCTGAACTTCTCCGGCCAGTTCTACCTCCCGGTTGCGTACGGGGTGCGGCGCGAGGACGAACGACTCGATCTCGATCAGTTGGCGGAGCTCGCCCGGGAACACCGGCCCAAGATGATCATGGTGGGCGCGAGCGCGTATCCGCGCCTCTATCCGAGCGCGGAGATCCGGCAGATCGCGGACGAGGTCGGAGCCAAAGTGGTCACCGACATCGCGCACGTGGCCGGCCTGGTCGCAGGCGGCGCCATTCCAAGCCCGGTGCCCCATTCGGACATCGTCACCACCACCACGCACAAGACGCTGCGCGGGCCGCGCGGAGGGCTCATTCTCTGGAACGAGAAGGCGTACGGAAAGGCCCTCAACCGGATCACCTTCCCTGGAATCCAGGGCGGGCCGATGATGCACACGATCGCCGCCAAGGCGGTGTGTTTCCGGGAGGCGCTCGATCCGTCCTTCGCCGAGTACGCGCGCCAGATCGTGGCGAACGCCAGGGCGCTGGCCGAGGCCCTCATGGAGTTGGGCTTCCGGCTGGTTTCCGGGGGGACCGACAACCATCTCGTGCTGGTGGACGTGGGGGCCCGGGGGATCACCGGCCGCGACGCCGAAGTGGCTATGGAGACCGCGGGGATCACCGCGAACAAGAACACCATCCCCTTCGATCCCGAGAAGCCGATGATCGCGAGCGGCATCCGTCTGGGGACGGCGGCGCTTACCACCCGGGGAATGCGGGAGGTCGAGATGGCCGAGGTCGCGCGCCTGATGGATGCGGCGCTCCGGTCGGCGGGCGACGAGGCGGGGCTCGCCCGGATCGCCGCCGAGGTGGCCGAACTTGCCTCCGGGTTCCCGCTCTACGTAACTCCCGCGGGGTGAACGGCGGGAGCGCCGGCCGGCCGCCGGCGGGGGCGCGTCGGGAATGAGTCGGGCGGCCGATTTCCTCGGTCCCCACGGGGTGCTGTCCGAGTCGTTGCCCGGCTTCGAACACCGGGCCGGGCAGGTGGAAATGGCGGCGCGGGTCGAGGAGACGCTGAACGGGGACGGGGCGCTGATGATCGAGGCGGGGACCGGCATCGGCAAGTCGTTCGCCTATCTGATCCCGGCGCTCCTCTGCGGGGAGCGGGTGGTGGTCTCGACGGCGACCAAGAACCTTCAGGACCAGCTCTTCGAGAAGGATCTTCCCCAGCTTCAGGGCCTGCTGGGAAGCCGTGTGCGGGTGGCCCGCATGAAGGGGCGGGAGAACTATCTCTGTCGTCTGGAGTGGCAGAAGTTCCAGACCGCAGGAGACCTGAAGCTCGATTCCCGGCGCAACGCCGACCTCCGGAGGATCGCCGCCTGGGCGGAGAAGACGAAGACCGGAGATCGCGACGAGATTCGTGGACTCCGGGGACCGACGGACTACTGGCGCGGCATTTCGACCATTTCCGAGAACTGCATCGGCCGTCGTTGTCCTCATCACGAGGAGTGTCACCTGACGACCCTCCGGAAGGCGGCCCACTCCAGCCAGATCCTCATCGTGAACCACCACCTGCTGGTGGCGGACCTGATCGTGCGCCAGACCGATTTCGGCGAGGTGTTGCCCGAGTACGACCATCTGATCGTGGACGAGGCCCACCGGCTCGAGGATGCCGCCACGCACGGCCTTTCGAGCACGCTCTCCGGGGCGGCGGCGGACCGGCTGGCGACCGACCTGACGCGCTTTCTCAAGCGCTCGGCGCCGGAACTTGCTTCCCCGGCCGCCATCCGCAAGCTCCGGCGCTCGTACCGCGAGCTCTTCGAGACGCTCGCTCCCGAACGCGACGACCGGCCCCAACTGTTCCATCCGGAGGGCCTGCCCCCCGAGACCAGGGAACAGGCGGAGGCGGCTTCCCTGCAACTCCAGGTTCTCGAGGGCCATCTCCTGAAGGTCCGGGAAACCCTGAGAGCGCACCCGCCACCTGACGGAAGCGACGGCGAGACCGGCGCCGAGCGGTTCCTGAAGCGCATCACCGAGTTCCGCATCGAGTTGAGCGCGCTGATGACGCCGCGGCCCGACTACGTCCACTGGAGCGTATTTCGTAGAGAAACGGCGCGCCCGGAGAACGGGAACGGCAAGGCCGGCGCCCGCCGCGGGCGCACCTGTTTCGCGAGCACCGCTCCGGTGCATCCCGGCGGCGAGCTGCGGCAGGGGCTCTTCGATCCCCTGAAGTCCTGCGTCCTGACCTCCGCGACGCTGGCGCTCGACGGCGGCTTCGACTACGCCGCTGCCGCGCTCGGGGTCACGGCGGCCTCGGGAAAGGTCGTTCCCTCACCCTTCCGGTTCGAGGATCAGGCGCGGCTCTATGTCCCGCGCGACCTGGTGGACCCGCGCGACCCGGGGTTTCAGGATGCCGTCGCGGAACGGGTTCTCCACCTGGTCGCCGCCAGCCGCGGCCGGGCCCTCATCCTGTTCACCAGTTGGGGGAACCTCGACCGGGTCGGGCGGGTGCTCGGGACGGCCTGTCCCTTCCCGGTGCTGCGCCAGCAGCGGGGCGGCGGCCACGCGGCGCTCCTCAATTCTTTCCGGACCACGCCGAACGCGGTCCTGCTGGGGGTGCGCTCGTTCTGGGAAGGGGTCGACGTTCCGGGAGATGCGCTCACCCTGCTGGTGATCGACAAGCTGCCCTTCCCGGTGCCCTCGGATCCGTTGCACCGGGCGCGCGCCGAGCGGGCCGAGGAGGCGACCGGCGACGGCTTCGCCAACTACTCGGTGCCGCAGGCGGCCCTCACCCTCAAGCAGGGTCTCGGCCGGCTGATCCGGACCCAGCAGGATGTGGGGCTGGCCGCGGTCCTCGACTCGCGTCTCGTCCGGATGGGCTACGGCCGGCGACTGCTGCGGAGCCTGCCGCCCTTCCCCCTGATCACGGGGCTGGACGAGGCGACCGGGTTCCTCGAGTCCCTGCCGTGAACCGGCCCTCGCTCGCCGAGCGCATCGCCGCCGTGCGCGACCGGATCTCGGAGAGTTGCCGCCGCGCCGGGCGGGCCGAGGGAGGTGTCCGGCTGGTGGCGGTCTCGAAGAAGCGGCCGGCCGCGGACATCGAAGCGGCGGCCGCGCTCGGCGTCACCGACTTCGGGGAAAACCGGATTCAGGAGGCGGCCGCGAAGCTTCCGGATCTCCGGGCTTCGATCACTCCGCACCTGATCGGGCACCTCCAGCGCAACAAGGCGCGGCAGGCCGCGGGACTCTTTCCCGTGGTCCAGTCGGTGGACAGCGTTGCCCTGGCCACCCGGCTGAGCGCCATGGTCGGCCAGGGGGTCGTCCCGCCCCGCGGTCCTCCGATTCGGGTGCTGGCGCAGGTTGACCTGGCCGGCGAGACCTCCAAGTTCGGAATCCCGGAGGCCGACCTGCCACGCGCCTTGGAAGAGATTGCCCGGTTGCCGGGCCTGCGGCTCTCCGGGCTCATGCTGATGCCGCCGTTCGATCCCGATCCGGAGGCCGTTCGTCCGTGGTTTGTCCGTCTCCGGGAGCTGGGCCGCGGGTTGGCGGAAAGGGGACTGTTGCCCCGCGACCCCGACCTCTCGATGGGCATGAGTCACGACTTCGAGGTGGCGATCGCCGAGGGGGCGACCACGATCCGGGTGGGCACGGCCATCTTCGGCCCCCGGACTCCGTGAATCGCGGGTGCCGCCGCCTGCCTGCGGCGGACTGTGCCGGCTGTTTCGGAGCAGAGCGAGAGCTCTGCGGAGACCCCTTGAGCACGCGGGATGGAAGCCGGCGCCAGCCGGCATCCATCCCTCGTAGCTCGGGAACCCGGCGTTCCAGGCCTTTCCTACTGAACCGGCGTAAAGAAGCGGTCCCAGCGGGTCCGGGAAAAGAACCTCACCGGTAGCAGCAGCAGGTCCACCAACCGCCGGGACAGCCGCGTCTCCAGGTATTCCTCACGCGGCGCCCCGTAGGACCAGTAGATGAAAAGTCCCTTGCCCTTGATGTTCTCGGCGGGGAGCGCGCCCCAGTAGCGGCTGTCGTGGCTGTTGTCCCGGTTGTCCCCCATCACGAAATAGTGTCCGTCCGGTACCCGGTATTCCCGCATTCCGGGCTGTCCGCCGTGGACGAAACGGGTGTAGTCCTCGGGCAGGGGATCGCCGTCGATCAGGACCTGCTGGCGTCCGATCTGGAGCGTTTCGCCAGGAAGTCCCACGACCCGCTTGATGAAGTCCCGATCAGGCTCCTCGGGGAACTTGAACACCACCACGTCGCCGCGCTCCACCTCGCGCGAAGGCAACACTCCGGCTCCGCCGTCCTGGTAGAGCATCTTGTTGACCATCAGGTGGTCGCCGATGAGCAGGTTGTCCTGCATCGAGCCGGTCGGGATCTTGAACGCCTGGAAGACGAAGGTGCGCACGAACAGCGCGAGGATCACCGCGGCGCAGATCGATTCGAAGTACTCGCGGGCGGAGGAACGCGGGCGCGGCATGGCGGGACCGGTCATGACGGCCCGGTCAGGCGCCTTCCCAGGCCGGCGTCGTCAGTTCCTCCGGGGCGCCGACCACCGTGTTGACGGTCTCCGGATCGAAGGAAACCACGCCGATCGGCGCCTCGGGCGCCTCGGGGAAGAGCAGCTCGGGAACGATTTCGTAGATGCCGTCCTCGAGTCCCGTGCAGGACACCACGGCGAAGAGGTTCGACTCGTCGACCTGGTTCAGCATGCTCCGGGGGATCCGCACATTGGCCACGATTTCACTGATGGCCGGCTGGCACACCGGTTCATCGGGATCGCTGGGCGTCACCCAGACGGCCAGCCGCAGTTCGCGGGCTTCCCGCGCCTCCCCGATATCGAGGCGCACGTCGACGTAACGGACACTGGGACGCAGGGCGGGATCGAGCTCGATCTGCAGGCGCTGCGAGAAGGTCTCGCGGAGCCCCTGTGCGGAGATCGGCTCGGTGGTGATCTGCGCCGTGTCGCGCAGCAGCGACTCGGGCCCTTCCACCGCGAGTTCGAGGGGTTCGATCACGACGCTGTGGATCTCGAACCCCGTTGCCGGCTGGCCGAGCACTCGCGGGCTCACCCGGACGGTGCTGGTCAAGGTGCGGTCAAGACGCAGGAGCACCTGCGGGGGGTCCACCCGCATCACCTGCACGCCCGAAGGAGCTTCCACCGCCTCGGCTCCGAGAAACCAGGTGCGCTCGCCCGGGGCTTCCCCCGTCAGGTCGAGCCGCGCCCGGAGTCCCTGGAGGGGGGCGTCGCGAAGCAGGCCGGAGGCGCCCCGGAGCCTCACGTCCACCTCCTGAACCGACTGGTCCACGACTTCAAGGCCGGCCGGGACGTTGACGAGCTCCAGGGGTGTGGAAACGAGGACCTCGGCCCCCTGCTCGTCCGCGACGAAGAACCAGAGGCCGAAGGCAAGGACGAGCGCCACGATCGCGCGGAACATTTCGACCGCGCGGAACGATTCGGACTTCGCGACGAACTTGCTCAACGGACGATCTCCGGGCTCGAGAGGCGGCGCGCCGGCGTCGGCGCCGTGGCGCCCGACGGGGCCGGGCGTGATCTCGCGAGTTCCGCTTCCAGATCCGCGCGATCGGCGACTGGAACGATCCGGCCGCCGGCAACCACACTCGCCTGACCGGTCTCCTCGGACACGACCAGCACCGTGGCGTCGGTCTCCTCGGTAAGGCCCAGCGCGGCGCGGTGCCGCGTTCCTCCGAACCCGCCTTCCGCATCGTGCCGGGAGAGGGGAAGGACGCAGCGGGCGGCGACGATCCGGTCGCCGCTGACGATGGCGGCTCCGTCATGGAGCGGGGAGGTGGGCTGGAACAGCGAGACCAGCAACGCCGAGCTCAGTTGCGCGTCCAGCGGCATCCCGGAATCGGCGTAGCTCTTGAGGCCGATGTTCCCCTGCCAGACCACGATGGCTCCCACCCGGTGGCGGGAGAGATCGGTAGCGGCTTCGACCAGCGTCGCGATGGTGGCGCGCTGCGGGTCAGGATCCCGGCGCCGGCCACGGAGGAAACCGCCGCCGCCGATCTGAGCGAGGCCGGTCCTGATCTCCGCCTGATAGAGGACGATGAGCGCGATTCCCAGATAGGGCAGCGTGTTGCGCACGATCCACTGGACCGTGGTAAGCCCAAGCTGGCTGGACCCGGTGAGCAGCAGCAGGCCGCCGACGATCACCGTGCCGAAGGCCATCTGGGAGGCGCGACGGCCCTCGATGAGCTTCAGCAGGACGTAGATGGCGCCCGCCACCAGGACAATGTCCAGGACGTCCGTCCAGGACAGGCGCGCCGCGAGTGTCTCGGCCAGCTCGAGGATTCTTTCGGTCAATCGGAACTCTGGCGGCAGGAGCCCCCCGGTCGTTTAGGTGGCGCCGCCGGGTTCGGGCACCAGGGGAGGCGTGATGGCGACCCGTCCGGGCACTTGCTCCGGAGCGGCGTCCGCGGACTCATCGGGCGCGACCGGAGCGGGCGCGGGCTCGGGAAGCGGTTTTCCTTCGAGGACGAGCTGGACTTCCTCGGAACTCAGCACTTCGCGCTCCAGCAGCGCTTCGGCGACGGCCGCCAAGTGGTCCCGGTTTTCCTCGAGCAGCTTCTTCGCCCGGTGGTAGGCGTCGTCCACGATGCGATGCACCTCCGCATCGATCGCCTTCGCGGTGCTTTCGCTGTAGTCCTTCCGGGCCGCCAGATCGCGCCCCAGGAACACCTCGTTGTTCGATCGGTCGAACGAAAGCGGTCCGAGGGTCTCGCTCATCCCCCATTCGCAGACCATGCGGCGCGCCAGGTCGGTCGCCTTCTGGATGTCGTCGGAAGCTCCGGTCGTGACCTGCCCGAGGACGATCTCCTCGGCGAGCCGGCCGCCCATCTTGACCGCGATCATCGCCTCGACGTAGTCCCGGTCATGGGTGCGCCGATCGTCCTCCGGCAACAGCATCGTGACCCCCATCGCCATGCCGCGCGGAATGATGCTGACCTTGTGCAGCGGGTCGGCCTTGTCGAGCAGCGCCGCCACCAGCGCGTGTCCGGCCTCGTGATACGCCGTCGTGCGTTTCTCGTCCGGGGTCATGATGACCGAGCGGCGCTCCGCGCCCATGAGGACCTTGTCCTTCGCCTGCTCGAAGTCCTCCATGCGCACCTTCTTCTGGGTGTGCCGCGCCGCGTTCAGAGCCGCCTCGTTCACGAGGTTGGCGAGGTCCGCCCCCGAAAAGCCGGGGGTGCCCCGCGCGATGATGCTGAGGTCCACGTCCGCTTCGAAGGGAATGCGGGCGCTGTGGACCTTGAGGACTCCCTCCCGGCCCTTGATGTCGGGAAGCGACACCACGACCCGGCGGTCGAACCGTCCGGGGCGCAGGAGCGCCGGATCCAGCACGTCCGGCCGGTTCGTCGAGGCGATCAGGATGACGCCGTCGTTGGACTCGAAGCCGTCCATTTCGACGAGCAACTGGTTCAGGGTCTGTTCCCGCTCATCGTGTCCGCCGCCGAGACCCGCTCCCCGCTGGCGGCCCACGGCGTCGATCTCGTCGATGAAGATGATGCACGGCGCGTTCTTCTTGCCCTGTTCGAACAGGTCGCGGACCCGGCTGGCCCCGACGCCCACGAACATCTCGACGAAGTCCGAGCCGCTGATGGTGAAGAAGGGAACGTTGGCTTCCCCGGAGATGGCGCGGGCCAGCAGGGTCTTGCCCGTTCCAGGAGGCCCCATGAGCAGCACTCCCTTGGGAATCCGCCCTCCGAGGCGCTGGAACTTCTGCGGTTCCTTGAGGAAATCGATGATTTCCTGAAGCTCTTCCTTTGGCTCGTCGACGCCGGCCACGTCCTTGAAGGTGACCTTCTTCTGCTGGTTGGACGTCAGCTTCGCCCGGCTGCGCCCGAAGGACATGGCGCGATTGCCCGGCGCCTGCATCTGCCGAATGAGGAAGAAGAAGAGTCCCACGATGAGGAGGATCGGCAACCAGCTCAGCAGGGTCACGATCCAGGGAGTGCGGCTGGCGTCGTCGGCCTCCACGTTGATTCCCCGGTCCAGCAGGGTGGACACCAGACCCTCCATCTCCGGCGCGAAGGTCTTGAAGGACTTGCCCTCCACGTCGGTTCCGGTGATCTCGCTTCCGGCGCCGGTGCCGCTGATGCGGACGTCGGTGACTTTGTCCTCTTCCACGCGCTGCATGAACTGGGTGAACGAGAGCTCGTTCTCCTCTTCGGAGATACGGCTCGAAACGTTCCAGAACAGGATCAGCACAAGCGAGGCCGTCAGCCAGAACATGAGGTTCTTCATCGTCGAACTCATCTCAACTCAACAGTCCGCGGAGGAAAGGCCGCGTGACTCTCTTCACCGGCTCCCGGTTTTCGTCACTCATACGAAGCAAGTCCCGGCAAATTATAGGTTGCGCCCCGAATCTCCCGGCCGGCCGGGCTCGGTATCCGGCAAAGCCCGGTGCGAGGCAGCCAACATCGGTGTGCTTCAGGACTCGTCTGCGCTTGCGGCGGAGGCCTTTTCGGCGGGCGAGACCGTCAGCACCCGTTGCTCCAACCGCGCGACCGCCCCCGGCAGGTCCACCGAGGATCCGCCGCGGCCCGCCCTGACGAGGCCGAGCACCGCTTCGATGTGCACGGCCCCGATGCGCCGCAGGTCTCCGCGTGCGATCCTGAGTCCTTCCCGGACCAGCCGGCGCGCCAGCGCCGGGTGCGCCGCCTCGAGCGCGGCGGCCGGAAACCGGACGAGCGGAGAGCCGGCGCGTTCCACCACGCCCGCAACCTCCCGGAAGCGTTCGGCGGTGATTTCGCTCAGCCACTCCTCGTCGTCCCGGAGGAGCGAAGCGGTCCGCCCGAGGGCCGTTTCCGCCTGCGGGTTCACCGTGTCCCGGAGGAGTGGAAGGGCCTGGCGCCGGATCCGGTTGCGGGTGAACTCCTCGAGTTCGTTGGATGGATCGGGATAGAACGGCCACCCCGCCGCGGTTACGAGCCGGGAGATCTCGGTCCGCGAAACCGAAAGCAGGGGCCGGACGATCACCAGTCCCCGCTCGTCGTTCCGGACCGGGGCCATGGCGCCGAGCCCGAGGGCGCCGGCGCCGCGAGCCAACTGGAGCAGGACGGTTTCGGCCTGATCGGTCAGGGTGTGCCCGAGGAGAACGGTCGTAGCGCCCCGTTCCCGGGCGATCTCGGCAAGGAAATCGAGCCGCGACAGCCTGCCGGCCTCCTCGATGGAGCGGCCCTCCCGGCGGGCGCGGGCCTGCACGTCCCGCCGGCCGGTGACGCACTCGATCCCGAGCGACGCCGCGACGGTCCCCGCGAAGCCGGCCTGCTCCCCGGAATCGGGCCGGAGCCGGTGGTCGAGGTGCGCCGCCAGCAGCGCCGGTCCACCGGCCCTCTCGCGGATCCCACCGGGTCCGCCGAGCAGGTGAAGAAGGGCCGTCGAGTCCATACCACCGGAAAACCCGACCAGGACGGACCGGTTCCCGGCATCGTCCGGAAACCAGTCGAGGGCGGCGGCGAGCGCTTCCCGCACGACCGCGAGAACCGGGCGCGCCGGCGTCTTTTTCCCGGGAGACGCAGCCTGGGAGACCCTGGAGTCAGGCGCCTTCCGAAGTGCCATCTTCTTTCGCCCCCGAGCCGGAAGACCCCGGCGGGACCGGCTCGATTCGCAACCGGGTGATCCGGTGGCCGTCCACGGCCATCACCCGGAGCACGGCGCCCGGAATCGACACGGTCTCCCCCTCCTCCGGGATGTGGCCGGTTCGGGCGAGCACGAATCCGGCGACGGTGTCGTAGTCGTCCCCCGGCGGGATCTCGATCCCGACTTCCGGGGCGCTCTGGCCGGATCCGTGCTGGGCGAGTTCGGCGTTGGCCTCGGAAACGGTCAGGGTGCCGTCCAGCAGAAAGCTCCCGCCGGGCCCCGGAGCGCTCTCGCCCGGTCCGGGACCGCGAATGGCTCCGAGGAGCGAACTCGAAGTGACCAGCCCTTCGACGCCCCCGTGCTCATCCACCACGATGAGCATGCGGCAGGACTGTTCGCGCATCTGGACGAGCGCCTGGGCGAGCGTCGCGGTACCCGGAGAAAAGCGTGCCGGCGTCAGGTGGTTCTCCGGCCGGAAGCCGGCCCCGGATTCGACTGCCGGCAGGACGTCGCGAAGATCCATGACGCCCCGCACGTCGTCGAGGGTGCTCCCCACCACCGGGAGCCGGGTGTGGCCGTGCTGGCGGAAGAGCCGCATCGTCTCCGAGACCTCCGCGCCGAAAGGGACGGCCACGATCGCCCGCCGAGGGGTCATGACCTCGGTGAGCCGCCGCCCGGTGGCATCGGCGAGTTTCACCAGGACCTGCCTCTCGACGGCGTCGGCGTCGGGGGATCCGAACCGCAGGCTCTCCCGCATCTCGGCGGCGCTGATGGTGGTCTCGCGCGCCGGACGCGAGATGCCGAAGACCCGCAGGAGATTCGTCACCAGCCAGGACAGGGCGGCGGCGATCGGGCCGAGGAGCCAGAGCAGCCCCTGCACGGGCCGCACCATGCCCAGGGACCACTTCTCGGAGTGACGCGCGGCGATGCTCTTGGGCACCATCTCCCCGAAGACGAGCAGGGCCGCGCCGACGAGGAGCGTCGCGAGGGTGGCCGCCCGGGCGCGCTCTTCGGTTGTTTCGGCTCCCGCCGAAAGCACGACCGTAGCCAGCACGCCGGCGAGCACGTTGGCGAAGACGTTCCCCGTCAGGATCGCTCCCAGGAAACGTTCCGGATGCTCGGCCACCCGGATGACGGCGGCCGCTTTGCGGCTGCGGACCGCGAGAGCGCGCAGGCGGTGGAGCCGCACCGCCATGAAGGCGGTTTCGGATCCCGAGAAGAAGGCCGAAAGGACCAGTACTCCGAGGAGCGCCGCCGCGAAGGCCCAGGTCACCTGGCGGGCGTCACCCAGGTGGGCCGGGCGGCCCGGACGCCCCCGCCCCCAGAGTGCGGTATTTGGTGTCCCGCTGCACCGGCGTGAATCCGGCTTCCCTGATCAGGATTTGCACCTCGTCGATGCTCGTGCGGTTGATGAAACCCGTGCACGCGTGAACGTTCTCTTCGAGCAGCGTGCCTCCGAAGTCGTCGGCGCCCCAGTGCAGGCCGACCTGGCCGGCCTTCTTCCCCTCGCTGAACCACGATGCCTGGATGTGATCGAAGTTGTCCAGCACGAGCCGCGAGACACCCAGGATACGGAGGTAGTCGTTGGGTCCGGCGTAGTGCGGGATCTTCCGGACGAGCGGAGTGTTTCCCGGCTTGAAACTCCAGGGCACGAACGCCGTGAACCCATGGAACTCGTCCTGCAGCTCGCGGATGCTCGCCAGGTGGGTGACGACGTCCGCCGTCGTCTCCACGTGGCCGTACATCATCGTCGCGGTACTCACGAACCCGACGGCGTGAGCCTCTCGATGCACATCGAGCCAGGCGGACGCTCCCCCCTTCTTGTGGGACACCTTCCGCCGCACGCGGTCGCTCAGGATCTCGGCGCCGCCCCCGGGGAGCGTGTCCTGTCCCGCCTCCTTGAGCTGGACCAGGACCTCGCGAATGCCGAGTCCGCTGACCTTCGCCATACCTTCGACTTCCACCGCCGACCAGTAGTGCGGGGTCACCTCGGGAAAACGCTCGCGCGTTCCACGGACAAGATCGAGGTAGTACTCGAGCGGTAGCGATTCGTTGACTCCTCCCTGCAGGAGGACGGTTGTCGCGCCCTGCTCGACCGCCCTGCCGATGCGGTCCAGCATTTCCTCGACGGAATGGGTGTAGGCCTCCGCGTGTCCCGGAGGCCGGTAGAAGGCGCAGAAGGTGCAGTCCACCTCGCAGACGTTCGTGTAGTTGGGATTCGTATCGACCACGAAGGTGACTTCCCGCTCGGGATGCCGGCGGAAACGGTCGTGGTTTGCCAATTCTCCGACGAACAGCAGCGGAGCCTCGTCCATCAGCCAGACGGCATCGGCTTCCGAGAGCCGGACGCGGCTCTCCACCTTGCGCCGGATCCGATCCATCGCGCCGGTCAACATCACGCGCCGTTCCCCAGCATCGCCGGTGACGAGGAAACGAGATTGCGCTCCCTTACCAGCCGCCGGAAGGCTTCGAAACCCCGGCGCTCCGGCTCGTCGAACCGGTACGTGAAGTCCTGGAGATACCTCGTAATGGTCGGCCCGTCTCCCAGCGGCCCCGCCACCTCCTCCGCAATCTCGGGAATCCTCTCGATGCCCCGCTCGAGTGAGGCGGCGATCGTTTCCTCGAGCCCGGACCGCTTGGCCGAAGTCAACGACCGGCGCGCGCTCCAGATCGCGAAGACGAAGGGCAGTCCGGTCCAATCCTTCCAGCGCGCAGCGAGGTCGAAGCGGTAGGGAAACCGCGGATCGGGCCGTTCCCGCTCCCGGAGCGCCTCGTCGCCGATGAGCAGGACGGCTTCGTGCTCGCGCGTGACACCCGAGCGGTACTCCGGACGCTCGATGCCAAGCCGCTGCTCGAGCCAGAGCCGCAGAAGCAGCACCGACGTGGAGGTCTCCCTGGTGATCTCGACGATCCTTCCACCGAGTTGCTCCGCTGGACGCCGCGAGAGGAGAAACACGCTTCCCGCCTGCTTGCGGCAGGCGATTCCGAACGTGCCGTGTGCGTCTCCCAGCGGGGAGTACCGCTCTTCGTTGCGAATCAGATCTCCCGCCGAAAGAAGTCCGGCGTCGAGCTCGGAAGTCGCCGCGAGCCGGCCGATCTCGGACGGAGACGCGCGGAACACCCGCAGGCCCGGAAAGGGCTCGAAGGGCTGGGTATTGAGGTAGGCGAGTTGCCCGAGCAGCAGGCGCACCGGGGTCGTCAGGCGGCCTCCCAGACCTGGACCACGTTGTAGAGCGCGTCGCGCTCCACCGGGACCTTGCCGGCGTCGTGAATCATCTGGATGAGCCGCTCCCGGGCGACGCCGACCGGACTCGTCGCCTGCGCGAGGTGCGCGATCTTCTCTTCCCCGATGGTTCCGTCGAGGTCGCTGGCTCCGAAGTTGAGCGCCATCGCCGCCGAGTCCTCGCCAAGCATCACCCAGTACGCCTTGATGTGGGGAAAGTTGTCGAGCAGCAGGCGGGCGCAAGCGACGGTTCGGAGATCCTCGAGCACCGACGCCTGGCGCTCGGCGAGCCCGGTGTTGCCCGGCTGCAGGGCGAGCGGGATGAACGACTGGAACCCGGCGGCGGAAGGGTCGCGTCCGTCCTGCGCGTCCCGAAGCTGGATCATGTGATCCACCCGTTCCGCGAGCGTCTCGATGTGCCCGTAGAGCAGGGTCGCGTTCGTCATGATCCCCATTCGATGAGCCGCCCGGTGCACTTCGAACCAGCGTTCACGACCGATCTTGGTCTTGAACGTTTCCTTGCGGACGCGGTCCGAGAACACCTCCGCTCCACCCCCCGGAAGAGTCCGGAGTCCCGCTTCCTTCAGTTGGATCAGGATGTCCTCGATGCTGGTTTTCTCCAGCCTGGCGAACCAGTCGATCTCGACGGCGGTCCACGCCTTGATCTGCACGGTCGGAAAGTTCCGATGGATCTCGCGAACGATCTCGAGATAGCGGGCGAAGGGCCACTTGGGGTGGAGACCCCCCACGATATGGACCTCGGAGAGTTCGTCGGACACCTGGGCGAGGACTTCCTCGAGGGACTGCTCGTAGGCATGTGCGTCGCCCGGCTTGGCGGCGAAATCGCAGAAGACGCAGGAAAGTACGCACAGGTTCGTCGGGTTGATCTGCCGGTTCACCACGAACTGGACCCGGTCGCCGTTGCGCGCCCTGGCGGCGTGGTCCGCCATCCGGCCCAGCGCCGGCAGGTCGACGGTCTTCAGCAGCGCGATCCCATCGTCGAAGTCGAGGCGATCCCCGGCCAGAACCTTCTCCCAGATCGGGACCAGGGACCGGTCGCGAAACGCGACGCCTTCGGAAATCAGCACGGGGAGTCTCGGGCGCCGCGCGCTCGGGAAAAGGCCGGATACATTCGACTATCCCGGGCGCGAGGGGCCTCGATGAAGGGCAAAAATCTTAGCAGCCTGTGGTGGAACTGGCGTGAGCACCCAGAATGGCAAGGCGCCCGGCTGACAAGGCGCGTGAGGGGGGAATACCGAGTGTATTCCGACCGAAACGCAACGATGAGGGGCGCGGAGCGGCCCGGTTCAGGCGGGATGCATCGCCGTTCGAACGCCGCGTGGGTTTTGCCACAGGCCGCAAACATGAGCGCACCGGTCTGAAGACCGCCGGTTCCCTCGCTTACCGGGTTTCCTCCTCCCGCCAGCCGGGTGCGTCGCCGAGTCCCAAAACGCCGAGCACCTTGTCGCAGAAGCCGTCCACGACTTCGGCCATCGAGTCGGGGTTCCGGTACCAGGGAGGAGCCACGGGCATCACGATCCCACCGGCTTCGGAAACGGCGAGGGCGTTCCGCAGGGTAATGGTGGACCAGGGCGTTTCGCGCACGCAGAGGACGAGGCGCATACGCTCCTTGAGGGCGACCTGGGCTGCCCGAGTGATCAGGGTGTCCGCGATTCCGTTCGCGACCTTGCCCAGTGTCGAAAGGCTGCACGGGATCAGGACCAGGGCGTCGTAGCGGTTGGAACCCGAGGACCACGGAGCCGCCAGATCGGAGTCGCGATGAACACGCCGGACGTGACCCTTCAGGTCGTCCAGTGCGAGGCCTGTTTCGAGCCGCAGCACCTCCTCTCCCCAGCGGGACACGATGAGGTGCTTCTCGCCGGGACAGCGCTTCAGGAACTGGACACCATAAACCGCTCCCGAGGAGCCCGACATGCCGACGACGATTCTCATGAGCCCGGGATGGAGGGTTGGGAGAGCAGAATGCCCAGGAAGACGACGCAACCCAACACGGCGTTCATGTGAAAGAACGCGAGATTCACATGCTGCCGGAGCAGATGTTGCAATACGAAGAGGCCGCCGGTGAGGGTGAACAGGAGACCGGACACTGCACCATGGAGCGACGTTGAGAAGAGAATCATAAGAGCCGCGAACGCGAGGGCATGCATTCCGGCAGCGACTCTTGCAGCTTGCCGGCTTCCGATAGCCGCAGGCAGGGAGAAGACACCGGTCCTGCGGTCCGACTCTTCATCGAGGGTTGCGTAGAGAATGTCGAAGCCCGCGGACCAAAGAGCGGTAAAAACGGACAGCATCAAGATTGGAAAGAGCCCTTGCCATTCGAGAGCCACCGCATAGAACCCGCATAGCGGGCCCAGAGCGAGAGTGACGCCGAGTCCCAGGTGCGCCCACCGGGTGGTTCGCTTCAGGAGCGGATAAACAACGAAGGCCGCCAGCGGGATGGGAGCGATGACCAGGCAACGGGGGGAAATAGCCCAGGCCGCTGCCAGGGCGACGATGAACGCGAGGACGGCCACGACCACCGCACCCTGCAGGGAGATCGCGCCCGCCGGCAAGGCGCGACTCGCGGTGCGTGGGTTCAGAGCGTCGAGGTGGCGGTCGAGAATGCGGTTCAGCCCCAGCGCGGTCGTGCGCGCCCCCGTGGCCGCGACGAGAATCAACAACGCCGTGCGCGGGGTGAGTGGAGGTTCCGCCAACAACGCGCCCGCATAGATCAGCGGAACGGAGAACAGCGTGTGTTCGATCTTGAGGTAGTCGGCCCAAACCTTGAGGCGGTTTCCAATCGAGGTCTGCACGTTACCGGACGCGTCCCGGAGCAAGGTTCGTCACAGAAACCGGTCGACGCGACCGGCAAGACTAGCAGTCCGTTTGGTTACAGCTACCGTTGACTCACCTGGTTTGGTCCGTCCAAGCCGCATCCACCGGTTGACCGAACTTCGAGAGCAGTGTTACGCTGAACTTGCGGGTTGCACAGCGGGACGCGGTTTCGTTTGTTCGTTTCCGCTTGCCCGGTTCCTCGCGAAGGGTGAAGAGAACTGTAATGAAGAAAAAGGCGCGGCGGTCGGCCAAGAAGAAAACGCGCAAGAAAGCAACGGCGCGCGTGGCATCGCGTAGCAGCGCCACCCGAAAGAAAGTCTCGCGCAAGAAAGCCGTTGCGCGCCGGACGACTTCCCGCGCGGCTGCGTCACGGAAGGCGGCGCGCAAGAAGGCAACACGTAAACGGTTGACGCGCAAGGCAACGTCGCGCAAGAAGATGTCGCGTAAGAAAGTCACCCGCAAGAAGGTGACGCGGAAGAAGGCGACTCGTAAGAAGGCGACGCGCAAGAAGGCCACCCGGAAGAAGGCCACCCGGAAGAAGGCCACCCGGAAGAAGGCGACGCGGAAGAAGGCATCCCGGAAGAAGGCGACGCGGAAGAAGGCATCCCGGAAGAAGGCGA
>JAPPGX010000112.1 GCA_028877265.1 Acidobacteriota bacterium
TTGGAAAGTACAAATCCCCCCCCTTCACGCTTGACTATGAGATATACGGGCTAGCCGGCCCCGGCGCCAACTCTTCGAGCGCGCCGCCGGCCCGCACCACGAACGCCCGTACCGGACGGCCCAGGAGGATGCGGGCCGCGTGGCGGTAACGGCGGGCTCGTCGCTTCGCCGTCTCGCTGTCGCTGTCCTGCACCGCGATCACCCGAGGGGCGCCCGTCCCGGTCGGCAGGAACAGAGTCGGGATCAAGACCACGCGGGCGCTGCCGTCGCGCCGGCGCAGACCGACTCGAACGTTGGCGTGCAATGCCCCGTCGAGGGCCCCCCCGGGTCTCCGCTCCCCGAGCACCGTGACAGCCAGTTGCAGCGCCTCGGCGGCGACCGCGCGGCGGGCGGCGGCCGAAGGAACGAGTCTCTCGTCCGCCAGGCGAACGGCGGCGGCCAGGTCCGGTAGTTCTCCGCGGCGACACGCCCGGTGAATGATCCGATGGGCGAGTAGGCGCGTGGCGGTCGCCGCCCGGCCGCGGGACGCGGCGGCGCGTCGGTCGGCCGTCACCCGGATTCCGGCGCCGCCTGGTTGTCCGGGAGGGATCCGGCTGGCGGCAGAACGGCGAATTCATGCCCGGCCCAAACGAAGGATGTGACGTCACGCAGCATCGTCAGGGACGCCAGGGTGGCGAGGTCGGCCGGGAGGTACTGAGGCCGATCCGAACCGTGGGGTTTTCCGGCGTTCGTGATCCGCGTCTTCCAGGAGAGAGTGAGGCTCGCCTTTGCGCGCGTCATCGCCACGTACATGCAGCGGCGCTCCTCCGATTCCGCGCGTCCCCCGTCCCTCGCTCTCCAGGCGGTGCCCTTGGTGACGAGGGCGATGTTCCAGACGCCGCCCTCGCTTTCGACCACCCGAGGGATGCGGGTGTCCTGTTTGCCCCTGCCGCCACAGTCCACGATGAATACGTGTTCGAACTCCAGGCCCTTGGCGGCGTGGATCGAAAGCGCCTGCACGGCGCCGCTCGCCTCCAGTGGAGCCTGGGTCGCGTCACCGTTCGCGGCGCTTTCGAGCGCCTCGGACACCCGTTCGAAGCTGACGAATCCGTCACGTTCGAATCCCCGCAGCAACTGAAGCGCCTTCGCCACGTTCGCCACCTGTTGCGCGGCCTCGTACGGCGCCTGGGCTGCGGCCTCGGCGCGGCGGAGGTAGCCGGTCTCTTCCAGGATGTGCGCGACGGCGCGCGACGGCGCGAGCCGGCGCGCGAGGCGGATCCACGGCCCGCCGGCGTTCCCGGCGCGTTTCAGCCGGAGGCGGGTCGTCGCGGGCAGTGCTTCCGGGAGCCGGCGTCCTTCGGTCAGCAGGAGTTCGGCGAAGGGAGCGGCGGAGTCGCTGATTCGCCGGAGCCGGGCGAGATCGTCCCCCGGGAGCGCGAAGAAGCGGGACCGGAGGAGTTCCACCGCACGCCGGTCGGAGTGCGGCCGGGCGAGATAGCGGCACAGCGCCCTCAGGTCACGGACCTCGCTGGTGTCGAAGTACCCCGCGCCCTTGAACACGAAGGTGGGGATCCCGCGCCGCTTCAGCGCATCGAGATACACGGCCAGGTTCGTACTCGTCCGGGCGAGGAGCGCAACCTGTTCCGGGCGCACCGCATCGTGTTGCAGCAGCGTCTCGATGCGGGCCGCGATGCGGGAGGCGACTTCTTCGTGACTCCCCGCCACCGCCACGCCGAGGGCGGGCGGCTCGTCTTCCGGGTCGCCGTCGGCGGGAAAGTGGTCGTCCGGGTCGTACTGGAACGCCCAGTCCGAATCCGGATCCGCGGTGGACGCTTTCGCAATCTCCGCACCGGCGCTGTTCACGAAACGCCGCAGCCGGAGGTTCGAGCGGAAGTTCCACTGCAACACGAGCTTCGGCGACGGCGGGTCGCCAGGTTGCGCAAGCGCTCCGATCGCGTTCTCGGCCTGGCTCAGGATTTCGACGCGAGCATCCCGAAACCGGTAGATGGACTGCTTGTGGTCCGCGACCACGAAGATCGTGGGCCGCGAGAGCCTCCCGCCGGTCACCTTGCGCACCTCCTCGGACACCAGCCCTTCCCCGGCGGCCCAAGGCGCGATGATGGCCCGCAGGAGTTCCCACTGCGGATCGCTCGTGTCGTGAAACTCGTCGAGCAGAAGGTGGTGGTAGCGCGCTTCCAACCGGAACCGGCTCGCCGAGAACTCCCCCAGTTCCTGGAGGAGCCTGGTGGCCGCGAGCGTGAGGTCGTCGAAATCCATGACCCGGCGTTCCAGCTTCAACCGGTCGTATTCCCGTTCCACCGCCTGAAAGAGGTCCCAGACCGGTCCGAAGGCGTGTTCGTTCAGGTAGTCCAGCCAGCGGGAACGAAAATCCCGGATCCCGGCAGTGACGGCGGCATAGTCCGCCTTGAGAGGCTCGGGAACCTCCCGGGGCGGGTTCTTGAGGTCGGTACGGAAGAACCCCTCAAGGGTTTCGAGGTCGAGCGCGTCCCGGGCGCTTGTCTGCTCCTCGGCGCGGAGCGCGAGCCGGACGGCGAACGGAGCCTCCAGGGCGGACGCGCCGTCCTCGGCCGCTTCCCGGAGGCGCCGGCAGGAATCGGCCACGGGCTCGAGAAACCGCTGGAGGCGCGGCCGCGGCCCCGGCCGGCCGCGGCGCTCGGCCGCCTTCGCCTCGAACAGCCGTCGCCAGGCGAGTCGCCGCTCCAGGTACTCGTGCACCGCTTCCCTCACCCTGGTCGGCGAACGGCCGAGGAGGAGCGGCAGCGACGCCAGCAACTCCCGGTCGAAGCCGGTGACGCCGGAGAAGACGCGCTCGCTCGCCTCGGCCCGGAACACGGGCATGGAGCGCTCGTCGAGAACTTCGATGCCGGGACTGACTCCCGCGTCCAGAGGGAACTCACGGATCAGGCCGAGGGTGAAGGCGTCGAGCGTCGAGATGCTCACCTCCGCGATATCGGTGTCTTCGGGGAGAGTGCGGCGGCGGCGCGACGCGGTCAGTTCCTTGAGAATGCGGTCCTTCATCTCCTGAGCCGCCTTCCGGGTGAAGGTGAGCGCCAGAATGTTCCGCGGCGGCACCCCCGCTTCCACGAGCCGCACGTAGCGGTCTGTCAGGACCGTGGTCTTGCCGGTGCCGGCGGAGGCGCGGAGAACCGCGTTGCGGCGGGGGTCGGCGGCGGCCTCCCGCGCGGCGGCGTCGGAGGGTCGGAAACCGGGGTCGGACATCGGTTCAGGCGTCTTTCCCGGCGTTCCGCGCCTCATCCGGCCCACTGTCCGTTGCCGGGCCGGCCGGATCCGGCAGATCCCTCCGGACCACGAGGTGGAAGTCGAAGGCGCCGTCCTCGTCGGGCAGCGAGAAATCACCCCGGGCCAGCCCCTCCCGGATCTGAACCACCTGCGCGTCCTGTTCGGCATCGTCCGGCGGATCCTCGGGCCCGATCCAGCGCCGATTGCCGAAGTAGGGGATGGCGAACGCGGTAGGAACCTGATCCGCGGCTTCCAGAAGGCGCGCGTAGAGCCGCGCCTGCAGCGGCTTCTCGTAAAAGCGGCCGGACTTGTACTCGACGACCCGCCGGCCGCCGCCGGCCAGGCGATCCAGCCGGTCGAGCTGCCCGTGGACGCGCATGCCTCCGACGTCCCCCGCGATCCAGCTCTCCACCTGTTCGAGGGCGGCCCTCCCCCGGGTGGCCTCCTCGCGCAGGAACCACTCCATCGCCGGGGGGGTCGAGTTGCCGCCGAAGAGCCACGCTTTCTCGATGCGCCGATCGGTGTCCGGTAGTTGCCGTGCGGCCGCGAAGCGCTCGAACTCCTGGCGGAAGAAGTCGAGGACCTCCTCGAGGGTGGACTCGGAGATCCCGAGCCCGGCGTCTTGAAGGGCGGCGTAGCTCCGCTCCAGAAAAGCGTGGAGCAGCTCGCCGCGTTCGGTGGGCAGGGGGACATCGGCGAGCGGGCGCTCCTCGTCCAGGCGGAGGACGTAGCGGGCGAAGAACTGGGCGGGGCTCTTCGCGTAGGTGTCGAGCGCCGTGGGAGAGAGGGGGCGTTCCAGCGCGGCGGCCGCGGGGGCGTGACGGTCGAGCGTCGTGGGCAGGGACTCGACTGCCGGGTGCGCCGGGAGGTCCCGGTCCGGCGTGGGGAGCAGCGGATGCCTCGGTGTCGCGTTGAGCACCGCTTCGGTCAACTCGGTCTCCAATGCCGACGTGGCGACCGGAAAACCGTCGTCAAGCTGGGGACGCAGGAACGCCGCGGCGCCGGCCGGCAGCCCCGGGAGGGATCGGAGGAGACGGGTCTCCCGGTCGCGGCCGTCTGAATGACGGGCCCGGGTGGCGTCGTCGAGGAGATGGGTCGGAAAGAAGATGTTTCCGGGCCGCGGGCCGGGCCAGTCGGCGTCCACCATGCCGAGCAGGACGATGACGTCGTAGTCGCCGAATGGCGCGTCGCTCGCTGCGACAAGATGGACTCCGCGCCCGCTGCCGCCGCGGGCGACGGTCCGGCGGTTCAGGAGCCTTCGGATCCGGCGCACGAACCGGGAGCCGCCCCCGGCGCGCGCGTCGGCGGGCGCCGCTCCGGCCGCCTGGCGAAGGGCCTGAAGCACCGCGTCGCGGACGTCGGGACTCGTGTCGACGGGCGGCTCGAAGTGCAGTTGGAGAAACCCGATCAGCGCCGCGACCGCCTCCCCGAAGGTGGCGTCCTCGTCCCGGATCGGGCGGAGGGCGTCCGCAAGGGCGGTGAGCCGGGACAGTGTCCCGGCCGCGGTGCGGAGGCGTGCTGCCTGCCTCCGCATCCGCTGCGCCCGCGGGCCCATGTCCGTTTCCGCCCCAGCCTCAACGAGCCCGTCCGCCGCCCGGACCAGGCGTTCGGCAGTCTGATCGAGGCGGACGGCGACCTCGGGCAGTTCCTCGGGCTGCTGGGTGTCGCGAACGCCGGCGCGGAGCAGTTCGCCGGCGAGGACATCGGCCGCGTGCGCCGGCGCCTCCGAGACGTCGGGAAGGCTGAGGAAAGGCGTCCGCAAGAGATTCAGACCCAGGGAGATCCGGCCGGGGCAGGCGCCGAACTCGAGGACATCGGCGATGGCGGCCACCCAGGGGTGCCGGGTCAGGCTGGGCTGGATCGGGGTTTCGAGCGGAATCCCGCGTTCCGCGAGGGCGTCTTCCACCGCGTCGAGGTACGAGTGCGGTCGTTGGGCGAGGATCGCGCACCGGTGATAGCCGCGAAAGGCGCGCTCCTGACCGTCCCGGAAGCGCACGAGGAGGTCCGCCGCGAGGCGAGCCTCTGCCTCGCGGTCCGTGGCTTCGAAGACCCGGAAGGGCGTGCCGTCCGTCCCCGTCGCCGGAACGAAGATCGCCGGCGGGTCTGTCCGTCGGCTGGACGCCACCGGGCCGGGACCGGAGAAGAGGGTGGGTTGGACCCCGGAGACGACGGGCGCGCCTCCGGACCCTTCGGAATCGCGCCGGAACGCGATTCCCCTGGGCGGTGCCGGAAGCGGAGCTCCCTCCGGCAGCGCCCAGACGACGGCGCCCGGTGGCAGTAGCGAGGAAAGCAGTTGGAGGTCCGCGGGCCGGATGGCGTCTTCACCGGCGGCGAGCACCCGCGTCCCCGCGAAGCGGAGACGGAAGGTCCTGGCCGACGCCATGAGCCGCTCGCGAAGACTCCCCGGATCTCCGCGCGCCGTGTCTTCGAGGGCGCGCCGGTAGTGCGCGTGGGCGCGACGGAGCCAGCGGACCAGGGTGAGCAGCCGCAGCGCGCCGGCGTCGGTCTCCCCGGCTTCCAGAAGGCGCCTCTCCGTGCGGTGTGCGAAACGCTCGAACGGCGCGGCGCCCGGGCTGACACGCGAGTCCGCGGCCATTTCGTCGAGAAAAGTCAGGAAGAGATCGGCGAGCTGGGCGGGATCGCGGGAATCCGGCAGTTCGAAACCGGCTTCCCCGACGACGCCTGCGACGAGAGCCTCTTCCATCAGGATCTCCCGGACGAGCGGAGGCGCGGGGAGCAGGGGCGGCTCCAGGTCGCCCCCGAGATCGTCGAACGCGGATGAAGAAACCCGGATCTCCGGGAACGATCCACCCGGGGGGAGCAACTCCCGTAGAGTCCGGTCCAGGGCCCATGCCGCTCCCGCGCCCGGAACCAGGATCCGTAGCCGTTCCACCGCACGCCCGGGTCCGGCGAGCGATGCCTGCCGCGCCACCCACTGGCGCAGCCTGCTCCAGTCGGGGAACCGCCGGACCCCGATCCAGCGCGACGGTTCGGGATCGCTGACGGGAGTGCTCATTGGCCCGCGATCATAAGGAGGGCGGACGCCATTTCCCGCCACCCTTCGACACCCGGGCCCGGTTTCACGGCGCCCGCGCTCTCCGGACGTTCCGGCCCGGGCATTGGTAGCATCGCGGCCGACGGAACCGGGACTTGGAGCAGCGGACGGCGGTGGTGGCCGGGGAAGCGGCGGACATCCCGGCATTCGAAGCCGGGCTGCGTGAATTCCGCGAGTTCGGCAGACGGACGCGGGTGGTGGCGTTCCCCGACCCCGAGGTCCGGCTTCCCGTCTACGTCAACGAGTTCTGGACCTCGAAGCAGCGGGCCGCCCATTCCCTCCATGAGATCTCCTACCGGGCGTGCTTCAAGCCCCAGTTGCCGCGGTTCTTCATCACCCGGCTGACGCGGCCGGACGAACTCGTCCACGACCCGTTCATGGGCCGGGGCACCACCCCGCTCGAGGCCGCGCTGCTCGGCCGCCGCGCCGTCGGTTCGGACCTCAACCCGCTGAGCGGACGGCTTCTGGAGCCCCGTTTCGACCCGCCGGGCCTCGCGGAGGTCGCCGGGCGGCTGGCGTCGTTCGATCTCGAGCGGACCTGTGAGGCCCCGGAGGACCTCCTGGCGTTCTACCACCCGGCCACCCTGCGGCGGATCGTCAACCTCCGGAACGAACTGCTGCGGCGCCGGAAGGAAGGATCGCTGGACCGGGTGGACCGCTGGGTCCAGATGGTGGCGACCAACCGGCTCACCGGGCACTCGCCGGGGTTCTTCTCGGTGTACACGCTCCCCCCCAACCAGGCGGCCTCGGTCCGCTCGCAGCGCCGGATCAACGAACGCCGCAGGCAGCGGCCGCCCGACCGGGATGTCGCGGCGCTCATCCTCCGGAAGACCCGTTCGCTGCTGGCCCGGCTCGAACCCGGCGAACGGGCGCGGCTCCAGGGCGCCGGCCCCCGGTTGCTTACCGCCTCCGCGGACCGAACGCCGGCGATCGCCGGCGGCACCGTGCGGCTCGTGGTCACGTCGCCGCCCTTTCTGGACGTGGTCAACTACCGGGCCGACAATTGGCTGCGGTGCTGGTTCAACGGGGTGGATGGGGATAAGGTGGCGCTGTGGCACTGGACGCGCGCGGCGGACTGGCGGGCGGCCATGACGCGAGTCTTTCGGGAGTTGCGCCGCGTCCTGGTTCCCTCCGGACTCGTGGCCTTCGAGGTGGGCGAAGTGCGGAGCGGCCGTTTGCTGCTCGAGACTCTCGTCGTGCCCGCGGCCCGCGAGGCGGGGCTCGAGCCGCGCCTGGTGCTGGTGAACGACCAGCAGTTCACCAAGACTTCCAACTGCTGGGGAGTGGACAACCGGCGAAAGGGCACCAACACGAACCGCGTCGTGGTGCTGCAGAAGGCCTGAGGGGAGTCGACGGCGAATGAGCGGCGCCGCGCTGCTCCGGAACTGCTGCACCCTCGCTGTGTTGTTGGTCCCGTCCGGCTTGAGCGCGGAGGAACCCTCCGAGACGGCGCGCCGGCTGCTGGCGGGGCTGACCCTAGAAGCGAAGGTGGGACAGGTGCTGATGCCGCGGGCGCCGGCCGAGTTCAGGAACCTCGCGGATCCGGAACGGCGGGCGCTGCTCGAGATGGCCGAGGCCGGCCGGCTGGGCGGGGTCGTCGTGTTCGCGGGCACCCCGGAGGGAACCCGCGAGATCACCACGGCCCTCCAGGGCGCGGCGCCGCTTCCGGTGCTGGTCGCCGCCGACTACGAATGGGGAACTCCCATGCGCACGGCGGGCGGCACCCGGTTCCCGCCGGCCATGCAACTCGCGGCGGCGCCCGATCCCGCGGCGCTCGAACGGCAAGGCCGGATCGTGGCGCGGGAGGCGCGGGCGGTGGGCGTCCACCTGGTCCTGGCCCCGGTTCTGGATGTCCTGCAAAGCGCCTCGAGCGCGGTGATCGGGACGCGTTCCTTCGGCTCGGATCCCGGTCTCGCGGCGGAGCTCGGGGTTGCGTTCCTGCGCGGCGTCGAAGCCGGCGGGGCGCTGTCCACCGCCAAGCACTTTCCCGGGCACGGCGGTACCGGAACGGATTCCCATTACGGGCTCGCCCTCGTGCCCGCCGGCCGGGAGCACCTCGATGCGGTGGACCTCGCTCCCTTCCGGGCGGCGGTGGACGCCGGGGTCTCGGCGGTCATGCCCGGGCATCTGGCGGTGCCGGCGCTTGACGGCCGGGACGACCGGCCCGCCGTTCTGTCGCCGGAGATCCTCGACGGCGTGCTCCGGTCGGAGATGGGATTCGCCGGACTCGTCGTGAGCGACGCCCTCGAGATGGAAGGTGCGCGCGCCGGGCGCTTCGACGGCGAGGTCGCGGCGCTCGCGCTCGGGGCGGGGGTGGACGTGATCCTCGTGCCCCGGGACCCGGCCGTGGCGCACGGAGCGCTCGTCCGCGCGGTGCGCGCGGGCCGGCTCGAGGAGGCGCGTCTCGACGCGGCGGTCCTCAGGGTGCTGGAGGCGAAGGCGCGCCTCGGTCTTTTCGACGACCGGACTCCCCCGGAGCCGCTCGCCGAGGCTTTCGGCGATCCGGCCGGCCGCGACTTCGCGGAGTCGCTCTTCGGCCGTGGGTTGACCCTGGTTCGCGACCCGGAGGGGCTCGTTCCCTGGTCCACGCGGATCACCGGGAACACGGCGGGAGGGGCCGGCCTGACGCCCCGTCTCCTTCTCGTGGAAATCCACCGGGAAGGTCCCTACGAGCCGGACCGCCGCTTCTTCCGGGGCGCGCTTCGCCGGCGCGGGGCGCTGGCCGCGAGGATTCCCACCACCTACCACGGCGCCCTGCCGATTGCGCGGTTCGCCCGGGAGGCCGAAGCCGCCGATGCGGTGGTGATCGCCGATTTCCGGAAGAACGGCCTCGAAATGCCCGAGGAGTTGCTGAACGCGGTCACCCCCTTCGCGGAGAAGTTGCTCGCCGTCTCCTTCGGCAATCCGCACGGTGTCCAGAACGCTCCCCCGGAGGCGGGCATCCTGCTCGCGTGGGATGGAGCCCCGCAGAATCAGGAAGCTGCCGCGGCGGCGCTCTTCGGGGAGAGCGCCGTGGGAGGACGCCTGCCGGTCCCGCTCGAGGGCCAGCCGGCGGGAGCGGGGGTTTTCAGGCAGGCGGAGCGGCAGCGGCTCCGCCCGGTCGAACCCGGGGAGGTCGGCATGAGTCCCGAAGGCGTCGAGAACATCCGCGCGGTGATCGAGGATGCGATCGCGAACGGCGTCACGCCGGGCGCGAGCGCGCTCGTGGTGCAGCGGGGCAGGGTGCTGCTCCAGGAGGGCTTCGGCCGGCTGACCTACGACGGGAACGCGCCCGCGGTGACGCCGGAGACGATCTACGACCTCGCTTCCCTGACCAAGGTCGTCGGCACCACCACCCTGGTGATGATGCTCGTGGAAGAGGACGCCCTGAACATCTCGCTTCCGGTGAGCGCCTACGTCCCGGAGTTCCTCGACCGGGCGCCGTCCGAGGAAGAACGGAACCGGCGGGCCGTCGTGACGGTGACCGATCTCCTCGCGCATTGCTCGGGGCTGCCGGCGTGGATCCAGTTCTACCTGGAGTTCGATCCCGAAGCGCGGGGCCTGCCGCTGGAGGACGCGCGCCGGATGGTCTTCGACCGCATCATGGGGGCGGCCTCCGACTACGAACCGCGGACGGACACGGTGTATTCGGACAACGGCATCCTGCTGCTGGGGGAGATCATCGAGCGGGTCTCCGGCAAGCCGCTCGATGTTCTCGTTCAAGAGCGCATCTTCGATCCGCTGGGCATGAAAACCACCCGCTACCGCCCGCCGGCGGAATGGCTCGATCGCATCGCCCCGACCGAAGACAACCCGTGGCGCGGCCGGGTGGTCCGGGGACAGGTCCACGACGAGAACACCGTCGTCCTGGGTGAGGTGGCGGCGCACGCGGGTCTCTTCAGCACGACCGGAGATCTCGGAGTCTTCCTCCAGATGCTCCTGAACGGGGGATCCATGAACGGCGAGCGCCTGCTCCGCGCGCGCACCATCGCCCGGTTCACGAAACGCGCGGCGCTCGCCCCGGGCAGCAGCCGGGCGCTCGGCTGGGACACGCCCTCCCGCACCTCGTCCGGCGGCCCCTCGTCCGCGGGCGATCATTTCTCGGCCTCGTCCTTCGGGCACACCGGGTTCACCGGCACCTCGATCTGGGTCGATCCGGAGCGCGAACTCTTCGCGGTCCTGCTCACCAACCGGGTCTATCCGACGCGCGAGAACGACGGAATCTTCCGGCTCCGTCCCGCGTTTCACGACGCGGTGATGGAGGCGCTGGGCGACGGTCGCTGACCGCCGGCAGTTCCCATACACTCACTCGCCAAGGCAACGCGAGCCGCCTCGGCCACTCCAATCCGTCGGGGGACGGCTCCGGGGAGGGAGACATGGAGATGATGCGACTGAGGACCCCGCTGATGCTGCTCGGGCTGGCGGCCGCCGTCGGCTGCGGGCCGCCGGGAGAAACGACGGGCCGGGCGCCCGTGGCCTCCGGTCCGGAGGACGCGGGCGCCGCGACACCGGTGGCGGACCCGACCTGGCCCAGGCTTCCCGACGACTGGCTGATCGGAGAGGTCGGCGGGATCGCGGTGGACCTCGACGACAATGTCTGGCTCGTCCATCGCCCGCGCAGCCTGAATGCCGACGAGACCGGACTCATGCAGGACCCGCCGGTCTCCGCATGCTGCAACGCGGCGCCGCCGGTGCTCAAGTTCGACACCGACGGAAACCTGCTCGACAGCTGGGGCGACGAAAACGGCTACCAGGGCGAGGGCTACGAGTGGCCCGCCACCGAACACGGCATCTTCGTGGACCACCTGGGGTACGTGTGGTTCGCCGGCAACGGCCCGGACGACCATCAGGTGCTCAAGTTCAGCGGGGACGGGACCTTCGTGATGCAGATCGGGCAGGCGGGCCGCACCGAGGGCAGCAACAGCATCGAGTTCCTCGGACAGCCCGCGGACCTCGAGGTGGATCCGGAGACGAACGAGCTCTACATCGCCGACGGGTACCTGAACAAGCGGATCATCGTCTTCGACGCCGAGACCGGGGAGTACCGGCGCCACTGGGGCGCCTACGGCAACGAACCCTCGGACGAGGACACGGGCGCCTTCGAGCCCGGGATGGAACCGATCCAGCAGTTCCGCACTCCCGTGCACGCGGTCCGCATCGCGAGCGACGGCATGGTGTACGTGGCCGATCGGGTAAATAACCGGATCCAGGTGTTCGAGAAGGACGGAACCTACGTGGACGAGATGATCGTGGAGGGCAACACGCTGGGGGCCGGCTCCACCTGGGACCTCGAGCTGTCCCCGGACGAGGGGCAGTCCGACCTCTACAACGCCGACGGCACCAACCAGCGGATCCACATCATCGATCGGGCCGCGCTGGAGGTCGAGACCTTCTTCGGCCGCCGCGGGCGCTACTCCGGACAGTTCCACTGGGTCCACAACGTCGTGGTGGACTCCATGGGCAACTTCTACACGGCCGAGGTGAACACCGGCCGCCGGGCGCAGAAGTTCGTGGTCAGCCGCTAACGGGACGACCGCGGGAAACCCCCGCCGAAACGGCACGGGTAGGGCCGCGGCCGCAGGCGCGCGCGGTTTTGCCGCGGACGGGGGTTCCCGTACACTCATTCGGTTTGGCGCCCTGCCGGCGCCGGGAACCGATACCCGTCGGGGCTGCGACTCCGGGAGAAATCAATGAAGACCAAGAATCTGACCCTGTTGCTGATGGTTCTGGGGATGGCGTTCGCCGTCGGCTGTCAGGCCCCGGGCGAACGGACCAGCGGCGCGCCGCTCGCCGACCCGCACATGGAGCACGCCGAGCCGCCCGAGGTGGACCCCCACTGGCCGATGCTTCCCGAGGACTGGCTGATCGGCGAGGTCTCCGGGATCGCGGTGGACATGAACGACCACATCTGGCTGGTGCAGCGTCCGCGCAGCCTGAATGCGGACGAAGCCGGACTGGCGCAGGATCCGCCGCTCTCCGCGTGCTGCATCCCAGCGCCGCCGGTGCTCAAGTTCGACACCGACGGGAACCTGCTGGACAGTTGGGGAGACCAGAACGGTTATCAGGGCGAGGGCTACGAGTGGCCCGCGAGCGAGCACGGCATCTTCGTGGACCACCTCGGCTACGTCTGGCTCGCCGGCAACGGACCCGACGACCATCAGGTCCTCAAGTTCAGCGGGGACGGCACCTTCGTGATGCAGATCGGACAGGCGGGCCGCACCGAGGGCAGCAACAGCACCGAGTTCCTCGGACAGCCCGCGGACATGGAAGTGGACCCCGAGACCAACGAGCTCTACATCGCCGACGGGTACCTGAACAAGCGGATCATCGTCTTCGACGCCGAGACCGGCGAGTATCTGCGCCACTGGGGCGCCTACGGCAACGAACCGTCCGATGAAGACACCGGCCGGTTCGTCCCGGGCGAAGAGCCCATCCAGCAGTTCCGGACGCCGGTCCATGCGGTGCGGATCGCGCGGGACGGCCTGGTGTACGTCGCCGACCGGGTGAACAACCGGATCCAGGTGTTCCAGAAGGACGGCACCTACGTGGACGAGATGATCGTGGAGGGGAACAGCCTCGGCAACGGCTCGACCTGGGATCTCGAACTCTCGCCGGACGAGGATCAGGTGGACCTCTACAACGCCGACGGCCAGAACCAGCGGATCCACATCATCCACCGGGCCTCCCTGGAGATCGAGACCTTCTTCGGCCGCCGCGGACGCAACGCGGGCCAGTTCCACTGGGTCCACAACCTCGTCGTGGACTCGGACGGCAACTTCTACACGGCGGAGGTGAACCAGGGACGCCGGGCGCAGAAGTTCGTCGTGGACCACTCGGGTCACGTTCACTGATCCGGGCTGCGAACACCCATCACTGACCGCTCGATCCGGGCCGGATTCCGGAAGGCCGCCGCCGTCCGCGGCGCGGCGTTCCGGCTTGGCCCGGGATGAGGGCAGGGGCTGATCGGACCATGGCCAACCGGACCCCGGGCCTGGCCGTCCTGCTGGCCCTTTCCGTTCTCGCCGTGACCGTGGCGCCCCGGCCGGCGGCGTCGCACGACATCCCCGACGAGATCCGGATCCCGGTCTTCGTGCGGGAGACGGACGGCGAACTGCATCTCGTCGCGCGGGTTCCGTTGCTGCTGTTGCTCTCGCTGAACGTTCCCAAGTGGGGCGCCGGCTATCTCGACTTCGAGCGCGCGGATCCGGTGCTGCGCCGGGCGGGGGAACTCTTTGCTTCGGAGGCCCCCCTCTTCCACCCGGACGGCAGCCTGCTGCCTCCCACGCTACAGGCGTACCGGGTCGCGTTGCCCTGGGACCGCACGTTCACCGACTTCGAGGCGGCGCGCGAAACGGCGCTCTCCGATGCGCTGCCGGCCGACACCCAGGTCTTCTGGAACCAGGGCTTTCTGGATTTCTATCTGACCTATCCGGCGCCCGCCGAAGGGAGCGTCGAGATCGAATGCAACGTGGCGCCCGGCTTCGGCGACCGGGCGGCGCTCGACGTGCTCTACGAGCGTCGGGAGGCGAGCGAAGAGGAGTGGAAGAGCAACCTCTACCACATCAGTATCCGGGAGGGCAGGGTGGCGCTCGACCCGTCGCCCTTCCAGGCGTTCTTCGCCTTCGGCCGGTCGGGCGTCGAGCACATCCTCACCGGTTGGGACCACCTGCTGTTCCTGATCTGTCTGATCGCTCCCTTCGGCCAGCTCTCCCGGATCAAGCACCTGTTGATCATGGTGACGGGGTTCACGGTGGCCCACTCCGTGACCCTGGTGAGCGCGGCGCTCGGGCACGCCCCCGAAGCGCTCTGGTTCGTTCCCCTCGTCGAGGGGGTGGTGGCGCTCTCGATCCTCTACACCGCCATCGAGAACCTCATTTCGGCGAGCGTTGTCCGCCGCGCCGTGCTGGCGTTGGTCTTCGGGCTCTTCCACGGTTTCGGTTTCGCGTTCGCCCTCGGCGAATCGCTCGCCTTCGCCGGGGACCACCTGCCGCTGGCGCTCTTCTCCTTCAACCTGGGAGTCGAGGCGGGGCAGGCCGCGGTGGTGCTCGCCGCGATTCCGCTCCTGCACCTCCTCTCGGGGACCGACCGGTCGCGGTTCGCGGTGAGCGCGCTGCTCTCGGTGATCGGGGGCCACGCGGCGTGGCATCTGCTCGAGTCCCGCTTCTCCGAGCTTTCCCGCGCCTGGGCGATCTCCGGCGGAGCACCGCCCTCGTGGTCGTGGCTGCTGTGGCCCCTCGCCCTCGCCGGGGTGGCCGGATGGGTGGTCGTCGTGGTGCGGCGGCGCCGGACGGCGGGAGCGGGAACTTCCGCCTGAACCCGCCCGCCGATCCGTGGGCGCCGCGAGCCCCGGGGGCTGCTAGGATGCGGCGCCGATGAGTCCGCCTCCCGTTTCCGCTGCAACCGCTCCCATCTCGATCGAGCGGGTCGCCGAGTCCCGGCTTCCGGAGGTGGATCTCGCGAACGTCGCCTTCGGCCGGGTCTACAGCGACCACATGCTGTCCGCGCGCTGCCGCGACGGGGTCTGGGAGGAGCCCCGGATCGTTCCGTTCGGCGACCTCGCGCTGCACCCGGCGACCGCGGTCCTGCACTACGCGCAGGCGATCTTCGAGGGGATGAAGGCCCACCTCACCGACGACGGCGTCCCGGTGCTCTTTCGGCCCGAGGAGAACTGGCGGCGGATGAACCGGTCGGCGCGCCGGATGGTGATGGCCGAGATTCCGGAGGAAATCTTCCTGGGTGGAATCCGCGAACTGGTCCGGCTGGATCGGGATTGGATCCCCCCCAACGAGTTCGGCTCGCTCTACATCCGTCCCTTCCTGTTCGCCGCCGACCCCTACATCGGGGTGAGTCCCTCGCGGGAGTACCGCTTCCACGTCATGACCGCTCCGGTCGGGGCCTACTACGAGGGCTCGGTGAGCCTCTACGTGACCCGGAAGTGGATCCGGGCCGCGGCAGGGGGCATCGGCGAGGCGAAGGCGGCGGGGAACTATTCGGCCAGCTACTACGGGATGAAGGAAGCGCGGGAGCACGGCTGCGACAACGTCCTGTGGCTCGACTCGAAGGAACACCGGTTCATCGAGGAATGCGGCACGATGAACATGATGTTCGTCATCGGCGACCGGGTCGTGACGCCGCCCCTCGGAGGGACCATCCTGCCGGGCGTGACCCGCGACAGCGCGATCCGCCTGCTGCGCGACCAGATGGGGGCGGGAGTGGACGAGCGGGCCGTCTCCATCGAAGAAGTCGCCGAAGCGTCGGCGGCCGGGAGTCTCCGCGAGTGTTTCGGGGTGGGCACCGCCGCGGTGGTGACCCCGGTGGCGCGGCTCACCGGGGGCGGCGTCGAGATCCGCCTGCCGGAAACGACGCCGGTTCAGGACGAACTGCGCGAGCGGCTGACCAGCATCCGTCTGGGGCGGAGTCCCGACCCGTACGGCTGGGTTGACCGGCTCCTCTGAGCGTCAGAAGAGTTTGAGCGGCGCACTTCGCGCCCGGGCGATCCTGCTGGGGTGCGCGGTGCTGGGTTGCGCGGTGCTGGCGTCCTGCGGCCCGGCGGCGGACGACCCGCTCCCGCCCGCGGTCCTGCCCGGCCTCGACCGGCTCGCCGTGGAGGGCCCGGGGGATCTCCTCGGGAAGCGGGTGGGACTCCTCACCAACCACACCGGCCGCACCATCGGCGGTCAGTCGGCGGCCGCCGCCCTGCTCGAGGCCGGGGTGGAGGTGGCGTTGCTCTTCGGGCCGGAGCACGGCGTCTCGGGGTCGGCCGCCGCCGGCGAGGAGGTCGCGTCGGGCCGGGACCCGGAAACCGGCCTGCCCGTGGTCAGCCTTTACGGCGAGCGGCGCAGTCCCGACGGGGCCTCGCTCGCCGGTCTGGACGCGCTCGTGTTCGACATCCAGGACATCGGGGTCCGCTTCTACACGTACATCTCCACGCTGCGGAACGCCCTGGTGGCCGCGAACTGGGCGGGAGTCGAGTTCTGGGTGCTCGATCGGCCCAACCCGAACGGCGGCGACCGGGTGGAGGGACCGATGCTCGATCCGGAATTCCGCTCGTTCGTGGGCACGGACCGGCTGCCGCTCCTCCACGGGATGACAGTCGGAGAACTGGCGCGGCTATTTGCCGCCCGCGAGGGGTCGGCCGTCCGGGTGGTGCCCGTGAAGGGTCTCACCCGCGGCACCCGCTGGGAGGAGACGGAGCTCCCGTGGCGCCCGCCGTCGCCCAACATCCCGACGCTCGAGAGCGCGCTGGTGTATCCGGGGTTCGGCCTGTTCGAGGGAGTGATGCTGTCGGAGGGCCGGGGGACCGAAACCCCCTTCGAGGTAGTGGGGGCGCCGTGGGTGGATGCCGCCGCCTGGATCAGCGAGCTTGAGGGAGGCGCGGCGCTTCCCGGAGTCCGATTCACCGAGACGCGTTTCACCCCGAGAGCGGTGCCCGCGGCGCCGAGTCCGCGCTTCGCCGATGAGGCGAGCAGCGGACTGCGCGTCGAAATCACCGACCTGGCGGCCTTCCGGCCGGTGCGCACCGGGCTCAGGGCGATCGAGGCGGTCCGCCGCGCGCATCCCGGCGATTTCGCCTGGCGCGCGAGCGGGGAGCGTTTCTGGCTGGACCTGCTGCTCGGGACCGACCGCGTTCGCCGGGGCATCGATGCCGGAGTCCCGGTGGACGACCTGATGGCGTCCGAAGCTGCCGCGGTGGCCGGGTTCCTGGAGGAACGCAGCCCTCATCTCCTGTATCCGGACCGATGAACGGCGGCGACACCCGCGGGTTCCCCCTGCCTCCGGGGTCCTTGCCGGAAGTCGGGGAACGCCCGGCGGCGCCCGGACCCCGGCGCTTCGTCCTTCCGGCGGCGCTCTTCGTCGCCACGGTCGGCACCACCCTCTGGGTGGGCGGGGCGCTCGGAATCGCCGCCGAGGCGCCGGAACTCTTCCGGGCGTCCGGGGAACCGCGTTCCGGGTTCGAGTGGACGCTGCTCTGGATCCGCTACGGGATCCCGTATTCGTTCTCACTGCTCTTCATCCTCCTGTGCCACGAGTTCGGGCACTACCTCACGGCGCGCCACTACCGGGTGGACGCGAGCCTCCCCTACTTCCTGCCCATGCCGTTCACGATCGTGGGAACGCTCGGGGCCTTCATCCGGATCCGGTCGCCGTTCCCGAACCGTCGGGCGCTCATCGACGTGGGGCTCGCCGGGCCCATCGCCGGGTTCGTGGTCTGCCTGCCGCTTCTGGCGGCGGGGGTTGCCTCCTCGCGTCCCGGCCCGCTGGCAGCGGGTGGCATTCAGTTCGGGGAACCGATCCTCTTTCAGTGGTTCGCGTCGGCCTTCGGTCCCGCCGTTCCCGACGGGCAGGTCCTGTATCTGAGCCCCATGGGACTTGCCGCCTGGTTCGGCCTGCTCGTCACGGCGATCAATCTGCTGCCGATAGGCCAGCTCGATGGCGGGCACGCGCTCTACGCGGTGCTCCGGGGGCGCGCGGCGCGGTTCTCGAGGACGGTGCACCTGCTCATGTTCCCGCTGGCCGTGTGGTCGCCGACCTGGCTCGTGTGGGGCCTGCTCTGCCTGCTGCTCGGCGCCCGGCGGCCGCATCCGCCGACGCTCGACGACGCCGCTCCGCTCGGCAGGAGCCGCCAGCTGCTGGCCGCCGCGGGCGTCGCCACCTTCGCCCTCTGCTTCACTCCGGAGCCGGTCGTCATGGACTGGGGAATGCTGTTTGGCCCGTAAGTCTGCGCCGGGTGGAAGCCGCCCGGGAGGAGGCGGTTCGCGGGAACTGCAACCACTTTGACAAGGGCCCCCTCGGGGTCTACCTTTGCCATGACAGCCCGGCGACCCGGAGGGTCGTCGGGTCCTTCTCTTTCGGGCCGCAACAAGCCTGATTCCGGCCCCTTTTCCGGGGAAACCCACCATGACCTCCACCCCTCAATCGGACCGCGTCCTGATCTTCGACACGACGCTCCGGGACGGCGAACAGTCACCGGGCTGCAGCATGGGTCTCGAAGGCAAGCTTCGGATGGCCCGGCAGCTCGCGCGACTTAGGGTGGACATCGTGGAAGCGGGTTTTCCGGCGGTGTCCGAGGGGGACCACGAGGCGGTGCGCGCCATCGCCCGGGAGGTGGAAGGGCCTCGCATTGCGGCGCTGGCCCGCTGCGTACCGGGAGACATCGAGGCGGCGTGGGACGCCCTCCGGGACGCCCCCCGTCCCCGGCTCCACGTGTTCCTGGCCACCAGCGCGCTGCACCGGGAGTTCAAGCTCCGGATGGCGAAGCGCGAGATCGTGCGGCGGACCTCGGAATCGGTCGCGGCGGCGCGGGAGTTGACGGAGGACGTGGAGTTTTCTCCCGAGGACGGGTCGCGGACCGAGCCGGACTTCCTGGCCGAGGTGGTGGAAACTGCCATCGAGGCCGGCGCCGCCACGGTCAATATCCCGGACACCGTGGGCTACACGATGCCGGCCGAGTTCAGCGCCCTGATCGGCCACCTGCGCCGGACGGTCCCCAACATCGACCGGGCGGTGATCAGCGTGCACTGCCACAACGATCTGGGGATGGCGGTGGCGAACAGTCTCGCCGCCATCGGCGCGGGCGCCCGGCAGGTCGAATGCACGGTGAACGGCATCGGCGAGCGCGCCGGCAACGCCTCGCTCGAGGAGGTGGTGATGAGCCTCCGCACCCGGCAGGACCTCTACGCGGCAACCACCGGCATCGACACCCGCGAGATCTACCCCTCGAGCCGCCTGCTCTGCGAGATCACCGGCATGGTGGTGCAGCGAAACAAGGCGGTCGTCGGGCAGAACGCGTTCGCCCATGAGGCCGGAATCCATCAGCACGGCGTGCTGCGGAACCGCGCCACCTACGAGATCATGCGTCCGCAGGATGTCGGGGTGCCGGGCAACGTGCTGGTGCTCGGCAAGCACAGCGGCCGGCACGCGCTTCGGGCCCGGCTTGGCGAACTCGGTTTCGCGCCCGCGGAGAGCGAGATGGATGCCATCTTTCGCGACTTCAAGCGGCTTGCGGACCGCATCCGGGAAGTCGACGACGCCGATCTGACCGCGCTCATGGGACAGCGCGAGGTTGGCGGGCCGGCGCCCCCGGGCGAGGCTCGGGCGACCTGAGACAGCAGCGGCCGGTCCTCGGACTGGTGCGGAAGATGCCAGCACCGCCTCGCTGTCGTATAGGCTCCGCGCCCCTTGCCCCCCAAAAAGCGCTCCGGTCCCCGCGGCTCGCTCGAAAAACGGCCGCTGAAGGTCCTGTCGCGACTGGCCCAACTGGACGATCCGGCGGAGTTGCCGGCGCTGCTGGGTCCCCTCGTCGCGAAGCGGCATTCCTTCGCGGCCTACCGGAAGGCCGCCCGTGAGCTCGTCGCCGAACGGGCTGAGGCGCGCGCCCGGCGTCTCGGCGAGCCGACGCTCTCCGACGCCGAGCGACAGGCGCTCGGGAGGGCGGGAAGCCGGCTGCTGGGGCTCGTGGACGGGGGCTCGCCGTTGGCCGGGTTTTCGGACGAGGCGCTCGAAGCCGTGCGGAGCGAACGCGATCCGGGCCGCCTCGCCGAACGTCTCGGCGAACTCGACCCCGGCGGCGGTTGGGAAGAGGTACCCCGGATGGGACTGCTGAACGGCCTGGTGCTGGTGGCGGTCTCCTCCGAGGCGGAGCGCCGCTGGCGGCTCAAGGACGCCGAGAACCGGGCGCGCACCCGGCGCGCGCGGGAAAATGGAGAACGGACGTGAACGTCGAGACGCCGCGCACGCTCTTCGACAAGATCTGGGACGCCCACGAGGCCGTTCCGGCCGGCCCGGACCATCCCGCGGTCATCTACGTGGACACCCATCTGATCCACGAGGTGACCTCGCCGCAGGCGTTCGCCCTGCTTCGGGAACGGGGGCTGCGGGTCCGGCGTCCGGACCGGACCTGGGCCACCGTGGACCATTCCATTCCGACGCGTTTCGTGGAGGGCCGGCCCGCGTTCCTGAATCGGGCGACCCGGACTCAGGTGGAGACGCTGGAGCGGAACTGCGAGGAACACGGCATCCCGCTCTTCCGGATGGGCGATCCCGGCCAGGGCATTGTCCACGTCATCGGTCCGGAACTCGGCCTCACCCAGCCCGGACGCACCATCGTCTGCGGCGACAGCCACACGAGCACCCACGGAGCCTTCGGCGCCTGGGCGTTCGGGATCGGCACGACGGAGGTCGCCCAGGTTCTCGCCACCCAGTGTCTGCTGCAGGAGCGCCCCCGAACGCTGGGCATCGAGATCTCGGGGCGACTCGGGGTGGGCGTGTCGGCCAAGGACCTGATCCTCGGGGTGATCCGGAGGTTCGGTGTCGCTGCCGGCAGGGGACACGTCATCGAATACCGGGGCGGAGCGGTCAAAGCGCTCGACATGGAAGCGCGCATGACCCTTTGCAACATGTCCATCGAGGCGGGAGCGCGGGCCGGCCTGATCGCTCCGGACGAGACGACCTTCGAATACCTCGAAGGGAAGGAACACGTCCCGTCCGGGGACGGCTTCGCCGACCTGGTCGCCCGCTGGAGCCGGTTGCCCACGGACGAGGGCGCCGCCTTCGATCGCTCGCTGTCGTTCGATGCCGGATCCCTCGAGCCCATGGTCACCTGGGGCACGAACCCGGGAATGTCGTGCGGGATCTCGGAAGCGGTCCCGGCGCCGGCCGATGCCGACGAGCGGGCGGCGCTCGACTACATGGGGATCGAGGCGGGGCGGCCGCTCCTAGGCCGGCCGGCCGACGTGGTCTTCATCGGGAGTTGCACCAACGCCCGGATCTCCGATCTGCGGGCCGCCGCGCGGGTGCTGGCCGGCCGCCGGACGAATCCCGCCACCCACCTGCTGGTGGTTCCGGGCTCGGCGAAAGTGCGCCGGCAGGCGGAGGCGGAAGGGCTCGACGAGGTGTTCCGGAGCGCCGGGGCCGAGTGGCGGGCGCCGGGCTGCTCGATGTGCATCGCCATGAACGGAGACCGGCTGTCGCCGAAGGAACTCGCGGTCTCGACTTCGAACCGCAACTTCGAGGGCCGGCAGGGACCCGGGGGCCGAACGGTGCTTGCTTCGCCGGTGACCGCCGCCGCCTCCGCGCTCGCCGGAGCGGTGGCCGATCCCCGGCCGTTCCTCCAGGAGTGAAGGAGAGGTCTCCATGGAGCCCGTAGTCCGCATCGCCTCCCGCACCGTCGTCCTCCCCGCCGACAACGTGGACACCGACCAGATCATTCCGGCCCGGTTTCTGACGGGGACCCGGCGCGACGGGCTGGGAGCTTCGCTGTTCGCCGACTGGCGCCGGGATGGGGCCGGGGAACTGCGCGCCGATTTCCCGCTCAACCGGCCGGAGGCGGAAGGGGCCCGCATCCTGGTCGCGGGCGCCAACTTCGGCTGCGGTTCGTCGCGCGAGCACGCCCCGTGGGCGCTCACCGACTACGGCTTCGCCGCCGTTGTGAGCCCTTCGATCGCGGACATCTTCAAGGGGAATGCGGTCCGGAACGGCCTCGTCCCGGTGGAGATCGAAGCGTCGGCCCACCGGGAACTGCTCTCGCGTCCGGGGGCGGAGATCGTGATCGACGTGGAGGCCGGGACGGTGTCGCTCCCGGACGGGGGTTCGGCCCGGTTCGAACTGCCGCCGTTCGCGCGCCGCTGCCTGCTCACCGGGCGGGGTCCGCTGGATTTCCTCCTGGAGCGGGAGCCGGCGATTCTTCGCTACGAGCAGGGGCAGGACGACGTCGCCGAAGCGCCGTGAGCAGGCCGCGGCGCTGCGGGTGGGCCGAGGGGACCTTCCCTGAGTACACGCGCTATCACGACGAGGAGTGGGGCGTTCCGGTGCGCGACGACCGGACGCAGTTCGAGTTCCTGGTGTTGGAGTCGGCCCAGGCGGGACTCAGTTGGGCGACCATCCTGAAGCGGCGCGAGGGGTATCGGAAGGCATTCGCCGGCTTCGACCCGGAAGGCGTCTCCCGGTTCCGGAGGCCGCGGGTCGAGCGGCTCCTCGCGAACCCGGCCATCATCCGCAACCGCGCGAAGGTGGAGGCCGCCGTCAACAACGCGCGGCGGTTCCTCGAAGTGCGACGGGAGTTCGGAAGCTTCAGCGACTACATCTGGAGTTTCGTGGGTGGGAGTCCGCTCGTGAACCGGTGGTCGCGCGATGATGAAGTCCCCGCGACCTCGGAGCAGTCGGTAGCGCTGGCCCGGGACCTGAGAGCCCGCGGCTTCCGCTTCGTGGGCAGCACGATCCTCTACGCCCACATGCAGGCGACCGGCCTCGTGAACGACCACCTGGTGTCCTGCTTCCGGCACCGGGAGGTTCAGGACGAATAAAGGCGTCCAGCCTGGAGCGGTGAACCCGACGCGGTCGACTCCGGAGCGGCTCGCCGGCGGGACGCGGTGGGCGGCGCCCCTCGTGCTCCTCGGTCTCGCGTGCGGTGGGGGGGAAGGCAACCAGACCCCGGTCACCCCGGGGACGCCCCGGGTCTCTCCGAAGGAGCTGCGGGGTCTCGAGGTGACCCTGGCGCGGAACGATCTCAGGGTCGGCCAGGTGACCGGTCCGGCGCTCGCGTACGGCCGCTACGACGACGGCACGACGGGACTCGTGGAGGGCGCCTGGACCTCCTCGGACTCGTCGGTCGTGGAGGTAGGGGAAGACGGAACGCTGACCGGCGTCGCCGTGGGCCGCGTCACCGTCTCGGCCTCGTTCGAGGAATTCGGCGATTCGCTGGAGCTGGAGGTGCTGGAGCCCAACCCGCGCCACGAACGGGACCAGCCGGACGACCTGGCCGGGGCGCAGGTCCACGTCGTCTATGCGGTCCCGAGCGACGCCGAGGACGGGAACCTCGATCGCTACGGCGACATCGAGCGGTCGCTCGAGGCCATGCAGCACTGGTTGGGGGCCGAGACCGGGCAGCGCCTCAGGCTCGATACCGCCGGGGGCAGGCTCGACGTGACGTTCCTGCGTCTGCCCTTCTCGGCCCAGGAGGGCGAGGAGCGGGGCGCCTCGCTGGCTCCGGACCTCGAAGGCGCGATCCGCGACCGGCTGGGAACCTCTTCCGACAAGACGTACGCGGTGTACTACGCCGGACGCTCCGGAGATCTCTGCGGCACCGCCACCGTGGAGGGCCGGGTCGCCGTCGCCTTCGTGCACCCGGAGGGGTGCAGCCCGCGTGCGGTGGGAGGCGACCGGGAGACGCCCTCCACCTACGAAACGGTGATGCTGCACGAACTGCTGCACGTCTTCGGGGCGGTGCCGGAGTGCGCTCCGGACCGGTTGGAGACGAGTGCGCACGTCGGGACACGTGTCGAGGACCTCATGTACGCCGGACCCGAGTGGAGCGGACACGACGAGGTGGTTGTCGACGCGGGGCGCGACGACTATTTCGGGCATGGGCGGCCCGACTGTCTCGACACCGCGGCCAGTGAATTCTGGGAACCGGCCGCTCGGGTCGAGGCCCGCGTCCCCGGTGCGAAGCCTCCGCGTCCGGTCATGCCGTCCGCGGACTGGCCGGTGCGCTGCGGCCTCCTTCCGCGCCCAGCGGAAGCGGGTGAGTCCGAGACTCCTTCGCCGTAGAAACGGGTTCAGGGGCCCCGCCGGCGGCGCCACTGTGCATCTTCGCTTCGACTTTTCCACATTGGCGCCTGAGACGGGAATTTTTTGGCGCGTTTTGCGTCTGATGAAGTGTGCGCCGACTCGTGAACTGGAGACGCCCCCTTCACGCGGTCGGAGTTGATCTCGGGTATTCGGCGGTCAAGGCGGTGGCCCTCGCCGCGGATGGCGGCGACCTGACAATCATGGGGGCGGGGCTCGAATCGCTCCCGCCGGGGTCCCTGTGGGACGGGGCGGTGCGCGATGCGGACACGGTCGGCGCCGCGCTCGGACGCCTGCTCACCCGGCTGCGGGTGCGGTGCCGCCTGGTGGGGCTCGCGATCGGCGGCAGTTCGGTCCTCGTCAAGCGGTTTTCCCTGCCGCCCGAAGCGGCGGCGCCCGGGACGGCGCCGGGCGATCTGCGCGATGCGGTCGCCCGGGAAGCGGCTCGCCACGTGCCGTTCCATCTCGAATCGCTCGAGTTCGACTACGACGGCCCGCGCTCCGCCGCCCCGGAGGCGGCGTCGGGCGGCCCGGAACGGGAGGGGCCGGCGGCCGTCGTGTTCGGCGCGGCGCCGCGCGAGACGGTCCTCGAACACTGCCGGGTCGTCTCGGCCGCCGGCCGGGAAGTGACCCGCGTGGAACTCGAACCGTACGCCCTCCATGCGGCGGCGGGGTTGGCGGACCGCCTTGCGGGAGCGCTTCCGGAGGGTGGCGCGCTGGCGATCGTGGAGATCGGAGCGTCGCGTTCCGGAATCCACGTGTTCGGCGATTCGCTGCTGGCGGGCGCCCCGGCCGGCGCTCCGCCCGATCTGCTGGCGAGCGTGCCCGCGCCCGGCACGGGGGTGGCGGCGGTGGGCGGATCGCCGGCGGGCACAACAACACTTGTTGAACTCTTCTCATTAAATTTTGGTGGTGAAGTTGCGGAT
>JAPPGX010000145.1 GCA_028877265.1 Acidobacteriota bacterium
GCACGGGCGACGGCAGGGTGGAGGCGTCGCTGACGGCGGCGGTCCCCTATGCGGCGTTGCAGGTCTCGGAGCGGTTGAAGCTCTGGGGCGCGGCGGGCTACGGCACCGGCGAGGTGACGCTGAAGACCGCTCTCGGCGCCCGCTACGGCGCGGACACAAGCTGGCGCATGGCCGCGGCGGGGATGCGGGGCAACCTGCTGGCCCCGCCCGCCGAGGGCTCCGGCCCGGCGCTGGCGGCGACGTCGGACGCCTTGTGGTCGCGGACCTCCTCGGAAAAGACTCGCGACCTCGCGGCATCGGACTCCGACGTGTCGCGGCTGCGGATCGCTCTGGAGGGCAGCTACCACGTTGCGCTCGGCGGCGGCGGCACTCTCACGCTGAAGCTGGAGCCGGGCGCGCGCCATGACGGCGGCGACGCCGAGACCGGCTTCGGGGTCGAGCTCGGCGGCGGGATCGCGTGGACGGATCCGCGCATGGGCCTGTCGCTCGACCTGTCGGGCCGCACGCTGCTGGCGCACGATAACGACGACCTGAAGGACCGCGGCTTCTCGGCGGTGCTCGCTTACGATTCGGCACCGGCGACAAAGCGGGGCGCGTCGCTCAGCCTGCGCCAGGACTTCGGCGGAAAGGCCACCGGCGGTCTCGACGCACTGTTTCAGCCCGCGGCTCTGGAGGACCGGACCGGCAGCGAGGCCACCTCCCGCTGGGCGGTGGAGGCGGCTTACGGCCTGCCCGCCTTCGGCGGACGCTGGACCGGCAGCCCGCATGTGGGCTTCGGCCTCGCCACCGGCGCGCGCGACTACAGCCTCGGCTGGCGGCTCGCGCCGGCGGCCGCGAACGCTCCCGATCTCTCCTTCGGGGTCAATGCGACGCGCAGGGAGCGCGACACGCACGCGGCGGAGCATACGCTCGGGGTCGAGCTTACCGCGCGGTGGTAGGCCCGCGCGGCCCATGGCGCAGCGCGTCAGCGGACGGGACGCCCTCAGGGCCTGGCCCTTCATCCGCGCCAGCAGGGCGTATCGTCAGGCGTGGGATCGGCGCTACCAGACGCCCGGCCTGCCGGAGCCGGCGCCGTTCCCCGTCCGCCTGAGAACCGCCGCCGATACCCGCGCTCTCCGCTCGGACATGCTCGCCTGGGAAGACACCCGGTCTTCGGAGCCGCGCGCGCCCTTCTGGGTGAGCGCCGGGATCATCGACGGCAGGGTGACGCGGGCGGCGGCCCCGCTGGTGTGGCTCGCGACCGAGGGCTGGCGCCGTCCTGTCGAGGCTGCGGCTCCGCGCGCGAGGGACCTGGCCGGTGCGCTACGCGAAATCCTGGCCCAGCGAGAGGCCGAGGGCGGATTCTGACGGGCCGCCGGCCCAGCGAAATCCTGGACGTCAGCCAGACGGAAGTGGCGAACGCCGCCTGGTGACAAAGCATCCCGTTGGCTGGTAGTGGGCTCGCGCGCTTTGACACTGCTTCGGAACAGGGTAGGCTAAGGCCGTCATGCTGAAACATTCGATAGGTGCGGGCGTCGGGCCCCTCGCGGTCGTTATTTCCCTGGTCATCCTTGCCGGCCTGACCTCCTGTGCCCAACCGGGGATGGAGAAGCCCAAGGCCACTCCCGACGTCGAGTACGCGATGCGCTGGTGGAACGTATTGAATGCCGAGCAGATGGTCGCCGCCCTGTATGGCGACCAGGCCACGCCAACTCAGGCGACCGCGGCCAAGAAGATGTACGCCCAGTTGGACGACGCCACCAAGGCGAACGTGAACGCCGCGGCCGCCGAGATCTACGGTGACGGCGGATACACGAGCGTCGGCCAGTGGTGGGAGACGCTGGACTGCCGCAAGATGCGCATCGCCGCCGGCGACGGTAACACCGCCGATCCGATGAGCCCGTACTGCAGGCACTATCCGGGCTCGGACTTCCCACCGGACAAGATCCTTGAAGGTCCCGCGCTGGCGCACGTCAACAAGGTCGGCATGGCTCTGCTGGGCCGCAGCGACCCAGGTGTCTACCCGCCGCTCCCGTTGCTCCCGTCGCTCCCGTCGCTCCAGGGTACCTGGTCGACTGCCGGACCACCGATGGTCACGCTGACGGTGGACGCAGCCTACAGCTTCAGCCTCACGTTGAGCCCGCCTGACTTGGTAATCGTCTATTCCGGCACCATCGCGGTAACGGCGACGGCACTCACCGCTACGATCACCGCCGTCACCACGAACGGGGTAGAGATGCCAGCGGCACCGCCAATATCGGGGCCGCACGAGTTCAGCTACTCGGTCGACGTGACTGATACGGGGGCTACCCTGACGGTGATGGGGGACGCGCTGCAGGTCCT
>JAPPGX010000102.1 GCA_028877265.1 Acidobacteriota bacterium
CCGCCGCCGGGGCGGCGGGGGCGGCGGCCGGCGTTTGCGCACAGGCCGGCCTGACTCTGCTGGGAGCCGAGGTGCTGGGTGCGGCGGCGGTGCTGGTCTTCGGGATCGCTGCCTTCCTTCGCGCACACACCCTGGTGCTGCGAGGGCACGTCTCGCGTCCCATGTGGCTCGCCGGCGGCTGTGCCGGCGGGTTCCTGGGAGCCGCGCTGGTAACGATGGCGGTGGGCTCGTTCTCGGGGCTCGACGGCGAGAGCCCGCTGTTCGGCGCCCTCTTCGGCGCCGTGTACGGCGCCGTCACGTTGCTGGTGCTGCGCCGAATGACACTGGCGGACGCGGAATAGGTCCTTAGCCGGCGCCGCCCGGCGTTCCCTGCCGGCGCTCCGATGTTAGGGCGCGAACGGCGCGGTCTCCACGTCGGGCTCGTCGCGGTCGGCAAGTTGCTGGATCAGGCGGCCGGTGCCGAGCGACTGGGTGAAGCCGAGCATGCCGTGCCCGGCGGCTACCAGCAGCCCGTCCCGGCCGGGCGGCCGTCCGATCAGCGGTACGCTGGTTGGAGTGAGCGGGCGAATGCCGGCCCAGGCGACTTCGTCCTCCAGCGGTATGCGCGCCGACAGCCCCGCCTGTCCGCCCGCGATGACCGCCCGGTAGCGCCGCTCGTTGAGGCTCGGGTCGTAACCCGCGAGTTCGAGCGTGCCCGCGAAACGCACCACGTCCTGGAGCGGAGTGATGATGACCTTGCGCTCGGCCACCGTCACGGGGATCGAAGGAACTCCCTCGAACGTCCGAACCGTGGCGCTGTACCCCTTCGCCGGCTGGATGGGAAGACGCACGCCGGCGGTGCGGGCGAGCAGGGGGGAGTGGGCCCCGAGCGCCAGGACCGTCTCCCCGGCAAGGCGTTCCTCCCGGGTTTCATTGCCGGTCCGGACCTCGGCGCCGCGGATGCGGTTTCCCTCCCGGAGCAGCCGCAGCGCCTGAACGTCCGTCTCCACCCGGACCCCCTGCCGCTTCAGGGTGGCGGCCAGCGACTCCGCGAAACCGAGGCTCGACCCATGGGCGTCGCCGTGGAGGAAGATCGCGGCCCGCACCGCCGCGGAGAGCGCGGGTTCCCGCTCGCGGGCGGCATCGCCCCCGAGGAAATCCACAGGAAAACCGTTCCTCCGCAGTTCTTCGGCCTCCTTCCGGGCGTGCGCCACTCCCGCCTCCGTCACGAAGACCCAGTAGCCGCCGCGCCGCTCGAAGTAGAAGTCGACGTCGCCACGTTCGCGGACTTCCTCGAAGAGCTGGAGACTCAGCGAGGACACCGCGCGGATGGCCTGGAAGCTCTCGCGGGAGCGGGCGAGGGTGCATGCCCGGGCGAATCCGAGGAGCCATCCGGCCAGGGATGGATCGGGCCGGAAGCGGATGTGGAACGGACTGTCCTCCCGGAGCATCCAGCGCAGCGCCTTCGCCAGCACCCCCGGCCCTGGCAGCGGCTGGGAATGGGCGGGGCAGAGCAATCCGGCGGTGCCCCACGAGCAGCCGTGGCCGGGCTCGCCCCGGTCGACGACGGTGACCTCCCAGCCCGCGCGCCGCAGGAAGTAGGCGCAGGACAGGCCGATGACGCCCGCGCCGAGGACGAGCGCCGTGCGGTCAGCGCTCAGGGTTCCGGTCCGCCATCGAATGAGAGAGTGTGCCTCTCGGCACGGATCCCCGCCGGGGCGAGGACGCGAGGGTCAGTTCGCGGGTCGCGGCGGATTCCCGTGGTGAGCTTCGATCGCCGCCTCCACCGCCGACATCCGTCCCTCAAGCGCGTCGAACCGTTCGGACACCTCCGCCCGGAAACTGTCCAGATCCTCCCTCAGGTCGGCCACGTCTTCTTGCAGGTCAGCCACGTCCTCTTGCAAGTCACCGATGTCCCGCTGCATCTCGACCAGGGACACCTTGACGTCGGTGATCGCGTCGTTCATGTCCAGAATGGCGCCACCGACGAAAAACAGGCCGGCGACGCATCCGGCGAGCACGGCGACGAAGACCGAGACGACGACCTTTTCGCCGTCAGTAAGCCGGTTGCCCATCGAAAACCTCCAGGGGAGCAGAAGCAGCCTTTTCAAGGTCTTCGCGGACACATGCCGCAGTGCCCGGAGTATAGGTCGGAAGACTGGTCGGGGTTTGCCTTTCGCCACGCTGTCGGGCCGTGATCCCGGTCTGCCGTGCGCGGCGCGGAGCGCCACGCGTGCCGGTCTGAAGACCGGCGCTCCCCGCCCGCCTGGGCGCGGCCTACCCGTTCTGGTCGTCGGCGGACGGACCGTAGGGTCCGGGAA
>JAPPGX010000036.1 GCA_028877265.1 Acidobacteriota bacterium
CGCGCGGGCGGGTCACCCGCCTCGACGCGAGCCGCGCCCTCGCCATGGACGGCGTCATGGCGGTCCTCACCGTGGACGACCTCGAGCCGGCGGCCGGCGGGGGCGGAGCCGCGGCGAGCGAGTACCAGGGGGTGGAGCCCGTTCTCACGAACGAGCCGATTTATCAGGGCCAGCCGATCGCGGCCGTGGCGGCTGTCGACGAGACGCTGGCGGCGGATGCGGTTGCGGCGATCGACATCGAGATCGAGCCGCTTCCCTTCGCGCTCGACCCCCTCGACACCCTCCGGCCCGGTGGCCCGAATCCACTCCTGGTCGGGAACGCCTACGACGGATTCGAGATCGCCGAGATCAAGTGGACCGCCGAGCAGATGGCAGCCATCGAGGGGGGTGAGTTTCCCGAGACCGACTTCCCAGGGGCCGGCGGGTGGGAGGTGGGGGACTGGGAGGCCGCCTTCGCGGAGGCCGATCTGGTTGTTTCGCGGCCCATCGTGCACCAGTCGCAGACGCACCACCCGATGGAGCCCAGGAGTGCGATGGCCTACTGGCAGAATGGGCGGTGCCACCTCCACTGCTCGACGCAGAGCACGGCCCGGACCGCGGCCGGGCACGCCGGCCGGATCGGGATCCCCGTCGAGGATCTCGTTCTCGTCGCCGAGTACTGCGGCGGCGGCTTCGGGAGCAAAGGCGCGGGCTCGGTCACCGACGTGATCCCTGTCTACCTCTCGCGGAAGGCTGGCCGCCCGGTGATGCTTCGGGTGACCCGGGACGAGGAGACCTACTTCGGCCGGGCACGCGCCGGGATGGCCGGCTGGGTCAAGCTGGGGCTCCGCTCCGACGGCCGGATCATGGCGATGGATCTCCTCCTGATCCAGGACAGCGGCTCCTACGGCCGGCGTGGGGATTTCGCCTCGGCCGCTTCGATCGCATCGCTCGCCTATCAGCCGGAGACGATGCGGTTCCGTGGGATCCCGGTGATCACGAATACGCCGCCCCGGGGTGCGCAGCGGGCGCCGGGAGGGGCGCAGGCGATCACGATGATCGGCCCCGTCCTGGACCGCGCGGCCCGTGAGCTCGGGGTCGACCGCGTGGACATCCTCGAGATCAATGCACCTGCCGACCAGGCGTTCTTCCATCCCGGCCCGACGCAGCTGACGAGCTGCTACGTGAAAGAGGCGATCCAGATGGGTCGCGAGCTCTTCGACTGGGACGAAAAGCGAGAGCTGAGCGGCCGGCGGAACGGCTCGAAGGTAACTGGTGTCGGCGTGGCGCTGAGTCCCTATGCCGCCGGGAGCTCCGGCTACGACGGGATGCTCGTGATCCGGCCCGACGGCCGGCTCACGATCCACTCGGGCGTCGGCAATCTGGGCACCCACTCCGTCTTCGATACCTCGATGGCGGCCGCGGAGGTGCTCGGCGTCCCGTGGGAGGAGGTCGAGGTCGTCTGGGGCGACTCGAGCCGAGGGCTTCCCTGGAGTTCGATGCAGGTGGGCAGCCAGACGACGCATGCGCACACGCGCGCGAACCTCGCGGCCGGGCTCCAGGCGAAGCAGCGGCTCCAGGAGATCGCCGCGATGGATCTCGGCGGCGCGCCGGAGAACTACGACGTTGGCGGCGGCCGGGTCTTCCGGATGGGGAGCCCGCAGGTGGGGATGGGCTTCGGAGAGGCGGCCGCCCGCGCGATCGAGCTCGGGGGCCGCTACGACGGCCACGAGCTCGCCGAATCGCTGGACGAGATGACGGTCCGCGCCGTTCAGGACCACCTCGTGGGTGAGGGTCTCGTGGCGGCCGCGACGGACGAGTTCTCGCATGAGGGCGCGAGCCGCTCGACCGTCGTTGCATTCGCGGTCGTCGAGGTCGACACCGAGACCGGGGACTTCGAGATCCCGGAGCTTCTCGCCGTCGCCGACTGCGGCACGGTGCTGAACCCGCGGAGTCTCATGGCACAGGTCTCCGGCGGCCTCCTCCAGGGGATGAGCCAGGCCCGCTTCGAGAAGTGGGGCTACGACCTCCGGTGGGGCGTGAACCAGAACAAGCGCTTCCACACCGCGAAGCCGATCAGCATCATGAACGCGCCGCTCGACTTCCGGTTCGCCGCGGTCGACATCCCGGACCGCGAAAACCCGGTGGGCTCGCGCGGGATCGGCGAGCCGCCCGTCGGGGCCGGCGCGGCCGTCGTGCTCAACGCGGTCTACGATGCAATCGGCGTCTACCTGGACCGCACGCCGCTCAGCATCGACAAGATCCTGAATGCGCTCGAGGGCGGGGCGACGGGCTACACGACGCTGCAG
>JAPPGX010000066.1 GCA_028877265.1 Acidobacteriota bacterium
TCAGCACGATCGAGGGCGGGATCAGGATGCCGAGCGTGCCGCCGGCGGCGAGCGCCCCGGTGGCGAGCGACCCGGCGTAGTTGTAGCGGCGAAGCTCCGGCAGGGCGACCTGGCCCATGATCGCCGCCGTGGCGAGCGAGGAGCCCGAGATCGAGGCGAAGCCGGCGCAGCCCCCCACCGCGGCCATCGCGATCCCGCCGCGCCGGTGGCCGAGCCAGGCGTTGGCCGCGTGGAACAGCGACTGGCTGATCCCCGCCTTGGCGGCGAACTGTCCCATCAGCAGGAACAGCGGCACCACCGAGAGGTCGTCGTTGGTGAACCGCCAGTAGGTCTCGGTCTTGAGGTAGGAGAGCAGCGCCGGCGTGCCCGCGATCGACACGTACCCCGCCACGCCGACGGTCAGCATCGAGATGCCGATCGGGATCCGGAAGGCGAGCAGCAGCAGAAGCGCCGCGAACCCGAGTCCCCCGATGGCGAGTCCGCTCATCGCCTCAGCCCCCGCCGTTGCCGCCGTTGCCGCCGTCTAGGAAGCGGCCCGCGCGCATCTCGCGGAAGCTGCGGTGGACGGTGTACGCCGTGACGACGATCAGGAACGCCATCAGCAGCACCGAGAGCGGGAAGGTGGTCCAGCGCGGAAAGTTGATGGTGAGCGTGAGCTCCGAGAACCGGTGCATGTCGATCCCGCCGAACACCATCCGCCAGGTGAGCAGCGCGCCCAGCAGGAGGTAGAGGAGGCCGCCGACGGCGTCGCACAGCGCCTTGGCGCGGACCGGCGCCTTGTCCATGAAGAAGTCGACGATGACGTTGCCGCGGGTGAGCTGGCACCAGGGCAGGAAGGCGAACACCGCGATCCCGGTGCCGATCGCGACGAGCTCGAAATCGCCGCGCACCGGCGCGGAGAACGCGGCCCGGCCGGCGATGCTCACCGTGGTCAGCAGCGCCATGCCGGCCAGGACGACCCCGCCGAAGATCGCCAGCCAGCGGGCGATCCGATAGAGAAGCGGGCCCCCCCGCGCGGGGGGGCGGGCCCCCCCGGTTAAAGGGGGCGCCCACCCCGGGGGGGGGGGGGGGCGCGGCATAGAGGAATTTTGGGTAAGCCCGCGCGCCGCGACCCCCCCCCCCGGGGGCTAATATTTAACACCCCCCCCCCCCCGTTGGGGGGGGCCGGGCCCGAGCCGTTACCGGGCTCCGCCATCGCCTGGGGCGGCGGCGCCCGCTACTTCGAGTACTTGTCGATCAGCGCGCGCGCGTCGGCCAGCAGCGCCGGGCCGTCGATGTCGAGCTTTTTCATCTCGGCGAACCAGCGGTCGAACACCGGCTGGGCGGCGGCCTTCATCTTGGCCGTCTCCTCGGGCGAGATGGTGTAGAACATGTTCTTCTTGCGCGACTTCACGACCTTGAGGCCGGGCTCCTCGATATCGACCCAGTTCTGGCCCGCCGCCCTGGCGATGTTGCGGCCCGAATTGTCGTCGATCGCCTTCTTCATCTCCTTCGACAGCTTGTTGTAGCTCGCCTTGTTCATCAGGAAGGTGAAGATGTTGGTGCCGAGGCGCGGCTGGTCGCCCGACAGCTTCGAGAAGTGGCTCACCAGGTCCGGCGTCTTCACCGCCGGCGCGATCTCGTAGGGCAGCGTCACCCCGTCGATGACCCCCTTCGACAGCGCGGGTGGGATGCGCGGCAGCGGCAGGCCGATGCCGGTCGCGCCGAGCGCCTCGAGCAGCCACACGCCGCCGCGCGAGGCGGCGCGGATCTTGAGGCCCTTGAGGTCGGCCATCGTCCGGATCGGCTTCTTGGTCTGGAACAGGAAGCCCTGGTGCACGTGGAGCAGCAGCGGGTGGTAGTCCTTCAGGTCGGTGTCGGTCAGGTGCTTCGCCTGGTAGTCCTGCAGCGCGAGCGTCGTCGACAGCGCGTCCTTGTGGACGAAGGGCAGCTCGAACGGCTCGACCCTCGGCATGCGGCCGGGCGTGAAGCCGGGCAGCGCCCAGACGATGTCGACCACCCCGTCGCGCGCCTGGTCGAGCAGCTGCGTCGCCTTGCCGCCCAGCTGCATCGCCCAGAACGGCTGCACCTTGAGCTTGCCGCCCGACGCCTCGCCCACCTTCTTCGCCCACGGGATCAGAAAGGTCTTGGACGGGTTGGCGACCGGCGGGATGAAGGTGTGCATGCGGAGTGTCACATCCGCCGCCCCCGCCTGCCCGCCGAAGCCGATCAACGGCAGCGCGAGCGCCGCGGCGACGGCCGCGGCAAGTCCGGTTTTCCTCATCGTC
>JAPPGX010000034.1 GCA_028877265.1 Acidobacteriota bacterium
CCCGTGCCGTGGGTCGCTCCCAGCCCGCGCCGGTGGCGCGAGTGATCCCTGCGGGAAGGCCATGAACCCACCCTCGGGTGGGGCGGCGACCAGCAACATCTCCGACGGCGGCGTGGGCTCGATGCGACCTTCTTAACCCCCCCTTGTGTCGTTTCCGGACCTGGCGACAATAGAACCATGCCGAATTCAGAAAGCGATGTCACCCTGACAAGAGACGGAGTCCTCAGGTTCAAGGGCGAGGCGGAGCCGGACCCCTGGTGGGCGCAGGGCCAACCCATCCCGAATTCCCAACGCTACAAGAAGAAGAAGCGAACGGAGTACCAGAGGTGGAAGGATTGCATACGAGCCGCAGTCAAGGCGAAATGCGAAGAAGTGGGAGCCAAATGGACTTCGTCGGACCGATACGCGGTCACCCTTCATTTCCGCTTTTGCCAGCGTCCGTATCCGCCCCACGAACCGGATCTCGACAACTGCGTCAAGCCGGTGCTCGACGGACTGAAGGAAGGACTTGGGGTCGATGACCGGAAATTCCGGACTCTGCTGATTCGCCACCTGTACGTGAATTCCAAGGAAGAGGAAGGCGTCTGCATTTTCGTATCGACTGCGGATAGTCCGGCAAACACCGAAGCCACTGGTCAGAGTGGCAGGGACTATCTCCGATGACCGTCAAGATGCCCCCGCAGACCCTCGAACGCCGTGATCTCTTCAAACTCGGCGTGGGGGCCACTGCCGGCGTGCTTTCCACGGCAAGCGCCGAAACGTATCCCGAGTTTCGGCGGCGGCTCCGCGAGAGCGACTGCCAGCGCTGCGCGCTGGCTGCCGGAAGACGACACATCGTGGTGGACCGCGGGAATCCGGACGCCGCGATCATCGGCATTAGCGATGCTCCGTCCTTCGTGGAGGACGCCCAAGGCATCCCGTTCTGCGGTCGAGCCGGGCAGAAGCTGGACGAACTATTCGCGGCGGAGGGTCTCTCCACGGACAAGCACCTCCTCCTCGTGAACGTGGTGAAGTGCCATCCGCCCTACAACCGTCCCCCGCACCCGGACGAAATGGCCCGCTGCGAGCCATTCCTCGAGCGGCAGCTCGCGTTCTCTCCCGCGAGGTTCGTTGTGCTGCTGGGAATCTTCGCGCTGAGGCGGTTCGCCCCCGAGCGGAGACCGTTCAGCGCCCACGTGGGCCAGTTCTTCCGTTTGCCGCAATGGCCGGGGCGGGAGGTCCTCCCGCTGCACCACCCAGCGCTCCTTCTCCGCAACCCGTCGCTGGAGCCGCTAATGCGGAAGCACATCCGGGAGTTGGCGGCGAGAGTCGCAACGTAGTCCGCAACGAGCACCGGAACAAGATTCCGCGCCAAACGCCAGGCGACCTACTCCGCCCGACGGACGTGGGCGGGAACCACAACGGTGCGCCGCTCCACCGAGAGCGCGCCGGTGCGGGGGTTCGGGGGCTTGCCCCGGGCTTGCCCCCCGTCCGTCCGCTGCTCCGTCAGCGGCGCAAGAGCCGGGGGTTCGAAGGGGGGCGCAGCCTCCCTCGCCAGAGCCCAGTGTGTACACACTGGGTAGGCTGGCCCACGACCAAGTTGGCCTGCCGACCCTGGCGCTCTCTCCGGCCGTAGCGGCCTCGGTGACGACCGTCACCCGCGCTTGTGGAAGCGCGGCTGTGGTCTGCGCCACGCACTCCGAATTGGGCGGACACTGGCCCGCCCGCGTGTCGCCTTGACCGAGGCGATCCGGGGGCGCGATTCCCTTCGGAGACTCCTCGCCCGGTGCGGGCGTCACCGCCGCGACGCCCCCCGTGTCCTCCGGCGTCCGTCTCGCTTCATGCCGGATCGCCTACTTTCAGCTCAAGCTCCACGGCGACGGATTGGAAAGCCTCCAGCGCGGCTTGCAGATCCTCGACGATCTCGGCGGCCAGTACTTCCGGTTCCGGGAGACTCTCGCCGTCCTCCAAGGTGCTGTCCCGGAGCCACAGGAGGTCCAGGTTCAGCTTGTCCCGCTTCGCCAGTTCGTCGTACTCGAACGCCCGCCAGCGGCCGCCCTCGTTCTCCGGGCTCCACGTCGTCTTCCTCCGGTGACGCTCGCCCGGCCGGTAACAGGTCACGAAATCCTCCAGATCCGCGCGCCTGAGCGGTTTCATCTTCAGGGTCAGGTGCTTGTTCGTCCGCAGGTCGTAGACCCACAGCTCCTCGGTCCAGGGCTTCTCGCGTGCGGGCTTCGCGTCGAAGAACAGGACGTTCGCCTTCACCCCCTGGGCGTAGAAG
>JAPPGX010000080.1 GCA_028877265.1 Acidobacteriota bacterium
CATCGACCGCATCGCCGCCAACGCCTCCTCGGGCAGGTCCACCGGCTCCTCCGGCGCCGCGCCGGCGTGCTCTTCCAGCGCCCGCTCCGGGTCCTGGTGCGTCACCAGGGGAGGCCCGACGAGGCGGCCCAGCCGGGCGGCCAGCATCGCGCGTCCCCGCTCGGCCCGCCCCGTCGAGTTGGCCGACAGGATCAGCGCCTCCGTCCCCAGCTCGACCGCGCCGAGCGAGGTGACGAATTCCGCGAGCGCCGGGTCGGTCCCGCGCCCCGAAAGCCGCGCCGCGCGCTCCGGCGGCGAGCCCGGCGCCAGCCACCGCCAGCAACCCTCGCCGTCCGCCTCGAAGTCGTCGATACGATCGAGCGCGGCGGCGATCTCCGCCCGGTCCCCCGCGACCGGGAACCGGACCTCGCAGAACACCATCGGCTCGCCGTCGGTGTTGCGAAGCTCCGGCGGCGGTGCGCCGGCCCGCAGCACGATGTCGCCCAGCCAGTATTCGCTGAACGCCTCCGCGCCCATCAGGTCGCGCACCGCCGTCTCGCGCAGGAACGCCCGGGTCGGCGGCTTCACGCCGAGCCGGCGGGCTTCCTCGCGCAGCGCCGACCCGGCGTCCTTCACGAGCTCGTCGAAGTGCGAAATCACTTCCCGCGACAGCACGTGGTCGAATTGCAGCATCGCCCCGGTGAAATACCGCCTCCCCTCAACCGCGACGATCCGCGCCGCGAGGCGGTCCCACCGCGCGGCCGCGCGCGAGCCAAGCTTCTCCTCCACCCGCACCGCCTCGCCGCCCCGCAGCAGGTCGCGCACCGTCAGGCTCCGGCCCGGCTCGATGCCGACCACCTCGTAGAGCGACACCGCGGAATCCCGGAGACCCTCCAGGTACAGCCTTGCCGCCGCCGTCTCGCGCCAGCCGCGCCGCTGGAGGTACTCGTCGATCACGTTCTCGTCGGCGCCCTCGCAGAAATAAGCGGTGAAGAAATCCTCGCAGATGAAAATCGCCAGCACGTGGAAGTCCTCGCCGAGGAGCGCGGCGATGTCTTCCGCCGGCTCTTCCAGCATGTCGGCGAAGGGATCCATGTGATACGCGAATATCCCGGCGTGCCGCGCCGCCCACGGGTCGCGCTCCGACCACGCGATCAGGTGCTCCATCGCCTTGTCGATGCCGGGCAGGGTCATGGGGAGCTCGGGCGATGCCGCTTCGCTCGCCGCAAGCTATCCCGCGCCGCGGGGCCGTGCAACGCGCGGGCGTTCCAGCGCCGGCGTCAGCCTGCCGTCGGCGAGAACGGGCGCCAGCCGGGGGGGCTCGGCGGAACCGATCGGCGCGGCAAGAAAAATTTGCCGCGGCCGTCTGGACCGCTTGTCTCCTGCGCGACGCCCACGGCGACGAGCGTTCGGGGATTGGACAAGGATCGATGGCGAGCCGCCGCACGACCTGCCCGATGGGAGGGCATCCATGCGTCCCCGGCGTGTGGAAAATCAAACTGCAAGTTTTTCACTTTGATTTTTTTACCGGTATTGGATCATTTCCTGCCTGATGACCTCACCCTCACCGCCATATTTATTGGCAACGCGCCATCGACATCGGTGCCGGTCCCGTGGCGCCGGGAAGGGCGGGGGTCCGGCGTCGAGGCGACGGTTCCGGCTCGAAATGAGCCGGACCGCCGAGGCGGTTCCCCGGCGGACCATCGGCCGGCGGTTCGACGAACGCGTCCTCGCTGTCCCACGTCCTCTTCAGGGTGTAGGAGTGGGGCGTGCCGGGCATCGTCCTGGCGAAGCGGTACGGGTGCTTCTCCAGAAGCTCGGCCAGCTCCGCGCAGGTATCGAAGACCTCATGGCTCCACTCCGGAGCGGTCTGGATCGGGCGAAGCGTCTCGCGTGTCATGGTTCCCGGCCCCCTGCTCAACAGCGGTCATGGTCGGTGCATGGAGGCTCCCGTTGGGAAATCGCGTTCCCGATGCGACCCGAGAAAATCCGATGTCCGGTGTCCCGATCTCCGGGCGCGCCAGATCGTCCCCGGCAATTCTCCCAAACGCGAGGACTCCTCGCCGGACGCGGCCGGGACTTGGGCGATCCTCATTCCGTTCGACCCGCGGGCGCGGTCTCGGGCAGCGCGCACAGGGCGTTGACGAGGCGCATCTGTTCCACGGTGGAGCAGGCGGTTTGGAGAAGCCGCGGGGCGGCGAAGACCAGGCTCAGCCCCTGGCCCCTGCTCACCGCGACATTGAGGCGCTCGCGGGAGAGCAGGAACTCGA
>JAPPGX010000154.1 GCA_028877265.1 Acidobacteriota bacterium
GTCAAAGTGTAATGTCGGTGGGTGAAGGAACCGCCGAGCCTGTCCGTACGTGGCCCGGCAGAATGCGTAAACGTCTCTGTCCCGACCACGGCATCGGCGCAAATGATCGAATGCCAAAGTAGCAAGCAGTAAACCGGAGTCACGCCATGTCGGAGAAGAACGACCGGAAGCTCACCAAGCGCGCCATCGACGCCCTGGCGGCAACGGGCAAGGACGCCGTCTACTGGGACAGGGACCTTCAGGGGTTCGGCGTAAGGGTCTACGCCACCGGCCGCAAGGTTTTCGTGGTCCAGACGCGCGGCCCGCAGGGTCCGAAACGCGTCACCCTCGGGCGCTGCGGCCAACTGCTGGCGGACGACGCCCGCAAGCAGGCCGCGGAGGCGATCGACCGCATCAAGCGGGGTCTGGAGCCGTTTGCGGAACCGGTGGAGCCGGAACTCACGGTGGCGGGTCTGGCGGAACGCTACATGCAGGGCCACGTGGCGGTCAACTGCCGGAAGAGGACGCAGGTCAACTACCGTTACGTGATCGAGGCCCACATCCTGCCCGAGTTCGGCGAACTTCCCATAAGCGAGGTGGACCGGTCGCGGGTGGCGAAGTTCCACTACGGGCTGCGCGAGACGCCGCAGGCGGCGAACAACGCGGTCAGGATCCTGTCGCGGATGTTCTCGATGGCCGAGGCGTGGGAGCTCGCGCCTCCGGGCCGGAACCCGTGCCGGGCGGTGCGCCGGTACAGGGAAGTCCGGCGGGAGCGGTTCCTCACGCCCGGGGAGTACCGGGAGGTGGGCCGAGTGCTGAAGGAGGCGGAGGCCAACGGCTCGGTGAGTCCCTCGGCGGCGGCGGCGCTCCGCCTGCTGATGCTGACCGGATGCCGGAAGAACGAGATCGTGCGGCTGCGGTGGGACGACGTGGACCGCGTGGCGCGGGAGTTGAGGCTGAGCGAGACGAAGACGGGACCGCGGAGCGTTCCGCTGACCCCGGCGGTGGAGGCGGTGCTGGACAGGATTCCCCGGAACGGGGACAACCCCTGGGTGATCGCGGGCAGGAAGGGCGGCGCGCACATGGTCAACGTGGACGCAGTTTGGATGCGCCTTCGCGCGAAGGCCAAGCTCGACGACGTGCGCATCCACGACCTTCGGCACAGTTGGGCGAGCCGGGCGCTGGCGCTGGGCGAGAGTCTGAGCATGATCGGAAAGCTCATGGGTCACGGGCAGGTGGCGACGACCGCGCGTTACGCGCATCTGGCGCGGGACACCGAGAAGGCGTCGGCGGCGAAGGTCGGCGGCAGCATCGGCGCCGACATCCTCGGGCCGGACGCGGACGCCGCCTGAGGCGGGATCGGGGAGCGTGATGGCGAAGCTCGGGACGAGGTCGATATCGAGGCGCACGGTGGAGGCGCTGAAGGTGGACAAGGACACGGTGTTCTGGGACTCGGAGCAGCCGGGCTTCGGCGTCAGGGTCTACCCTACCGGCGCGAAATACTACGTGGTGCAGACCCGCGCGCGGGGCTCGGGGAGGCGGCTTACGGTGGGCCGGCACGGGGTGATCACGCCGGAGGAGGCGCGGCGGCGGGCGGCGCTGATCATCGCGCGGATCAAGGCGGGCGAGGAGCCGGTGCCGGAGCCGCTGGCGGCGAAGCGCGCGGACGGACCGACGGTCGCCGAGCTTGCCGAGCGGTATCTCAAGGAGTACGCGGAGGAGCACTGCAAGCCGAGCACGGTGAGGGCGTACCGCCGAAGGGCGGAGAAGCGCATCGTGCCGGCGCTGGGGAAGCTGCCGCTTGGTCGCGTCCGGCGGGAGGACGTGCGGGAGTTGCACTACGCGATGCGGGCGACGCCGGTGATGGCGAACCGGACGCTGGACCTGCTGTCGCGTATGTTCAACATGGCGGAGTCCTGGGGGTTGATGCCCGAGGGGAGCAACCCGTGCCCGCGCCGGATGAAGTACCGCGAGCAGCCGCGGGAGCGGTTCCTGACGGCGGCCGAGTTCCGCCGGCTTGGGAGCGCGCTTGACGAGGCGGAGGCGAGCGGCGCCATCCCGGCGCATGCGGCGGCGGCGATCCGGCTCCTGATGCTGACCGGGTGCCGCAAGAACGAGATACTGAGGCTGCGCTGGAAGGACGTAGACCTCGAAGCCATGGAGCTGCATCTCGCCGACACCAAGACGGGCGCCCGAACGGTGTCGCTGTCGCCGGAGGCCG
>JAPPGX010000200.1 GCA_028877265.1 Acidobacteriota bacterium
TGATGCGGCGCGTATCGTCGCCGAAACCGGGGCGCTCTATCTTCACCACCTCGGCTCCCATGTCGGCCAGCATGGTGGCGCAGAAAGGCCCCGCGACGACCTGGGTGAAATCCAGCACCCGGAACCCGCTCAATGGCGCTGCGCCTTGCGATTCGGACATCTCTCCCTCAACGGATGGCGCCGCCGCGATGAAAAGCGGAAACCCTCACCGCGCAGGCTTTTTCAAAGACAGACGAATATAAAATATGTATTTTCAAATACTTAGCGTTTACGCATGGTACCCGGGGCCGGACTCGAACCGGCACGGCCTCCCGGCCAAGGGATTTTAAGTCCCTAGTGTCTACCATTCCACCACCCGGGCAGGTGCGGGGAGAATACCCCACACGGCGGCGTATGCGCCACATTGATATTTTTTGAGAGGGGGTTGTTGGAAAGCCCCCCTGAGGAGGGGGGTAAAAGTAATGCCCCCGATGAGGGGGTGTGCATTTCGCCTTTGATCGTCTTAGAGGCACCAGAAACTTGCGACGGCAAGGCAGTTTCTCGAAACGTGTTGTAATTTCATCGGTTAGGTAATATCGAGACCGTTATCAAAGTTCCCCGCTCACCACTCGTAATCAAAACGAAAGCGGGCTCGTTATAACCCCTGCGCATCCCGGGGAGCGGGTGTCGGGGGCCGGCAAGGGACGCCCGGTGAGCGCGGCGGCCCTGCCGGTGGATTCTACCACCTGGCGGTGAGGTCGATCCCGACGCCGTGGTCGATACTGTCGTCCGCCCCCTCGCGCCGCGTGGCCTTGAGGGCGAGCGAGAGGTCGGGGGCGCCCGGCGCCTCGGGCTCGAGGCGCCAGCCCGCGTCGTAGTCCCGCGCCCCCGCCGAGTAGCCCCACGCGAGGAAGGGAGAGCCCGTGAAGCGCCCGCCGAAGGCGGGCAGCCCCCAGGCCGCCTCCGCGCGCCAGCCGTCGCTCCGCCCGCCCGCGCGCTTCGACAGGGGTTCTGCGCCGAAGAGCGCGTCGAGCCCGCCCGTGGCTGAGGCGCCCAGGTTGCGCCTGAGCGCGAACGAGGCGCCCCGTTTGCTCCCCGGATCCGGGTCATAGGTCAGCGAGGCCGATATCCCCCGGTCACGGAAGTCCTCCGCCTCGTGCGCCAGCAGCGCCCGGCCCGACACGTCGAGGACGAGGCCGAGCCGCCGCGCGGTGAGCGACACCCCGCCGCCCACCTCGACGCCGAAGCCCGTATCCGCGTCCCCCCCGTCGTGGCGCACACCGAACTCGAGCCGCGGGGTGAGCATGCCGCTCTCGAGCCTGAACTCGCGGCTCCCCTCGATTCCCAGCCTGAGCCGGTTCGTCTCCGAGCGCGACGCCGCCAGCTCTCCGGTCTTCTCCGAATCCGTGCGCGTCCACAGCGCGTCGGCGAGAACCGAGAGGCCGAAGCCCCCGCCCCCGGGCTTCAGAAGGCCGCCCCGCATGCCGGCCGCCGCCATGGACCACGTCGTGTCCGCGCTGTAGCTCCCGCCCATGGCCGTCTCGAGCGTCACCTCGCCCGCGCCGTAGCCCGCCGCGCCCCAGAGCCTGAGGCGCTCCGAGACCTGCAAGGCCCCATAGGGGAGCGCCGCCGTCAGCGAGGACTCCACCTTCCCGTCGCCCTCCCGCACGGCGCCCCGGCACAGTTCGGCCGCCTCGGCCGGGCAGTCCTGCGAGGCGGCGCGGGCCGCGATGTTCGTGTCGCGGTAATCGCCCTCGCCGTCGCTCTGCGCCAGCGCCAGGCCGACCAGCCACCGGCCCCGGGCATAGTCCGCCCCCAGCATGCCGGTGGTGACCGTGCCGTCGAGCGAGAAGGTGCCCTCGCGCCCGTCGAAGCTGCCCTGCGCCGCCCGGCCCCAGAACGCCATGCTGCCGCCCGAACCGTCCTTCTCACCGGTCAGCGAGAAGCTGCTGCCGAGCAGCGCGTCGCGCGCCGTCATGGTCTGCGAGTGCGGCGGCGTTTCACGGAAGCCGATCCCGACTGCCCCGGACAACGATCCGGGGCCGTTCGCCGGGGCCGCGCCGGGCGTCGCGCCCGCCGCCGGTGTCCCGCCTGCCCCGGACCACGATCCGGGGGAATCCGTCGGACCGAACCCGACCGCCTGCCCGGCGATCGCGCCCTGCATGCCCGCCGTGCGCGGCGCGGACATGCGCCCCGCGA
>JAPPGX010000060.1 GCA_028877265.1 Acidobacteriota bacterium
ATCAGCGTCGAGCAGGCCTACGACCGCCTGCCCGAGCCGGACGAAGGCGACTCCGACGACAGCGATCCGCCGGGCGCCGGGGACGGTTCCGGCGCCGATGCAGCCGGCACTCCAACGGGCGACGGGCGCGACCCCTCCGACCGGGGCGATCACGGCGAGCAATCCGGCGACGGCGACGATCGCGAGGCCGACGGTTCGACGGAGCCGTCGAACGATGACGGCGGCCCCGGCAACGAAAGCGACGACGCCCCCGCAAGCTGCGATCCCGCCGGTACCGGCGAGGTCATGGACGCGCCGGTCGGCGGCGGCGAAGACGGCCACGGCGACGACGGCCCGTCCGCGCGGGATGCCGCCGCCGAGGAGCAGGCCTGGGACGAGGCCATGCACCAGGCGCTCAGTCTCGCCAAGGCCGAGGGCAAGGCGCCGGGCGGGATCGAGGAGACCGTCCGCGGCGCCCATGCCGGCACGCTCGACTGGCGGTCGCTGCTTCGGTGCTACATGACCGACGCGGCGAAGAGCGACTACAGCTGGAGCGTCCCCAACCGGCGCTTCATCGACAGCGGCCTCTACCTGCCGTCGATCCGTTCCGAGGGCATGGAGGCCATCGCCGTCATCATCGACACGTCGGGCTCGCTGCCGGCGGCAACGCTCGCCGCGTTCTGGGCCGAGCTGCGCGAGGTCGCAACGGAGATCCGGCCCGAGAGCGTCGTCGTGCTCCAGGTCGACGCCGCCGTGCAGGACGCGGCGGAATACGCGCCCGACGACCTGCCCGACGAGATCGCCGTCAAGGGAAGGGGCGGGACGGACTTCCGGCCGGGATTCGAGTGGCTCGACGAGCAGGGCATCCGGCCGGCGGTGTGTCTGTATTTCACGGACATGGAATGCTCCCGCTACCCCGGGACGGAGCCTTCCTTCCCCACGGTCTGGGTGAACTATTCGACCCCTCCGGCCGACTGGAACCGTGAGCCCTGGGGCGAGCGCATCGACATACCCCCCGGCCCGGGAGCCCGGCCATGACGCGCGCGATCCATGGCGCCCCCGCCGAGGCGCTCAGGCAGGCGCTGAAGGCGCTGTCCGGGCTCTCGTTCTGGATCGCCTGGACGGCCGATCCCGACCTCGCGCCCGAACCGCATGTGAGCGTGCGCTGCATGCGCGACGCCGCCGGCGCGCTGCGCAAGGCCGCCGATCTTCTGGACCGGGCGGCCGACCGGATCGAGGCCGGCGACAACAAGGAAGGCGGCCGCGCTTCCGGCCGGTGAGCCTTGCCGCCGCGCCCCGTCCCTGCCCGCAACGCCGCCAGGAGGCGGAGCGGGGCGGGGTCCGGGCGGCGCGGACGGGGCCGGCGGGAGCCGGTCCCCACGCCGCTTCCGTCTTTTCCCACACATCACCGAGGGAGGTTCGCCATGAACTTCATCGCCCCCAGGGCCGAGCCGACGATCCGGGAGATCTCGCTCTCCCGGCTCGCGCTCGCGCCCGAGAATGTCCGCAAGACCCCGCCCGATGCCCGGGCCGACACCGAACTGAAGGCCTCGATCGCCGCCCTCGGCCTGCTGGAGAATCTGGTGGTCCGCGCCGATCCCGGATCGAGTCCGGGACAGGCTCCCGATGAGAATGGCGGCGAGCGGTATGCCGTGGTCGCCGGCGGACGCCGCCTGAAGGCCATGCAGGCGCTGGTCGAGGACAAGACGTTCGATCCCGACCACCCCGTGCCCTGCCAGGTCAGGTCCGGCGATGCCGATCCCGGAGAGGTCTCGCTCGCCGAGAACGTCGTCCGCGTCGCCATGCATCCCGCCGATCAGGTGGTGGCTTTCTCCGAGCTCGCCAGGGCCGGCCAGTCGGTCGCCGCCATCGCGGCGCGCTTCGGCGCCTCCGAGCGCATCGTCGAGCAGCGCCTCCGCCTCGGCAACGCCGCTCCGGAACTGCTGGACGCCTACCGGGCGGGCGAGATCGACCTCGAAGTGCTGAAGGCCTTCGCCGTCACCGCCGACCGCGAACGCCAGATGGCGGTCTGGGAACAGGTCTCCGCCCAGGGCTACCGGCCCGCCGCGTGGCAGGTGAAGCGCCTCCTGACCGAGGAGCGCGTGCCGGGCGCATCCGCCGTCGCCCGGTTCGTCGGCGTCGAGGCCTACGAGGCTGCCGGCGGCACGGTCATGCGCGACCTGTTCGCCGACGAG
>JAPPGX010000003.1 GCA_028877265.1 Acidobacteriota bacterium
CCGAGGTGTCCGCCGCGGCCAGCGGATCGAAGACGAGCCCGGTGTGCCCGTCGAACCCTTCGCCGCCCGTTTCCCGGTAGGCCGGAGGTGGAATCAGCTCGACGATTCGCTCCGGCAGCGCGAGGAAGTCCGTCTCCAGCGTGCGGAGGACCATCTCCAACGCCTCCCGCTGGCGCTCGCCCGGAACGGGCGCGACGGGCCGTTGCCCGTCCCCCCGCACCGCGTAGTAGTACTCCTGGCCGCCGACGGTGTTCAGCGCCGCCTTCATCTGGAAGCGGTGGTGCAGGTAGAGCGGCACCAGCACCGGCTCCAGCAGCGACATGGGTTCGCCCGTCCGGATCACGTTCTCCCCGAAGGCGTCGAGGCCGGCCTGCCGGATCTCGATCTCGCGTCCCAGGTGCCGGACCAGGTCCTGGCCGTTGTCCCAGACCGAGGCCAGCGGATGCGCCCCGGCCCCGATGTAGTTGTCGGTGTGAGCCATGAACCGGGTCTCGGACATCAGTCCTTCCTGCATGATCGCGTCGAGCCGCGCGGCGGTCTCTTCCGGCGGAAAGTGGCCGTAAGCCCACCGCACCGAGAGGATGTCGTAGGAGCCGATCCCCACACCGTAGGCGTCGTCCAGCTTCACGACGCCGTCCTCGAGGACCGCGAGCGGCGCCGGGTAGTCCATGACGCTCGCGCGGCCGCCGTAGGTGGAGGCCATGTAGTTGTGCGGGAAGCCGATGGCGTGTCCCACCTCGTGGGCCGAGAGTTGCGCCACCCGCGCGAGGGCCAGGTCCACCGGCGTGGCCCCCTCTCCCACCTGCGCCAGGTAGGAAAAGCCCGGCGCCGCCGAGAGCCCGCAGGAGTGCGGGCCGTCGGGGTCCGGCGGCAGGCCGACCGGCAGCGCACCGGAGGCCGCGTCGAACGGCGCCACCATGCCCACCCCGAGCAGGTGGTCCTGCCGCAGCCGCAGGCTGCCCAGGTTCACGTTCCCCTTGATGATCTCGCCGGTCCGGGGGTCCCGGACTCCCCCGCCGTAGGACCAGCCGCGGGTGCGGCGATGCGTCCAGTGGATCATGCTGTAGCGGATGTCCTGGGCGTCGGCGCCCTCCGGCAGCCGCTCGACCTGGAACGCGTCGATGAACCCGGCGGCCTCGAACGCCTCGTTCCACCAGCGCGCCCCCTCGATGAGCGCCGTCCGCACCGGCTCGGGAACCCCGCGGTCGAGGTAGTACACGATCGGTTCCACGACCTCCGAACGCTCCGCGGAGGGATCCACCTTGTGGAGGCGGTGGCGGGATGCCAGCCGCACCGTCATCGGTTGATCGATCGGGGTCGCGTAGTCCATGAAGGTCGGGCCGCCCACCCCGATCCGCGGATCCGCCACCCGGATCTCGAATCCGGGCCCCGGCAGCCGCACCAGCGAGTGGTGGTGTCGGAGCGTCACCGCGTCCCCGCTGCTGGCAACCCCCGAGACGAGCCCTCCAGGGTTGTCGCTCGTGAAGGTCAGCATGGTCTCGACTTCGGTGTTGTCGGGGAAGCCCTTGGTGTTCTCAAGGTGGAAGACGCTGCGGCTCCGGTCGAGCCGAAAGGTCCCCTGCCCGGCGCGCGCGATCCGCGCCGCCGAGCCGTGGGCGTCCCGCAGGAAGAAATCGGTCATGTCCACCAGCACCCGCTCGTCGGTTTGCGCCGCGACCTCGAACCCCCAGTGCACAGAAGGGGCGAACGCGTCGCGGACCGCCCGCACCTCGTCCGGGTTGTCGCTGACTGCCCGGTAGCTGTAGTTCGGCTCCATCAGCAGGATGCGCGGGCCGACCCGGATGGGCATCAGCACGGCGCGCCGGCTGATCTGCCCGCGGTCGAGGCCGATGGGGTTGCTGCCGAGGCCGGAGGCGGCGGAGACCGAGTACATGAACTCTTCCTCCATCTCGGCGAACTCCGCGAACAGGTGTCCGGTGCGTTCGTCCCAGTAGAGGGGCACGAACCCGGCAATCTCTCTCATGCCGGCGGTCTTTTCTTCGATGGTGGGAGGCGCGTCCTGGGCCAGGACTGGCACGCCCAGGAGCGCGGCGGCCAACAGCAGGAGGCCCGACCTGAGCAGGAGGCGGGACGGAAGCATCGTCGTCATCATGCGGCTCAACCTTTGCGGAAAGAGAAGGCGTGGCCCCGAATCATGCCGGAAACTCCCGGAGCGCGGCAATGAGGCGCGCGCTGGCGGGCTTTCCGGGTCGCACTCCGGATCGGAACCCGGAGTGGACGGGCCGGATCAGCGGGACCGGCGCAGGAAGTCGAGAAACTCGCTGTCGCTCCCGATGACGAGGGTGACCCCTTCGTCGAGAGCGTTTCGGTAGGTCTCGAGCGACTTCATGAAACGGTAGAAGTCGGCGTCGCGCTGGTAGGCCCGCGCGTAGATTCCGGCCGCCTCGGCGTCGGCCCGGCCGCGGACTTCCTCGGCCTGGCGGAACGCCTCCGACTCGATCGTCTTGAGTTCCCGCTCGCGCTGGCCACGAACCTCGGCGGCGCGGCCCTGACCCTCCGAGCGGCTGCGCTCGGCGATCCGCTGGCGCTCCGAGATCATCCGTTCGTAGACCTTGGCGCGCACTTCCTCGACGTAGTTGACGCGCTTGATCCGGACGTCCACCAGTTCGATGCCGAAACTCGGCGTGACCTCCGAGGCCTTCTCCAGAATGCTCCGGGTGATCGCGTTCCGTCCGAACTCGATTTCCCGCACCGCCTCCTCGTTGGCGAACGACACGAGATCCTCAGTGATCTCGAAGTCGCGGTTGGTGATCCGCACGATCTCGATGAGGTCGTAGCTCGCCACCGCGTTCCGCGTCTCGCCGTCGATGATGTCGTCGAGCCGGCTCTGGGCGCCGCGTTCATCGCGGACCGATTGGAAGAACAGCAGCGGATCGGCAATCCGCCAGCGCGCGTAGGTGTCCACCCAGATGAACTTCTTGTCCCGGGTGGTGATCTGGTTGGCGTCCCCGTCCCAGGGCAGCCAGCGCTGGTCGAAGCGCGTGACCACGTGGATGAAGGGGAGTTTGAAATGGAGCCCCGGCTCGGCTACCGCGCCACCGATGGGCTGCCCGAATTGAGTGATGATGGCCTGTTCCGTCTCGCGGATCGTGTAGGTCGCAGAAAAGAGGAGGACGAGACCAAGCAGCGTCCCCGCGACCGGAAGCGCGCGTTTCACTTCGATTCCTCCCTTTCGGGCTGTTGAGCGGACCCGGGGTCTCCAGGATTGGCAGAGGGCTGCCGCTGCCCGTTGAGGTTGAGCAGGGGCAGGATGTTCGCCCCGCTCTCGTCGAGGATCACCTTCTGACCGAGCTTCGGCATGACCTCGGACAGGGTCTCCAGATACATTCGCGAACGGGTGACCCGGGGCGCGTTCCGATACTCGGCGTACACCGCCTCGAAGCGCGCCGCCTCGCCGCGAGCCCGGTTGACCCGTTCCGCGGCATAACCCTCGGCTTCCTGGATGACGCGCTCCGCGTCACCGCGGGCGCGCGGGATCGCCTGGTTGTATTCGGCGAGCGCTTCGTTCGTGAGCCGCTCCTTCTCCTGGATCGCCTCGTTCACTTCGTTGAAGGAAGGCTTGACCGAATCCGGCGGGTTCACGTCCTGAAGGACGAGCTGCTGGACGCTGATCCCGGTCTCGTAGCGGTCGTTCATCTCCTGGAGCAGATCCTTCGCGCGGGCGGCGATCCGTTCCCGGCCCACGGTAAGCACCTCGTCCACGCTGTGATCGCCGACCACGTCGCGCATGGCCGCCTCGCTCATGTCGCGGAACGTCGAGCGGATCTCCCGGACATTGAAGAGATAGGCGCGCGGGTCCTGGACCTTGTACTGCACGATCCACTCGACCACGGCCACGTTGAGGTCGCCGGTGAGCATCAGCGACTCCTCGAGGAACTGGCGCTCGTCATACATGGTGCGGACACCCGCTTCGACCGTCCGGAACCCGAACTCTTCCTTGAGTTGCCGTTCCACCGGAACCTTGGTGACGGTCTCGAGGAAGGGCAGGAGGAAATGGAGTCCCGGATCCGTTACCCGCGCGTAGCGCCCGAAACGAGTCACGACCCCGGCTTCGTCGGGCTGGATCGAATAGACCGACGTGAAGAAGAGGACCACGACGCCCAGTCCGACCGCGACGCGCAGCGCCATCCGCCGGGCGTTCCCGCCGAAACGCCTCAGCAAGCCTTCAAGATCCGGTAGCCCGGGTTGTTCCCCGCCGAGCCCCGACCAGGGGCCGTTGCCTCCGGGACTGTCATATAACGCCATTCGCATGCGCCTCCCGTAACGGGGTGATCGTAGCGCGCCCCGGTGGCTACCATGCTCCGGATGCGGAACCCTGCGATCTCTCTCGGACTCCTGATCCTCCTCTCCGGGGCCTGCGCCACCCCACCTGGGTCGGCCGGCTCCGACAACACCGCGCCGGAGGAGCGTCAGGCGGTGACGCCGGCGGACGCGGCGCGTATCGAGGCGGACATCCGCGCGCTCATGGAGCAGCAGGCGGGCGCCTGGAACGAGGGAGACCTCGTCCGGTTCGTGGCCGACTATCTCGACTCCCCCCGAATGCGGTTCGTCTCGGGCGGGAGCGTGCGCTACGGCGCGGGCGACGTCCTCGACCGCTATCGGCGGACCTACCCGGACCGGGCGGCGATGGGGTTGCTGACCTTCACGGACCTCGACGTGCGGGTGCTGTCCGAGGAGTACGTGTTCGTCTTCGGCCGTTACAACCTCGAGCGGGAAAACGACGCCCCCACCGGTCTCTTCACGTTGCTCTTCGAGCGCACCGCGGACGGCTGGAAGATCTCCCACGACCACACGTCGTCGGGCTGAGGGTCCCGGAGGCCGCGGGCCGGTAACGCACCCGCGGTGATACAACCCGCCGGCATGCGGATGCCCTTCCTCCCCCTCGCTCTTCTGATCGCTTCGCTGACCTCAACGTCAGCGGGACGGGCCCAGACCGGCGAACCTCCGGGACGCGACCCCCGGATGTACGAACTCATCGAGGCCGTCTCCGCCGACCGCATCGAGGCCGACATCCGCACCCTGGTGAGCTTCGGAACGCGGCACACCCTCTCCGAGACCGAGAGCGAGACCCGGGGGATCGGCGCCGCGCGGCGCTGGATCCACGCCGAGTTCACCCTGATCTCGGATGCCTGCGGCGGCTGCCTCGAAGTCTCCTACCAGCGGAACGTGGTTCCCGGACGCGAGGGAAGCCGCATTCCCGTGGACACGGAGGTCGTGAACGTTCTCGCAACCCTGCGGGGGACGAGCGAGCCGAACCGGATCGTCATCATGTCGGGGGATATCGACAGCCGGGTCTCCGACGCGAACAACTTCACCGACGACTCGCCGGGCGCGAACGACAACGCGAGCGGCATGGCGGGCGCCATCGAGGCGGCCCGGGTGCTGAGCCAACACGCCGGCTCCTTCCCCGCCACGATCATCCTGGCCGGACTCTCCGGCGAGGAGCAGGGGCTCTACGGCGGCCGGCACATGGCGAGCGTCGCCCGGGAGGAGAGCTGGGACATCGAGGCCGTCCTGAACAACGACATGATCGGCAACATCGAAGGCGTGGACGGGGTCATCCGCAACGACGTCTTCCGGGTGTTCTCGGAACCGACCCCGGTGACCGAGACCGAGGAGGCGCGGCGGCGGCGGCGCGTCACCGGCGGCGAGGTGGACGGCGTCTCCCGGCAGCTCGCGCGCTACGTGGCGCGGATGACCGGCCTCTACCTCCCCAACCTCGAGGCCAAGATGATCTACCGCCTCGACCGCTTCGGGCGGGGTGGACACCACCGCCCCTTCAACGACGCGGGATTCCCGGGCGTCCGCATCATGGAGACCCACGAAAACTACCGCCGCCAGCACCAGGACCTCCGCGTCGAGGACGGGATCGAGTACGGGGACGTGATCGAGGGTGTGAACTTCGACTACGCGGCGAAGCTGACCGGGGTGAACGTGATCACCCTCGCCGGGCTCGCCTGGGCGCCCGCCTCGCCCACCGGGGTCGGGATCGCCGGCGCGGTGCGGGCGTCCGCCGTCCTGTCGTGGAATGCGGTCGCTTCCGACAACCTCGCGGGCTACCGCGTCTACTGGCGGGACACCACCGCGCCTCAGTGGGAGCACTCCCGTTTCGTGGGGGAGGTCACCGAGTACACGTTCGAGAACCTGGTGATCGACAATTACCTGTTCGGGGTCGCGTCGGTCGGGAGGAACGGGAACGAGAGCGTCGTGGTGTTTCCGACGGCGCGGCGGTAGCTGAGGGCGGCAGGACCGCTGCGCTCCGCCCAACGGGTGCCGGCTGAAGCCGGCGTTCCAAGCCGTTTCGGCAGGTCCGCACTTGGCGGTGGTGCCGCTAAGGCGCCCGGAAGAAGCAAATGGCAGCGAACCTCTGGTTCGCTGCCGGCGGTTTCGGGGGAAAGAGTGAAAGGGGGTTACCCCCTTTCACAAGAAGTAACGAACAATCGGAACTCGCCGAAGCGCGCGTGAGCGCGCGAGGGAGTTTCGATTGCGGCGCGAAGCGCCGGGCGCTTCAAGAGGGGGCGCAGCTTCTGAGCCTTGGCCGGCTACACCACCTCTCTCTCCCTACGCCCCCTCTTGGAGCGCTCGACGGGTTCTACGTCGGGCGGCGGGAGAGGGCGCGGAAGTACTCCTCGACCATGTCGCGGTAGGCCTCGGGGGCGCGGTCGTCCGAGCCGGTGAGGACATCCGCTCCGGACCCTCCGGCAAGCGCGCGCCGCAGTTCGAACTCGAGTTGACGCAGGGTGTCGAGCACCTCGGCTTCCAGGATCTCCATGCCGCGGGGATCTCCAGTCAGGCGCTCTGGAGTCAGACCGCGGAGGGCGTCCACCACCTCTCCCAATCGGTCGCTCCCGCGGTCTCCGCTGGCCCCGATGCCGGTGAGTTCGCGGCGGAGCGCCTCGGCATCCTGGACCCGCCGGTCGAGTTCGCGCCGGAGCTGCCGGGCTTCGCCGCCCTCGGCGACGCCACCGCCGCCTCCCTGCCCCTCAGCGGGCTCCTGTCCCGCGGAACCCTGTGATTGTGTGTCGGACTGCGATTCCGACTGCTCCGCGCGGTCGGCAAGACGGTTCCGCAGGCCCTCGAGCCCGCGGACCAGACTCGCCGCCCGGTCGAGGACATCGTCGCGGCCGGCGCGGTCCGACCCCTCCACCATTTCCCGGGCGGCGGTGAGGTCCTCCTCAAGCGCTTCGAGATCGTTCGCGATCATTCCCTCGAACTGGTCGGCGTATTCCGGTGACCGCTGCGCGGCGACCCCCCGCGAGTAGTGGATCTTCTCCTTCAGCTTCCGGTCGCGGATCCCGTCCGCGGCCTCGCCAACCGCCTCGGCGGCTTCCGGTTCATCGCGGCTCCAGTCGCGGCTGACCTCGTCGAGTTGCTGCTCGAGCCGCTGGACGCGCTCGGCGAGGTCCTGCTTCTGGCCGGAAACGCGGGCGATCGCCTCGCGGGTGCGCTCCGCTTCGAGATCCCCGACGGCGGAACGAATCCGGTCCTGGGCGGCCCGGAGGCGCTTCGTCTCGTCGAGGGCGTTCTGGACGTCGCGCCCGAGCCGTTCCCGCCGCTGTCCATCCAGATCGCGGCGGGCGTTCCGCAGGGCGTTCGCGGCCGACAGGCCGCTTTCGAGCCCCTCGGAACTGTTGCTCGCCGACCGCATCTCCTGCGCCGCGTCACGGAGCCTCCGGGAGACCGCCGCGAGGTCCGGGCGCGAACGCTCGCGGGCCAGTCGTTCGAGCCGCCGGGCCACGTCCTCGGTTTCCGCGGCGAGCTGGTTCTGGGGCGAGCCGGCGCCGCCCCTGGACTGTCGCACGCCGCGGCGAATCCGCTCGTTCTCCTGCTCCTGGCGACGGGCGAGTTCCGCAAGCCGCTGGAGGAGTTCGTCCACCTCGTTGTCCGCGGACGAGCGGCGCTGCTGTTCGACCGTCTCGTACTGGTTGCGGAGCTTGTCCATCTCGAGTTCGAACAGACTCGCGAGGTCCTCAGCCTGGGCCCGCGGGCCGCCACCGCCGCCTCCGCCGCCGCCCTGCCCGAACGCGACCTGGACGTCGCGGAAGACCGCATCGGCGCGTTGCAGGTGGGTCAGCGCCTTCTGTTCCCGCGGAAGGGCGTCGTCCGGATTGCCGGAAACGAGCAGCTCTTCGGCAACCGTCATCTCCACGAGCCCGGCATCGAGGTGCTCCACGATCTCGGAGAACTCCGGGGTCGCTCCGATGCCCCGGTTGCGGAGACGGCGGTTCAGGGTTGCCACCTGCTCCCGGAGCCGCCCCTGGGCGAGACCGATGGTGGCGACCGTCTCCGTGACCGCGCTCGCCGGCATTCCGTCCCGGTCGCGGAGGATCTTGAAGGTTGCGACGACGATCTGCTTCTGGCGAAGGCTCAGCGTGCCGTCGAGGCCGTCGCCGCCCCCGGCGCCCGCTCCCGGCATGGTGTCGCCCTGCCGGTAGGTCCGGTCGAACGGCCGCACCGCGATGAAGAAGATGTCGGTCGCGGCTTCGGCCCCGGACCCGTCCCGCGCCACCGCGTAGTAGGAAACGAGATCCCCCGGGACGAGATCGTGTTCCTCGAGGAACAGCGTGTGCCCGGACTGGATCTCGTCGCGGGCTCCTCCCGAGGCCAGCACCTCCCGGGTCTCCTCACCGCCGTTGACGGAAACCCGCATCTCGACCCGCCGCACCGCGTAGTCGTCCTCGGCGAGGACCTCGGTGAAGACCTCCTCCACCGGGTTGGCCTGCGTGTCCCTGCCGGGGCGCACGAACCGGACGATCGGGGGCAGATCCTCGAGGACCTCGATCAGGTAGTCGCGGGAGGCCGTACGCAGATTCCCGTCCGGCCCGGCGAGCGCCACCCGGTAGGCGCCGCTGTCCGAGAGCCGCACCGTGGCCGTCATCACCTCGGCGCCCGCGCCGGTGGGCGAATCTTCGGGCGCCCCGGGGGCTTCGAGAGGGATCTCGATCGGCCCCGGCTCCAGGCGCAGCACGCCGGCCGTCGCCGGCACCGTGGGGATCACCGTCAGTTCCACGACCGTGCCGGCCACCGCGGCGATGTCCCCCCCGTCCTCAACCTCGCGGGGGCTGAGTCCGGTGTGCTCGGGATAGCGGTACACGAGGCCGATCTGCCCCACGTAGGGGACGTCCTCCACCTCGATCCGGAAAGTCGGGGAAAGCACTCCGTCGGCATCCACGTAGTAGTCCGTCGCTTCCGGAATCCCGAGCAGCAGGTGCCGGAACGCGCCGTCCTCCGGGTCGGGCAGCATCGGGACCGCTTCCCAGAGCGCGCTGCCCTCGACGCGGGTGCGGAGGTCCACCCGCTCCGCGGTGAAACCCTCCAGCCGCGCCGCGATCCAACGGTCCGAGTCGCGCGCCACGGCCGCGTCGCCCGGATCCACCAGCACCCGGTAGGGATTCGCGTCACTGATGTCCCCCCAGGGGGAAAGGAGAAGGGCGGCGCCGCGCAGCAACGCGGGCGGGGCGAGCAGGGAAGCCACGATCGCCACGCCTCCGACGGTGGCGAGCGCCCCTCCGGCCCGGCGGAGCGCCGAACTCTCGATCAGCCGGCCCTCGTTCAGCGTCTCCAGGCGCCGAATGGCCTCCTCCACCACCAGCCGCGTGAGGTCGGCGGAAATACCGCTGCCCCCGGCGGCCTCCCGCGCATCCCGGTCACCCAGTTCGACTCCGCTGCTGACGGATTCCCGCAGCGTGGGATCGTGCTCCTCGACGTAGCGCGCCACCTGCTCGTCCGTAACCCGCGAGCGGAGAGGACGGACGACGAAACGCCAGACCGCCGCGCCGAAGGCGAGCCACGCCGCCGCCTGCAGGCCGCGCACCACCCACGGGGCGTAGCGGAGCGCGTCCATCGCCGCCGAAGACACCCCGACGACCAGCACGGCCGCCGCCCCGACCATCGTGAAGCCGAGGATGAGCCGCCGGGTGCGCCAGCGGTTCCGCACCCGGCGGATCACCCGGAGAAGCTCGTCGTAGGAGGACCGTGGCGACGAATGCAACCCGAGTGTCGTCATGGGCGGGAGGTTGTCGGAGTATAGGCACCGGGGTCCCGGACCGCCGGGCGGAAGCTCATTCCGACAAGACTCATGCTGGCAGGCGACCCGGGGCCGCACTCCGATTCGCCGCCCAGGCTTCGCTCACCAGGAGCAACAGCAACCCGGCGAGTAACAGCCAGCCTACGGCCCGCCCCGGCAGGTCCGGAGCCACGGGGTTCGCCGCCGCCGGAGCTTCCCCCTCCACGGACGCCACCGCCGCCATCCGGACTTCGGCGGCGTCCAGGGTGCGAAGGTCCGATTCGGCAAGGGGCGGATTCACTCCGATCTGGCGAAACTCCGCCGTCCCCGGCCGCCGGGCGCGGTAGAAACCCGGTTCCGTCAGGCGAAGCGCGTCCCTGCCGCCGAGGACGGTGCGTTCCTCCGAGGGCGAGTCGGCCAACACCTCGTCCCCTTCTCCTGCCGACCCGCTCGGCAACCGGAACGCGGCGCCGGGGTCCACGCTCTCTCCGACCCGATAGGCGATCGGAATCCGCTCGTGCCCCGCGGCAACCTCCACCATCCGGTGCAGCAACGGGACGAACGCGGCGCGCCGCGGGAGGTCGGTCCACTCCGCGTCGAGCGAGGAAGCGAACAGCAGGATCCTCCCTTCGCCCCACTCCGACTCCACGATGGCCGGCTTGCCGTCGTCGAAGCGCGCCAGGACCGCGGCATCCGGCCGGACCCTGGCGAGTTCCCGGTAGCGGAAGAAGGCGAGCGCGCTCAGTACCGCCGAACCCTCCCCCCCGAAAGGCTCGAAGAGCGGATGCCGGGCCGCCAGGTCTCCGAGGCGTCCGGCCGGGTCGCGGTCCACGAACCCTTCCGGGACCGCCGGCGCGAACGCTGCGAGTTCCTCGCTCGCCGCCCGCGAGAGGCGGCGCGGTCCGGTAGCCATCACCAGACCTCCGCCGCCCTCGACGAAGTCCCCGAGCGCGCGCGTGGCGCCCGCGTCGAGACGGCCCGGGTCCCGGACGAGGGCCACCTGGACCGCTTCGAGCGCGCCGCGAACCGCGCCTTCGCCCCTGGCCGGAGCGCGGTCCAGAAGGAAGCCGGGGGCTACGCCCACCCCGAGGGCCTCGCTGACGTAGACCGAGGGCGGATTGCCGCCCAGGTCGGCGACCCGGATCGCCGCCTCCGGATGGATCACCAGGTGGAAGCTGTTGTCACCCGGGAAGCCGTCTTCAGGAAGCCGCACTTCGGCGGCGAGCGGTTCACTCGGCCGCAGGATCGGGGTGAACCGGGCCGTCGTCATCCGGTCGGCGGCGGCCGTCACTCCCGTCCGGTCCACGCTGCGGCCGGAAAGAAGGAGCTCGATCTCGCCGCTCCATTCCGGGTTCGCCGGAGAAGGCGCAAAGCCCACGTCAGCGCTCACCACGAGCTGCTCCCGACCCTCGGACACCACCGTCACATCCGCGATCCAGGCGTTGGCCGGGGGGGCCGCGCTCACCGCCCGCACCCGGAGCTCGACCCCCGGCGGCAGGCTGGGTTGCGGCCGACCCTCTTCGAAGCCGCTCCGCTGGAGGTCGGAGATCAGCACCACCTCCCGGCGCCTTCCCGGGGACGCGGGCAGCAGGCGGCCGGCAAGGCCGAGCGCGGGGGTGTAGCTCGTTCCGCCGCCCCCCGCCGTCAGGTTGGCCACCGCCGGCGCCAGGGTTCCCCGGTCACCGGTCAGCTCGGTGAGCGCCGCCGCCCGTCCGTCGAAGGCGACCACGATGGCCCGATCGTCCCGGCCCAGCCCGCTCAGTTCCGCCTGCGCCGCCTCCCGGGCGGCCGCCATCCGGTTCCCCACCGTCATGCTGAGGGATCGATCCACGAGCACGGCTCGATCGAGCGCCGCCCCTTCCCCACCCGCGAGCGCGGCTCCGCGCAGCACCGGCTCCGCGAACGCGGCGGCGAGCAGCAGCAGCGCCAGGCAGCGGAGGATCAGCAGGGGAATGTTCCGAAAGCGGCGCCGCTTGAAGCGAGCCGTCGCGCTCGTCAGCTGGAGCAGCAGGAACGAGGGGAACGGGACCGGCTCGCGCCGCCGGCGGGTGAGATGCAGGACGATGGGAACCGCGACCAGGAGGCTGCCGAGCAGGAACAGCGGGGCCAGGAAACTCATCGCCGGCGCCGGCGCCCTTCCCGCTCGCTCAGGTAGCGGAACAATGCGAAATCGAGCGGGGTGCTCGTGTCGGTCAGGACGTAGTCCACCTCGCGGCGGACCAACCCCGCGCGGAGCGCCCGGGTGTGCTCCGCCATCGCCTCCCGGTAGCGCTCCCGGGCCCGGGTGGGTGAAAGGTCGAGCAGGGCGCCCGACTCCAGATCGCGGAACCGCGTGCCCGTTTCCTCGAAACCGGGGACGCCCCCGAGATCGAGGTCCAACTCCGCGGGGTCGAGGACGTGGAACGCCATGATGTCGTGTCCGGTCACCCGCAGCCGGTCAAACGCCGCCAGGACCTGCTCGGGCGGCTCGTAGAAGTCCGACACCACCGCCACGAGTCCGCGCCGTCCGAGCGCCGCCCCGAGTTGGGCGAGCGGCGGTCCCAGGTCGGAGGCCGCGGCGTTCCTTCGGCGCGTGTCCGGCTCCGGTCGCGGGTTGGCCCGGGCCAGGTGCTGGAGCACGGTCTCCAGGTGCCTGGCCGACGGCGGGACGAACTCTCGCAGTTCGTGGTCGAAGATCCCGAGCCCCACGCGGTCCCGCTGGGAGCGGGAGAACGCGGCCAGGCTGCCGGCCAGGAAACGCGCGTAGTCCAGCTTCCGGATGCCCCGCCAGCCGAAATCCATGGAGCGGGAGACATCGACGGCGACGACGAAATTGGCGTTCGTGTCGGCTTCGAACTCCTTTACGTGAAAGCGGTCGGAGCGCGCGAAGAGCCGCCAGTCGAGTCTCCGGATGTCGTCGCCGGGCATGTAGGGCCGGTGCTCCGCGAAATCGATGGAGCGCCCCAGGAAGGTCGAACGGTGCAATCCGCTGATGAACCCCTGCACGACCATCTTCGCCACGAGCGACAGGTTCGAGACCCGGGCGAGCGCCACGGGATCGATGAATCTCGTTTGGGCGGCCGGCATCGATGGGGTCCGGAAGGCTCTTCTACATCCGCGAGGCGGGCACCGGGACTTCCTCGATCAGCCGCCGCACGATGGCCTCCGAGTCCACTTTTTCCGACTGCGCCTGGAAGTTGGGCAGCACCCGGTGCCGGAAGATGGGCAGCGCCAGCGCCTGCACGTCCTCGATCGCCACGTGATGACGGCCGTGCATCAGAGCCCGGGCCTTTCCACCGAGCACCGAGAACTGCGCGGCGCGCACGCTGGCGCCGTACTGGACCTGCTCGTTCACGAAGTCCGGCGCGCCAGCCTCGCCGGGGCGGCTGCGCCGCGCCAGCTCGACGGCGTACGCCAGCACCGGCTCGGAAACCGGCACCCGGCGGACCAGCCGCTGGAACTCGAGGAGTTCCTCTCCCGAAAGGACGTTGTCCAGTTGTGGATCGCGGTCCGAAGTCGTCGAGCGAACGACCTCGCGCTCCTGGTCCACCGGCAGATAGTCGATGATGATGTTGAACAGGAAGCGGTCGAGCTGCGCCTCCGGAAGCGGGTAGGTGCCCTCGAGCTCGATCGGATTCTGGGTGGCGAAGACGAAGTAGGGCTCGGGCAGCGGATAGGTCCGGCCCTGGACGGTCACCTGGTGCTCCTGCATCGCCTCCAGCAGGGCCGACTGGGTCTTCGGCGGCGTGCGGTTGATCTCGTCAGCCAGCACGATGTTGGCGAACACCGGGCCGGGGACGAACACCAGGTTGCGCTTCCCGGTCTCCGGGTTCTCCTGGATGATGTCCGTCCCGGTGATGTCCGAGGGCATCAGGTCCGGGGTGAACTGGATCCGCTGGAAGCGCAGCGCGAGGACCTCCGACAGGGTCTGGACGATCATCGTCTTGGCGAGGCCGGGAACGCCGGTGATGATGCTGTTGCCGCCGACGAAGAGGCTGATCAACACCTCCTCCACCGCCTGTTCCTGGCCGATGATCCGCTTGTGGATCTCGCCGGTGATGCGCTCGGCGGCCTCCCGCATCCGCCCGGCGAGATCGCCGTCGGAAAGCTCCGGCGGTTCGGCGACCGCGGCTGCGCCACCCCCTGTGTTCAGGTCCTGATCTGACAAGAGCTCCTCCGTTTCGACCACGCTCGCGTGGTCAGTGGATCATTCCGTAAATCACGTAGTTCACGCCGAGCTTGAACGCCTCGTTGGTGAGGTCCACCGGCCAGTAGGCGTTGCCCGACCACTCCCAGTAGTCGCCGATGTCGTGGTTGTAGTTGGCGATCACCATCAGGCGCTGGTCGGGATCGTTGTTCTCGAAGAATCCGTAGTACACGGGAACAAGGTCCGGACGCCCGATGTGCTCGAAGTCGAGCGTTTCGATGTGGAAGAAGGAATCGAAGACGGGGTGCGAAACGTCGAGCTCCACCGCCGTGTAGCCGGGAAGGACGCGCTCCATCTGGAAGAGGAAGTTCTCGAGCGCGCGGGACTGCACGAAGTCGTCCACCACCAGGAACCCGCCCTTGAGGAGCCAGGCCCGCAGGTTCTCGGCTTCCTGATCACTCGGGTCCCAGAACCCGACCTCGCACAGGTAGGCGAAGGGCCGCTTGAAGAGGGCCGCCTCGTTGAGTGAGTAGATGTCGCCACCGCCCTCGTTGAGAGTGAGCGAGGTGTATTCCCCCAGGATGCGGGTGAAGTTCTCCTCGCCCCAGGGATAGTCGTGATTCCACTTCAGGTCGAGTCCCCAGTAGAACGGCCCCCGGCGGTACCGCGGGGGCTCGAACCGGATCCGGGCGAACGTGAAGCGGTCACTGTAGGCGTAGTTGTCGTAGTCGAGGGGGAGCTCAACGGCGTTCGGGTCGGGGCGGAAGGTCGCGGTGAGTTCGAACCGGTCCCGGGTCCCCGGGGGATCCGCCGACCCGCTCTCGAGCCGCCCGGCCGCGAACAGGCCCGCTCCCAACGCGCTCACCAGAGCACCGGCGGCGCTGATCCGCGCCACCGTCTTCCAGCCTCGCGGCGACCGCGACATTCAGCCTTCTCTCCGGAGGTCCAACAGCAGCCGGAGCGCGGGGTCGAAGGTGGGGGCGATCTCGAGCGCCTCGAGCACCCGGCGCCGCGCCGCGGCCCGGTCCCCGGCCCGGAAGTGGGCGAGGGCCAGCGAGTAGAGGGCGCCGGCGCGGTCGGGCGCTCCGCTGGCCAGCACCGCCTGCCGCTCCCGCACCTCCAGTTCGGCGAGTCCCTGCGCTGCCGCGGCCTCGGCGAGACGTTGGTGCGGCTCGGGAAGCATGGGATACGCCTCGATGGCGGATGTCAACGCGGCTCCCGCTTCCCGGGGCTTCCCGTTTTCGACATAGATGGCGGCCAGTCGGAGCCACTCATCGTATGCCGCCGGGAATCGCTTCAGGTGGTCGTGGAGGGAAAGCCGCGCCTGGTCGGGTTCGTCCGCCTCGGCGTACAGGCGGGAAAGATAGCCGTAGGGCCCGTCCGCGCCACCGTACTCCGGGGCGGCCTCGGCGGCGCGCTCGAAACGTTCGATGGCGTCGGCGTTCCGTCCGGCTTCGTGGAGTGCGATCCCGGCCCGGATCTGGAGCACGAAGTTCGCCGGCGCCGCATCGGCCCGGGCCAGGAGCGTGTCGATTCCCCGATCGGGAACCGGCGGCGGCTGGACCGCCGCCCCCTGCCCTTCGGGGCCTGACTCCTTCAGTCCGCGCGCCGTGTCCCCGAAACGGGCTTCCAGCACCGTGTCCACCGCATCGTCCAGCGCCGCCGGCGTGATCCCCAGGATCTCTTCGATGACCCGCGGCGTGTCCATCCCCTGCCGGTAGCCCTCCAGCATCTCGAGGATGGCGGCAAACCCATGCTCCCGCTCCACGTGCTCGAGGACGAGCGAGGCGTGGAAGTAGGAAACACCCACCTGGCCCGGCCAGGCCGGCCGGACGAACCCGTCGTCCAGGTGGGGAATGTCGAGGAGCCGCTCGTCCCGGAGCGCCATGTAGAACGGAAGGCTGGCCCCGTCGCCGAAGCGCCAGCGCTCTTCGAGCAGACTGAGCCCCTCCGTGAACCAGCGCGGGACGCGGTTGTCGGTAAGGCCCATGGCCGCCGCGTGCGCCAGTTCGTGCCAGAGGGTGGAGGCCCAGTGGTACGTCCCGATCTCCCGCGCCGAAGGGGATTCAAGGGCGATCACGTTCCCGAAACAGACACCGTGGGCGCCGATCCCCGGGATGCCCACCGTCCGTACGGAGAAGTCGGCCGAGCGGTCGTAGATCTCGATGCGGAGGGTTTGGGGAGGTTCGTATCCGTACCGGTTGCGGAAAGAGTCCACCGCTTCCCGCGAGAGCGCTTCCACGTAGGGACGGAGGACCTCCGCTTCGGCGGCGGGGAGAACGAACTCGAAGGGCGGCGAGCTGACTCTGGCGAATCCGTCCAGTTCATCCAGCAGATCGAGGGTGTTCTTCACCAAGGCATCGAACGGATCGCGGCTGAAGGCGTCTTCCAGCACCCTCCGGCCCTCGTCGATGTCTCCGAGCCGGAGCAGATTGAGGCCCAGCATCCGGAAGGCCGCGGCCGAGTCCGGGCTCCGCCGGAGCGCCGCCCGGCTCCGCGCGGCGGCCTCCCGGTACCAGCGGCGCCGCTCGGCAGCGGAGGCAAGGGCCAGCTCGAGGAGCGGATCCCCCGCCCAGTTGCGCAGGTAGGCGGCCTCCAACTCGAATAGCTCCGGCTCTTCGCCACCGAGCAGACGGACCGCCGCCAGGGCCGCAAGGGTCTCGGGGGCGTCCGGCAACGCCTCCACCGCGGCGACCGCGCGGCGCTCCGCCTCCTCGTGGCGGTCCTGTTCCAGCAGCCGCTGGATTTGGAGCGCCCGCGCCGGTGGAAAGCTCGGATTGACGGCCAGAGCCTGGGCCAGCGCGTCGATCGGCTCGCCTCCGTCAGCCAGGGCAGCGGCCGGACGGTCCTGGAGCCGGGCGGTCAGGAAGAGACCCCCGGGATGCCGGGGATTGTTCCGGAGCACCGCCGTGATGCTCTCCGCGGCCTCGGCGGTATTGAACTTGTCGAGCAGGAGTTCCGCCGCCAGCAGCGAGGGCAGCGGATCGCCCGGGTCCAGCAGCGCCGCCTCGTCGAAGACCCGCAGCGCGTCCCGGAACAGTCCCGGGCTCTGAAACCCGAGTGCGGCGGCGGCCCTCCCTACCGCCGCGAGTTCGCGGGCGCGGAACACCCCTCCCGGGAGGGTGTTGTAGGCGTCGATGACCCCGTCCAGCCGGGCGAGGCCCGCCTCTCGTTTCCCGCGGCGAAGCTCAAGGAGGCCGAGAAGCGTTTCCGCCTCGAGGGAACTCCCGTCGGACGCCGGACCCACCCGTTCGATGTGGTGGCGCAGCAGCTTCTCCGCCGCTTCCGCTTCCCCGATCTCGAGATGGATCTCGGCCCGCGCGAGAAGTTCCGGCGGCGGTCCGTCCTCGGCTCCTCGCTCCAGAGCGTCGAGAGCCTCGCGGTAGCGGCCGGTCAGCCGCAGCGTCTCGGCCAGTCCCAGCCGGGCTCCCGGTTCGGCGAGCGCCGCCCGATAGGCGTCCTCGGCCTCCTCATAGCTGCCCCCGCGCAGCGCGGCCGCGGCGATGTCCGGCCCCCCCGGCCACCCGTTCGAGCCGGAGTCCTCGACCTGTTGTCGAAATCCGGCTGGCGACAGCGACCACGCTGCGGCCGGAAGGCTCACGAGGAGCGGCGTCAGCACTGCAACTGCCGCCGCCACCCGCGCGGGGCCGCGCCGCCTGCCGCTCATTCCGTCTTCTCCCGGAGCGCGGCGATCCGTTCCGCAAGTTCGGCGATCTGCAGGAGGAGCGTTTCCAGTTCAGCCAGGTACGTCTCCTCTTCCATGCCTTCCCGCGCCTCCCGGAGGGCATCCACGCGGGAGGCGAGCCCGTCCCGTTCGGCGATCAGGCGGCGGATCTCCGGCGTATCCGCCGACGTATCCGCGACGGCTTCCAGGGTCCGGACGAGGAGTGTCCGCCGGCCGGCCAGCACCCCGTCCATCCCCGGCGCCATCTCCGGTTCGAGGCTGCCGACCCCGTCGCCGTTGTCGTCCAGCAGCGCGTGCTCGGTCCGCAGCAGACCCTCCTGCTCGTATTCGCGTTCCACCCCGCGCCGGGCGAAATCGAAGGCCTCCAGCGCCGAGACGCGCCCGTCCTTGTTCCGGTCGCCTTCGTCACCGGCCAGCGCCGCGATGAAATGCCGCGGGAAACGCGTCTCGTTGGTCTCACCCGCGCGCGTCGCCGCGAGCACCACCCGTCCGGGTCCGGCGAGCGCCGGCACGAAGGCGCCGGCGGCGCTTCCGAGGTGCGCGACGGTGACCGGGCCCGATCCGAAGCCGTTCAACATCTCGCCGAGCCGCTCCGGGGACAGGTCGGGTCCGGGGAGCTGGAACCGCGGGCTCCCGCCCGCGCTCCCGTGGCCGATCAGCACCAGCATCAGGCCGCCCTCGGGCCCTCCCGGGCCCCGTGCTGTCTCGATCTCGCGGGCGAGGTCCTCCCGGGTGCTCCGGGCGACGGGAGCACACGGTTCATCCGGTTCGTCGCCTTCCGGAAGGCGCTCCACGAGCACGCGAACCCGGCTCGGAGCCGGCGTCCGCAGCGCGGCGGCGCAGAGGTCCCGCGCCCATCCGGAGAAACGCTCCCGGTGCTCGGGACTGCCGCCGACGCCCGCGACGATGACCAGCGCGGAGACCTGCTCCCCGCCGCTCCGCACCGCTCCCGCATGGACTGTCGCCAAGGCGAGAGCGCAGAGGAAAGCGGCCCCGACGCGACGCGGACGCTCCTCGCTCACGGAAGACCCCGCGCGTGCCGAACGCCCCAGTCGGCAGCCAGCAGCCCGAACAGCAACAGGAACACCGCCGGTACGTTCCAGAGCTCCCGCCGCTCGACGACGGTGGTCCCCGATTCCGCAAGGCTCAGATCGGTCAGCAGCGCCTCGGCCTCGTCCGGCTCGAACAGCCGGCCGCCGGTGGCCTCCGCGATGCGGGCGAGCAAACCGGGATCCGCTTCGGCGTCGAAGAACTCGTCATCCACAACCCCGGCCTCGAAGAGGGTTGCCGCCCGGGGAGCTTCCGAACCCTCCTGGAGGCCGGCCCCGGCAGCCCGGATTTCCACTTGATGGGTGCCCGGCCCCCCGGGGACGTAAATGCCCGAGTACTCACCGTCGCCCTGTCCCGTCCAGCGCAGCGGAACCCCGGAGATGACGCCGTCGGGCCCGGTCACCTCGGCCTCGACGAGAGCGTCGTTCACGGCGAGGAAGCGTTCATCCTCGACCCGGGCCCGCAGCGTGACCCGTTCGCCGACCAGGGACTTGGCCGGCGAAGCGGAGACTTCGAGACGCCTGGGCGCGTCGGAGGCAAGCCATCGGAGGAGCCGCCGCGACAGCACCTCGTGGGTCTCGTCCTCGAGGGGAACGCTCGCGTCCATCTGCCACACCCAGAGGTCCTGAACCGTCAGGCTCGCGGAGCGTCCGCGCCCGAATCGCTGGACCAGCAGCACCGGCTCGGGTTCCTCCGTCGGACCGAGGCCCTCGAGGAGCACCGTCGCTCCCGGTTTCGGTTGACCCGACCGGTTGACGCCCGAGAGCGGGGGCAGGTTGCGGTACCGGTCCTCGTTGACAAGCGGATCCGGATCGAGCCGCGCCACCGGGTGGAGCGAACCGGCTCGGGTCGGGAGGACCCGCAGCTCCCGGAAGGCGGCCGGGACCGGTGGGTCCCCGGCGCCCGCGGGGGTTGTCGCGACTGCGGGAAGCGTGAGCGGCAGGACTTCCGCCAGCGGCGTATCGCGGTAACCGCCCTCGCTGAAAGAACTCGTTCCGCCGAGGGTCAGAAGGCCGCCCCCCCGCTGGCTCACGAAGTCCCGGAGCATGTTGAGCTGGCCCTGGCTGAAGAAACTGGCCTCCACGCTGCCGAGGAGCACCCCGTCGTAGGCGAAGAGTTCTTCGCGGGTGTCCGGAAAACCTCCGGCCAGTTCCCCCGCATCCGCGACGTCCACCCGGTAGAACTTCCCCTCGGCAGTGCGGATCAGGCAGGAAACGTGCAACTCCGGGTCGCCCGCGACGGCCCGCCGCAGGAACTTCAACTCCCAGCGCGGCTGTCCTTCGAAATAGAGCAGCCGGAGCGGCCGGTCATCCACTTCCGTCAACACACTCTGCTCGTTGTTGCGGGTCAGGACTTCCCCGGAGAACGGGGCGACCCGGAACCGCAGCCGCCGCGCCCCGGGCTCCTCCGCGGGCGCCAGCAGGGTCACCGTGGTCTCGACCGAGTCACTCGCCAGCCGGACCGTTTCCGTGGCGATGATGCGCCCTTCGTCGAGGACCTCCACGCGCGCCGTTCGCCCTGCGAGTCCCGTGGCGCGGAGCGGCAGCCGGATCTCGAGCAGCGAACCGCGGAGGACGCGCGCGGGCACATCCGGAGTTCCCAGCTCCAGGTCGGCCTCGAACTCGGGGCGGCCGACCGCCACGGGGTAGACCCGAATCCCGCGGGTCCTCAGGTCGAGGAGCGTCTGGTCGAGGTCGTCCTCCCGTCCTCCGGCCACGGTGTCCGCGCCGTCGCTCACCAGCACGATCCCGGCCACCGGCAGCGACGCGAGTTCGTCGGCCACCCGGGTGAGGCTGCCGAGCAGGTCCGTGCGCGCTCCGGTGAACCCGAGTTCCGAGGCCCGCGCCACCCGCCGGGTATCGTCCGAGAACCGGAAGAGCCGGGTTACGAACTTCTCCCGGAGGAGGTCGCCGAGCGGGGCCTCCCCGTGGCCGGCCGCCGCCTCGTCGGGAAAGGCCGCGAGCAGCGCCTCGCTCCGCGGACGGCCCTCCTCCCCATCGGCAATCTGCATGCTTCGTGAGTCATCGAGGAGCACCCCGACGACGTTCTCCTGCGGCACGACCAGCGAGAGCACCAGCTGTGGGCGAAGCAGGCAGAGCAACACGAGGGCGATGGCGGCGAACCGGGCGGCGCCGAGCAGGAGGCGGCCCCTCCTGCCGAGCCGCCTTCCCAGCCGCCGGTAGCCGAGCAGGGCGAAGACCAGCGCCCCGGCCACCGCGGCCGCGATCCAGAAGACGCCCCAGGGAACGAGCAGTTCGATCTGTCCCCGCTCGAACGCGACCGGAGGACTGCCCAGCAGCCATTCGAAAGCGGAGAGGAACACGGGAGACGGGAGGGGTCGGAATCAGTGCGCCATCGCGTAGATGATGAAGTTGATTCCCATCGCGTAGGCGTAGTTGGAGAAGTGGAGCGGGTAGTACGGGTTCTCGGCCCACTCCCAGGCGTCGCCCAGGTCGGTGTTCCAGTTCACGAGGACCATCAGGCGCCCCTCGTCGTCGAAGATCCCGCGCACCACCGGGTGGTAGCCGTCGCGCTCCCACGTCGGCCCGCCGCGCATCCCCTGGCCCACGTTGGGCACCTGGACGATCTCGTCCACCTCGAAGAAGGCGCGAAACACGGGGTGGTCCAGCGGGATGTCCTCGATCGGCCGGCCGGGGAGGACCCGGCCCATTTCGTGCGCGAAATTCACCCACTCGGCGGTTCCCCAAAAGTCATCCACGACCAGGAAACCTCCCTGATAGAGGTAACGCCTGAGGGCGAGAACCTCTTCTTCGGTCATGGCCATGTGTCCGACCTCGACGGTGTAGAGGAAGGGGTACCTCCCGAGGTCGGGATCCGTGAGCAGGACGCTGTTCTCGTTCGCGTAGGAGTTGAGGTTCGTGATCCGCCGCAGTCCGATCAGGAACTGCACGTCCGCCTTGGGGTAGTCCACGCTCCAGCCGCGCCAGCCATAGCTCGTGTAGGCGGCCCGCGTGAAATAGAAGTCATGGGCGGGCGGCCGTCCGAAGCGCGGGCCTCCCAGGTCCTCCCGCATCGCCTCGGCCAGCATCTCGCGGATCTGCCGCGGGGTGGCCTGCAGCGCAGGGGGCAGATGGCGGACGAGCAGCGTTCCTCCGAACAGGACCGAGGCGGCGAGGACGAAGGCGGCGGCCAGAATTCCTCGGCGAGACACGTCGCCGGAGCCTATCGCGTCCTACGGGCGGATGGTCCTTCTCGCCCGCCGTCCACCGCCGGATCCGTCCGTCCCGCCGGTGGCAAGACGATCGGGGAACCGCGCTGACCGGCTGGTACCATCGGGCCTCCCATTTCTGGCGTTTCCGAAGCGGGGTACAGCCATGCGGGTCTTCTCACTTTTCCTTGCTTTCGCTGCCTTCGCCGCCGCGCTCGCCTGCGCGCCGGCCGCCGAGGAGCCTGCCGAAGACATGCCTCCGCCGGCCTTCGTGCCCGGGCCACCCGCGGACTTCGAGAGCCCCGTCATTCCCCCGGACAATCCCCAGACTCCCGAAAAGGTCGCCCTCGGGAAACAGCTCTACTTCGACACCCGCCTTTCCGCGGACGGCACCCGCTCCTGCTACACCTGTCACCTGGTCGAGAACGGCCTCACCGACGGCAAGCCGGTCGCGGAAGGCGCCCTCGGCCGGGTGCTGACGCGGTCGAGCCCCACGCTCTGGAACATCGCGTACCACACCCAGTTCTACTGGGACGGCCGCAGCGGCTCGCTCGAGGCCCAGGCGCGCGCGGCCTGGACGGGCGGCAACATGGGGGCCGACGCCGATGCGGTGGTCGCCGAGCTGAACGCCATTCCCGGCTACGCGGAGCAGTTCGAAGCGGTCTTCGGGGGAGCCGCCACCCCCGACAACGTGGTGCAGGCGATCGCCGCCTTCGAGCGGGACGCGTTCTATTGCGGCGACACCGCCTATGACGACTGGCGGCGCGGCGACGCGAGCGCCATGTCGGAGGAGGCCATGCGCGGAGCGGAGCTTTTCACCGCCGGCGCCGGCTGCGCCACCTGTCACAGCGGCGTGCTCTTCACCGACATGAAGTTCCACAACGTGGGGATCGGGATGGACGCCGACGAGCCGGATCTCGGACGAGCCCGGGTGACGGAAGAGGACGTCTGCAGCACTACCGAGGACGAACCGTGCCAGGGAGCCTTCAAGACCCCTACCCTGCGCGACATCTCGAAGAGTGCGCCGTACTTTCACGACGGCAGCGTGGCAACGCTGGAGGAAGCCGTCCGGCTGATGGCGAGCGGTGGACTGGCCAACCCCTATCTGGACACGGACGAACTCATGGACCGGCAGCTATCCGACGAGCAGATCGCCGACCTGGTGGCCTTCCTGCATACCCTTGACTGCAACGGCGGCCCCCAGATCTTCGAACCGCCGACGCTCCCCTAGGAGTCTCGGCCGCAGAATGCGGCTCAGACTCCTCGGGAACGCCGGCCTCCAGGCCGGCACGCG
>JAPPGX010000085.1 GCA_028877265.1 Acidobacteriota bacterium
TCGCCGTCAGCGTGAACACCGCGTCGCCGCCCTCCGTCACCGCGCTCCCCGCCGTGACCGTCACGAGCGGGTCGGGATCCTCGTTGCGGATCGTCACCGTCACGCTGTCGGGCGCGGCCGGCTGATACGCCCCGCTCGGCCGCAGGCGGACGATGATCGTCTCGCCGTCGTCCTCGATCGTGTCGTCGATCATCGTCACCGGAATCTTCACGCGGGCGGCGCCGGCGGGCACCGCGACCGTGCCGCTGCTGCCGGTCACGCCCGGAATGGCGTAGTCGGCGCCCGGCGTCGCCGTGCCTTCCAGGGCGAAGTTCAGGGTGAAGGGACTCGACGCCGCCGGAACGATGTCCACGTTCAGGTTCACCGTCCCCTTGAAGCGCTCCGCCACCAACCGCTTTCCGTTCGCGAAGGACACCCCCGCCGGCGAAGCCCCCACCGTCAGCGTCGCGGTCGGGCTCGCCCCCAGAACGTAGGGCGTGACCCTGCGGGCGTTAAGCACCACCTGGTACGGCGCCGGAAGCACCCGGGCGATCAGCGTCTGGCCCGCCCACGGGGCGGTGTCGATCCTCGAGCACAACCGCCCCGTATCGCCGGTGCGGAACTGCTGGGCCGATCCCCTGACCCAGACGCCCGCCTCGGTCCTGACCTCCACATTCACATGGAACCACCCGAGTTCGTTGTTGCGCGGGGTGTGCTCGAAGAAGTCGTCGACGGTGGTGCAGAAAGTCGCCCACGCGCCCTTGGCAACGCTCCCGCTCACGGGCAGCACCTCGATCGATATCTTCGGCGGAACGAACGGCAGCGGCGGCGGGTCGTTGTCCAGCACCGTCACCCAGGCGATGCGCGGATTGCGGGTCCCGTAGTAGAAATCGGCTTCGTTGGGAATCTTGCGGTCCGGCCCCCCGGGGTGCAGCGCCTTGTACCGCATCTCCGCACGCACCTCGCCGTGCTCCTCGTTCGTGCCGTCGTCCATGGTCGCAACGGTCCAGGTCGCCGAGGTCTGGCCCTTCGGGATCGTCAGCGTCACGCGGCCCTCGTCGCTCCCCCTGAGGTAGTCACTGAGGTCCGGCGCGTCGAACACCGCGAAGGTCACGTCCAGATCGTCCGGCGGCGGCGGGTCCGCATGCACCGTGAAGGTCACGTTGCCGCCCTCGCGCACCGCACTGCCGCCCGTGATCCACACGCAGCCGGGAAGCGGATGGTTCGTCGAGGACGTACACCGCGTCGGGGCTGCGACGTCGTTTACCGGCACGCTGAAGCTGTTCTGCGATGCATGCGGGTCCGCGCCGCCGCCGACGTTGGTGCGCAAGCTGCCGCGGTCGAAAACGGTGTCCGATTCGAGCGCGACCGTGTAGGTCACCGTGCCCTCCGTCTCGGCGTCGTGCAGCGGCATCAGAACAAGCCTCGCCGCCCGCGCGCCCGCCCCGTCGAAGCTCACGATCTGCCAGGTCTCGGGCCGAAGCCTCACGCCGGTGTTGAAGCCCCGCCCGTTGTACTTGGCAAGGCGCCAGTCGCCCCCGCCCCGGGTCGGGCGCCCGCCGGAAACATCCAGCGGCACGTCGATGATCTCGCCCGCCACCAGTTCGCGGCTCAGCGTCACCGTGAACTCCACGCTGCCGCCCTCGCTCGTCGCGCCGCTGCCAACCCGGGAGAGCGTGACGATCGTGGGGTCGTCGTCCCTGATCGGTTGCGTGTTGCTCCCCAGGGTGCTGTCGATCGCATAACCATCGCCGGGCAGAAGCGTGCAAGTGACCGTGCCGTCCAGCTCGTCCACGGCGTCGTTGTCCACGTTGAAAACGTAACTGTCATGATTGTCCCCCGCGTTCATCACCAACGTCTTGTCACCGGTTTCGCCGGGAGCCAGGAAGTCGCCGGTCTGGCTGATGCGGAGATTGACGGTCACCGGTGAACCCAGCGTCATGCCCGACCTTTCTACGACGGAGCATGTGTGACCAGGTCTCCCTTCCATCATCCTGAGACCAGCGACGACAATAAAGGTCGGTTGGGACTGGGCCAGGGCCGCAGGCGCGAACGCGCCCGGCAGCGGCACGGCAAGCAGGGCCGCGCCGAGGGTCAGGGAGCGCAATCGCGAAGGGTCGCGCCGCAGTCCCCGCGACGGACG
>JAPPGX010000155.1 GCA_028877265.1 Acidobacteriota bacterium
TTGCGTGCGCCAGATGATCTTGCCGAACCTGAGCTTCCCGTCGATCATGCGGGGAGCACTTGGGCGGGGAAGGCCGCATGCGTCTCGGCGGCTGGACCGCCCTGGCCGCCCGCTGGGCGCACCGCCACAGCACGGACCTGGACCCCTTCACCGACCAAGAGTCATACGTCCACCTCTGGGAGTACCGCGACGCGTTCGTGCGCGCGATCATCCAGCGTGCCGGTCCAACCGAAGTCCTTACCGTCCTCCGCTGGAACACCAAGATCGTGCTGCACGGCGGACGGGAGGTCACCCTCTTCACCAGCCTTCCACAAACGGACAACCCCAGATCCGAGGATACGGTCCGGGGCACGCGCGTGCCGCTGGCAGCCAACGCCGAGATCCTGGCCAAGAAGCTCTGGGGGCAGATGCTTGACTCCAGGAGGCTGCCGGCACGGGACCTCTACGACTTCGCCGTCGCGAGGCACCACGACCCTGCCGCGGTCAAAGCCGCAATGAAGAACATCGACGTCTCGGAGCTCCGGCAGCTCAAGCACGAACTCACGAGCCTCGGGGAAGGCTGGACACAAAGAGCCAACCAGCGCGCCCTCATCCGGCCCGCCTACACTGCAGAGGCCAAAGACCCCGCGCCGTTCGTGGCCGACCAAGTCTTGCGCGAGATCCTGTCCAGAACGCCGGATCGTCACCGCCGCCACGACATCAGTTGGGAGCTACTGACGGCGCCTGATCTCAAATGCTCGATCTTCCGAAGATTCGCCACTTCTTTTCCAACCCGCAGACCAGCACAGGGGAACACTTCCCCTCCCGCGAGGAGCTTTACGCCCGCACCGAGCTGCGCGATGTTGAGAACTGCATCCTGAGCGGAGGAGACCCGAGCGAATGGGCGCTCGGCGTGCACGGCGCTCTCATTGGAGGGCCGGGAAAGCCGCCTCGTCATTACTCCGTGGACCCCGAGTTCGCGGTCCCTCACCGAAATCCCCTGCCGCTCGCGTGGTTCGAGCACCCGAAGGCCCTTTCGGCGCCCCCCACTCCCCCGGAGCAGGTGCGCGCCTTCTTCTCCCATCTTTCCGGTGGCCACCTGGCCGGTTACCCGGACCGCCCAACCGGCGTCGAACTCGCCCGGATCTTCCGTTCCGCACACATGACGCCTGTTGAGAGTGACCAGGTGAGGCACGTCTTCGCGTGTATCCATCCCTGGGACCTGCCCGGGCTTCTCTGGCACGGAGGCATGTCCGCCCACGATGTCGCCCGCGCCATCCATCTCTCGCGCACGTTCCGGCAGGACGTGATCGCCTGGATCAATCTCTTCGGAGTTCCGCCGGACGATCAGGTTTGATCACAACACGGCGCAGTTGCGTTCGTTGCCCGACTGCGGGCTGGCAAACCATGGCCCGCCACTCATCAGACCGGTCAGCCGGCGTGCCGCCCCAACGCTGTCCGCATCACCGATGAGATCATCACGGACGCATTCCGTTCCAGGATGCCGTCCCGATCGTTCCGAACCGACACCCCCTGGGAACGCAGAGGGCACACAACCCATGCTCGATGTCGTGAAGATCCGTCACTTCTACTTCCATCCTCCGCCCGATGACCCGGAACACGAATCAACTCCTGAAGAGCTCTGGGCGTCCGCGGAGCGCCAGGAGGTCGAGGAATGTCTGCTCCGGGGCGGCGATCCGAGAGCTGAGGGCCTCGGCGAACACGGTTCTCTCATCGGCGGGCCGGTCAAACCCGCCCGCTGCTTCGGTTTCAATCCTGAGAAACGCCTTCCCCGCAACCCTCTGCCGTTGAGCCGCTTCGACCATCCTCGCGCCCGTGCCACACCGCCCGCCACACCAGAGAATCCAGGTCGCGGAGCACCTGAGGCGGCGAAAGTGAGTTCCCCAGTGATCAATAAGCAAATCCGCGCGATGCCGGGCCGCCAGGGCCGCCGTAAACAACTCTCTCCGGCTGGCACCTCCGGACCTCCTGCGGCAGATCGCCGATGAACTCCGTCACCTGCCTTTCGACTGGATGGACACGCACCCGGTCCCGGTCGTCGCACCCTCGAATCCGGCCGCGGACCGGCACCCTCCCAGACCCCCCCGGATGATGCTGGACCAGCCCCGGCGGCGCGGACGTGTTGCGTGACTGCCATCCGCGACGTTGGCGGGTTCCGAAGCCGGGGGATGCGGGTTTGGTGTGCGCGGCGTGTGAGTCAGTCGTGTCCTGGAACTGGTTGGACGGGAATCCGGCGGTGGCGAATTCGCTGCTGGCCGCCGAGAGAAGGCGCGACCCGGAAGGATTCCTCGACTCTTGCGCGGTGGTGGTCCGGGCGAAGCTCGACCATTGGAACGTCCAGGGCGGACGACCGGTGGCCGCGCGGCGTCCAAGACGCGGCAAACGCAGTGCTCGGCGGAGCGACCGCCAATCCTACTGACCGCTCGCCGCTCTACGGGCAGCCCCTGTCTGGCTGGACGCTGGCCGGGGCTGGCTCGAACGAGGACGAACGATCGTTCCTGCAGGCGATCCAGGCGCGGCGGCATCGGGACCCGGACGAGATCGGGAACCGGGACGAGGCGCGGCTCCGCCGACGGCTCCAGCTCGCGGCCCGGATCGACCAGGACGCGATCCACTTCACGGAGCCCCGGGACAACTCCAACATCAGGCTCTGAGGTGAGGCTTCGACCCCGTCGGGGGCACGTTTCGTACGCAACTAAGCCGACCCCCCTTTTTGCCACTGCTTGTGCCAATCCCGTGAACGCGATTCCCGTTGTCCCCCTCGGGAATTCGCCCCGCTGACCCCGCAATTCGGGGTCATAGGGAGCGGGGCTGGGAGCGACCCACCTTTTCCTGTCGAAAAACTGCCCCGGAGGAGAGTGCTTGTCACACTCTTCCCTCCCGTGCCGTGGGTCGCTCCCAGCCCGCGCCTGTGGCGCGAGTGATCCCTGCGGGAAGGCAAAGAACCCGTCTCCGAGCGGGTGGAGGTGGCAGCCGGTCACGGATCGGGCCGCCGTGCGGTCCTCGATGCGGGCTGAGGCATCGGACCGCCACTCGGAGAGGGCGTTGTGATCCTGGTCGACGCCCGACGATGCCAACACGGATGTGCTGGCAGAGGTCGGGTACGATGCTCACCATTGGGGGGACGCAAGCCGCCTGCGCCGCGGGCCGGACCTAGCGCCACTGCAGTCGTGCGTACTCCTTCCGGTTCCCCCCGACCCCCGTCCCATGATCCTCCTGACGATCTGCCTGATGGCCGCAGCCCTCGTTGGGTTCGCCCTGCTGCTGTTCCGGCGGCGGGACTAACGCCGCTGCGCTCCTCAAATCGGCTCGAAGACGCGGTCAGGGACGGCGCTCCGGGCTGGTGTTCCCCTCACCCCGTGGCCGGCGGCTCTCTGACGCGACGATCACGAAGATGGTCCGGGACCTCGGGATCGGGGCGGTGCCGCACGGGTTCCGGTCGAGCTTCCGGGACTGGGCGGCGGAGCGCACCGACGCGCCGCGCGAGGTGTGCGAACTGGCGCTGGCCCACGTGAACCGGGACCGCGTGGAGGCCGCCTACCGGCGTTCGGATCTGTTCGAGCGGCGACGCGAACTGACGGAGCAGCGGGCCGCGTTCCTGGGCACGGACCGGGAAACAGGGCTCCCCGGATAGACCGCCGAGCGGTCGTCGATTCGCAGGCGACCGCCTGGAACGGCCGTGGGTGGTTCCGACTCGATCCCGCGTCGGTGGCGGCGAGGGCGCGTTTGGGTCACACCTTTGTGCGCGTGGAGGTCGGTTGCCGCGCCACCGGGTCACGGCAGGAAGACCATTTTGGTCAACACATTGGGGAGTGCCGGACCCGGGCCCCCGCTACCGGTGACGCAACGAGAAGCGAATCCTAACTCTCCCGCCCAGGCCGATGGCTGATGGGGGAACACGGCCTGCAGCCCCGGCGCCTTACGCGCTTCGTAGCCACGACGGACAGCAGCCACAACCTGCCGGTGTTCCCCAACCTCGCACGAAGCATGGAGCCCTACGGTCCCAACCAGCTCTGGGTCGCCGACATCACCTGCGTCGCCGTGGTCAGCGGCTTTGTCTACGTCGCGTTGGTGATCGATGCCTGGTCGCGTCGGATCGTGGGCTGGGCCATCAGCCGCTCCTTGGACGCCCGGTTCGCGGTGGCGGCCCTGAAGGCCGCCATCGAATCGCGGCAACCCCCCGAAGGGTGTGTGCACCATTCGGACGGCGGGAGCCAATATGCCTCAACGGCCTATCGGAGACTGCTCGCCGAACGGCCTGGTCGGCTCCATGAGCCGGCGCGGCAATCCGTATGACAACGCCCAGGCGGAGAACCTCATCAAGACGCTCAAGGTCGAAGCGGTCTACCTGATGGCTTACGAGACCTTCGAGGAGGTCTGCACTGACCTCCCGAGGTTCATCGACACCTACAACACTCGCAGATTGCACTCGGCGCTGGGCTACGTAAGCCCAGCTCAGTTCGAGGCTCTGGACGCTCGGATGCTGGCCACCATGGCGGCGTCCGTCGAGGACCTGCGGCCGACCGAGGCGCGGTCGGAGGGGCAGCAGGTTCTCGCGGAACTCCAACAGATCCGGGACGGACTGCGCCGGGATCGGGTCGCGATCATCAACCGCGGCAAGCAGTTGCGCACGCCCGTGGGCAAGCGGCTCAACAAGCAGCGGCTGGGGCAGCTCGACCGGCAGTTGGAGGTCATCGACGCCGAGATCCGGGAGCGGCTCGGGGAGGAGAAGACCTTGCAGCGCCGGGCGGAGATCTTGACGTCCATCCCGGGCATCTCGGACATCACCGCGGCCGGCCTGGTTGTCCTGATGCCCGAACTCGGCACGCTCACCGGCGCGCGGGCCGCCAGCCTCGCGGGGCTGGCCCCGGTCACCCGTAAACGCATTGGATTGCAACGGGTTGTAAGTGCGACAGCGGCGGACCCCCTTGAGTGCGCCCCCGGTACCCGTTACCGGTCATCGGCGTCGAGTCGTCTGTAGTGGCGCACGTACGCCCGGTACCGGTCCCGGATCTCGCTCACGTACTTCTTGACCTCAGCGCCCCGCACATAACCGAAAGCGGACCGACTGGAATACCGAGGTTCGCTGAGCTTGAGCATCGCCTCCTCAACGTGGCCGAACCACGTTGACGGGTCGAGCCCCAACAAGCGAGCCAAACGCCTCGCGTCCCGGACATGGCCGTAACCTGCGTTATAGGCGGCCAGCGCAAACCAGAGTTGTTCACCCGGCGGAAGGTTGGCGAAGCGTTCACGACTCCAGGCGAGGTACCGCACTCCGGCTTCAATCCCCACCCGGGGGTTCGTGAGCTGCGTCGGGTCCACTCCCAGATCAACCGCCGTGCGAGGCAAAACCTGCGTTAGGCCCACCGCGCCAGCGAAACTGACGACCCCGGGATCGAACCCGCTCTCTTGGTACATCTGGGCTACGATCAGTCGCCAGTCGAAGCCCGCTGGCTCGGCGATTGACCGGACCAAGCCATCGAACTGCGAGAGTTGGCGTCCGGTGACGCGATGCTCGCGCTGATCCTGCGCACCGCCCCGGTCCGCAAAGTATTTGTTGTACAGAAGGTTGAACTCCCGCCCGCGGTAGCCGGCGTCCAGGAAGGCATCCAAATGCCGCTTCAACTCCTGGCCTTCAGGGCCGACCGCCCACACGAGCGGCACCGGGGGGTCGAGGGCGAAGCCCAACACCAGCCTCGGGTCGAAGCCCGCCTCCAGTTGCGCCCGGTGGCGCTCGATCAAGGTTACGTCCAAGGCGCCACCTGCCACTCCCTCCAGAATCCGTTCGCTGGACAGGTCCGATTCCTCGACGATGAAGGTTCGCTCGAGTCCGGAAAGCGCCGTGGCGTAACCTGCACCTCGGGGGACAATCACCGTGCGGCCTGCTAGGTCAGCCGGCGTCCGGATCGGCTCTCGGGCGGACACGAAGGTCTCGGAAGTTTCGAGATACGGACGTGTGAAGAGCACGCCCCGATCCGATCGCTTGGCGGTGGCAACCCACTCGGCAGCGACCAGGTCTCCTCGCCCGGCGAGAAGTTCCTCAAGCAGTGCCGTGTGGTCTCCGGCGACAACCACGGAAAGGTCCAGCCCGTGGGCGTTCGCGAACATTCTCACCAACTCATACTGGAAGCCGAGTTGTTCGCCACGCCACAAGTAGTACGTTGACGGTGAACTGAGCGTCAGCATCCGCAAATGGCCCGAAGCGCGGATTGCAGACCAGTCACGGGGTCCGGCACCGCCGTCGTAGACCGTATGGCGCTCCGTCAGGAAGCGGTCGAGAGCGAACCGCAGATCGGGGTTTTCGGGGCGGACGGCCCACGCCAGTTGCCGTACCTCGGGTAGTTCGCGGAGCTTTCGGATAGTCGGACTGGTTCGCACCGCGACGCGGGCGGCCGCCTCGTCCATGATCGTGGCCTCGAACGCGCCAGCCTCGATGAGTTCCTGGATGTTCTGATGGTCGGCGTGAACCGGAACGGTCGCCCGGTGCGCGTCCGGATAGTGGGTCGCGAGACTGTCCTCGTAGGCAGACCCCGGAATGACTCCGAAGCTGCCTTCCGATCGACCGATCACCCACTCACGGGAGATCGTGAGCGGAACCGTGAACGCGACCCGCGTCCGGCGCGGCTCGGTAACCGTCAGGGTAGCCGTCGCAACGTCCGCGTGGCCCGCTTCGAGAGCCGTGAACAGGGCCTCGATGGTCGGCAGCACCGTCCATTTCACCCCGAGTCCGTGGCGCTCCGCGAACTGCCGGGCGAGATGGAGATAGCTTTCTTCTGGCAGGCCCTGCGACGGCAACGTTGTGAACTCCTCATCACCGAGCCGAGCGAACCGAATGATCCCGCGCTCATGGATTGCAGGCCAATCGTCCGTTGTGGCCGTCAGCGCGCCGGGCGAGGTCGCATCCGACTCGATGGCCCGACACCCGACAAGCAACAGCAGCGTCACAGCAGCAACGCCCGCGGGGCGACGGCCCTTGAGGCGGACGGACGCGAGACGCTCCGAACGCGGCTCCACGACTCCAACTCCCGGGCAAGCGGAACGCAACCGGAGGATCAAGCCGCCGAAACTATACGTTACGGCCCTGTAGACCCCAGTGGCGGCGGCGCTCCCGAGCCCACGCGAATCGGGCGGCGGCGGCGCTGCTTCTCCCTGGTCGCCGCGGCCAGCGGCGCACGCATCCGCTCGTACAGCGCGAAGAGGTGCTCGACCCGTTTCCGCTCCGAACCGAACTTGCGGGGCCGGTAGAGGCGGTCCACCGCATGGTCGAGCGGCCTGGTGGGCGCGGCGCAGACCGACCAGCATCAGGTCCGGATCGTAGAGGTCGGCGAGAGTCGCGCCGGGATGGGCGGCGCGGGCGTCGAGCACCGCATGGGTGAGCGGGTCCGGCGAAGAGAAATCCACGTCCCTCGGGGGCATCGGGAACGTGTTGTAGACCACTCCCATCGAGTACATGTAGTCGCTCTTCATTCGGCACGTAACCGCCCGGATCCACGCCGTGTGCATGGCCGAGGTCAGGAGAGCGAAATCCGCCAGCGAGGCGTCTTCCTACAGCCTCAACTTATTGCTCGGGATAGCGGGAGGCTCCAACCAGCCGATCGCGGCGTACACGGCGTACTCCCGGCGCTCGGAACTCACCTCGGGAATCATGAGAAACGCACTCTTGGGCAGGACATTGACGTGATAGAGAGCCGGCGTCGCTGCAATCTGCCGCGTCGGTTGGAGCGGTAAAAACACATGGGCGAGAAGCAGCGCCCCCGTTCCACCGCACGCTTCGCTACTGCACGTTCCCGTGAGCCTGGATCACCTCCGCCGCCTTGGAGAACCATCCCAACGCTGTCTGCACTTCCGTGTCAGCCAGCTCCGCTCCGCAGACGAGATTCGCTCGTACGTACTCGCCACGCCGGAAGACGCCCGACGCGTCAGCCTCCGCCCACAACGTCTCCAGCTCGCCGGCCGGGACCGCAGACTTCTTTTCCAGCAGCCGACGAGAGACGACGACGTGGCCCTCTGGACTCGCGAAACCGAGATGGACGTGTGTCCCGTCGACATCGACGTTGAGCGAAAACCGCTTCGATCCCCAATGAATGGGCATCGATTCCTCCCGCGCCAGATCCAGTAGCCGGGAGAAAAACGAGGCTTCCTGCACGTCGCATGACGCGAGGAACTCATCCTCGGTGATGACCGGCAACGAGCCGGACGCGACTCGACCCGGCTTCTCGCTTTCCTTGCCCACGACGATCTCCTGGGACAGGAGGCGGCTGCCGTCGCCAGTCTGGAAGAAGGTGAACTCCACGCAGGTGATGCGGACTCCCTTGGAGCCCAGAAACGCGGCAGACCTCCTGATCTTCGGTGTCACCCGCTGCCCGATGATCACGATCCGTTGGTCCTTGTTGAACGCGACGGCCTCCGCCTCGTCCAGTGCGAAGCACTCCCGGTGATGGTCCGCGAGACTGAGCGACTCGTCCGAGTGGTACGTACGGAAGATGCCTTCCAGTGCGTCGGCGTCGAGCCGTTCCACAAACGCGGCGTATTCGAGCGCCTGCGCGACCACGTCGCGCGGGGTGCGATCTCGCTTCAATTCGACGACCACCGCGTTCCCGTCGCGGTCCAAGCCGACGAGATCGAGGAATCCACCGAGGTCGGTTTGGACCTGCCGCCAGACGATCAGGATCCGCCCGTCCTCCAGGATCCCGTCGGGATTGGATGCCAACCACTCCTCGAGGATCGCTTCGTCATGCTCGGCATCGAAGGGCAATCGCTCGTACTCTGTGAACCCGCCGTCAGACCCAACGCCGAAGACCCTCATGGCAGCGATGCTATCTTGATCATTGAGGTCGGGTCGTACGTTTGACCTCCGACGGAACTCGATGCCACCCGGGACGGTAGATTGGACCGGGTACGCGAGCCTGGGTCAGCGTCACCAAGGGACACGGAGGCGTGGCTGTGGCCATCACGGACCTCCGGTCCAAGCGAGGACCGCGGCCCACTGCTCCGTGAGCGCTGGGTGCACTCATCGTCCCTGCGCGCGCCGTTCCGCCGTCCGTTGCGGTTAAGCCCGACGGTCACGGAGACCGTATCGAACGCGACGTGCCGCCGCGATGACCGCAAGGACAATCGCCAGCAACAGACAGGCCGTAAACGCATACCTCTTGGACAGCGTGAACCACGAGGCGACCGCCACCTGTCCGGCGGACACGTCCGGATACAGAGTCAGCATGAGAATGACCTGGATGTTCTCGCACAGGTCGAGCACTCCCGCCGCCAGCGGTACAAGGGCCAGTCTCCAGAGCCGCTCCGTTGGTCGGAACCGGAAGACGAACCCGGCCAGGAAGCTGACGTAGACGAACGGCAGCAAAGTGTCCAGAGTGAGGCTGGCCCACACATAGACCTGCCGCCCGCGGTCGCCATAGCTCTCCATCGCGGCGACCGCCTCGCCGTAGGTGTAGCCTGCCTTTACGTCGAGCATTTCACCGCCGATGGGCAGCGCGGGAAATACCACGACAAGCAGTACCAGCGTCGCGACCAGCGTGGTGCCGAGAGCCAGCGTTCTGCTGGCGAATTCGACGTATTGCCTCACGCTCCTCACCTCGGGGTCCTACCGATCAAGCGGAACGTGGTGACCGGCGTCAGCGGGGCACGCGGAGGCGCTGTGGTCATGCCGCGAGCCACGGTTCCACGCCTTCGGTCCCGGGTGCCGGGCAATGCATGCCGACTGTGCCCTGCTTCCCCAATCGGTTCATCGCCGGTTCTCCGCAAAAACGCAGCGCAGCGCATCCATGTCGTTGAAGGTGGGGTAAAGGGTGCCCGACGTGTTTCCGCCGGTCAGTTGGCGCGACATGAAGACCCCCACCGGCTCCGGCAGTTCCCGATTGTCGGAGTGCTTGAAGCCGAACAGGTGGAAGATCTCATGCACGATGGCCGTCCGTGCGTACTGCTGGCGATACTCGGTCGACGGAAGCCCGTCGCCCACCCAATAACCCACGAGCGCGCATCCCGGCGCCGCCCACATGGGGCCCTGGCCCTGATGCCCATACGGACGGCCGGTCAGGTGGATGCCGAGGGCCTGACCCGGTTCCCGCCATTGGTCGCAAGTTCCCAGGTCGATTGGAGGCGGCCCGTTCCAGCCTTGCGGCAGGTTCGCCCGCACCGGGATGACGCTCCCGGCCTCGATGATCGGGTAGCCGATCTGTTCCTCGATCCGCTCCGCCAGTCCCCGGACCTCCTCCAATTGACCGTCCAGGTAGTCCGCGCCTGCGATCTCCGGGAAGTGGTCGAACAGGTCGAACCGGAACGGTGTGCCATCCCACTCGCGCGGCAGGATCGAGTCGATGTAAGCCCGGGCGCGTTCGAGTTCGTCGGTGCAGACCCTCGGCTCCGGGACCGGCGTGGTGGGCGCGACCGGTGTGACATCCTCGCCACAAGCGGCAGCGAACGGCAGCAGGGCCGCGAGTAGCCAGCGCATCCGGCCGGGAATCAGGTCAATACAGTTCCGTGCGAGCACTCTCCGTCTCTCCCGCATCGATCTCGTCAGCGTCAACCCCGGCGATCTGGTCCGCGAGCACCTGTCCGTAGGTCGGGTAGCGAGAGCGCTGCACCTGCGCGTCTGCCTCCCAGAGCCGGGCGCGAATCAACGCCTTGGCGCAGTGCAGGAATGCCTCCTCCACCGTCACCTTGAGGACCGAAATCGGCGGCTTGCCGTTGATGGCCAGAGGCTTCAGGTGTTCCGGATCGGTCGAAATCTCCGCCCGACCGTTGACGCGCAACGTCTCCGTCAAACCCGGTACGAAGAACACCAAGCCGACGTAGGGACGTTCCACCACGTTCATCAACGTGTCTACCTGACGGTTCCCCGGCCGGTCCGGCAGTAGAAGCGTCGTGTCGTCGGGAACGTGCGCCAGCGACCCCGGCGGGTCGCCCCGCGGCGAGGCATCCGACCGCCCGTCGGCGCGGGCGGAACTGATGACGTAGAACGGCGAAAGGGCGATGAAGTTACGACAATGGACATCAAGGTGGTCCAGCACCTTGAGGCCAGCCCGCGCGGCGGGAGGACGATAGACCTCACGAAGCTCCACCAAGCTGTCGATAGCCATCACCACCTCCGCCTTGCTGCAGCGGTAAACATACCATTCCGTTTCCTTCCTGAATTCACGTCAGGGCACGCAGAAGGGAGTCGGCCACCGTCGCACGTGTAAACCGTTGATCTCCTTACCTTTATTGGAACTGACCCGCTCTCAACTCCGTGGCCAGCGGCTCGGAGTCCAGTGCCCCGACGCTAGGTGGGGGCGCTGGAGGGGACCGCAGTTCCGTCCGTCGAGCGCTGGTAGTCCGGGCGTATCTGGAAGTGCGCGCCGTCGGCGTCGCTCTGAGCTTCCAGCGTGAGGCTCGCGGCCTGGACCGCGACCCCGGCGATGGAGCCGCCGGCACGCACCACGACCGCCTGCGCATCGATCTCGCCTTGGACGCGGCCCCCGCCTTCCACCAGGACCCGCTCGGCAAAGATCTGACCCTCAATACTGCCGGAACTCCCCACCGAGACTTCGTCCTCCGAACGAATCTCGCCCATGAACTCGCCCGCCACATCGAAAGGCCCCGGAGCGTTCACCCAGCCCGACAGGCAGCAGCCGGATGCCAAGTATCCCCTGAGGGTGTCCCGCGATGGATCGCGTGCCATCGTCTACTCGCTCATCCCGGGTTGGCCAATCAACGACACGAAGAGGCGGTGTAGGCCGGAGCACTGATTTTCCCGGACAGCTCGTGTGGCCGCTTCGCTCGCGCCCTCTTTCCGGGGCATGCTCCGGATGCTAGCAAAGGAACCGGCGTTCGGGTCTGTGCGGGCGACGGCGGGCGCTCACGGTGCAGTGACGCGTTGCTGGACCGGATAACGGGACGCCCACTGGAGTCACCTCGGACAATGTCCAGCGTCACCGGCATGTGTGTGGACAAGAAGAATGCGACGGTAAACTCTAAGGAGTTGCGGACGAACCTCCGGGTTTGGCCGGACGTGAGGTAACCATGTCCGTGATCTCCATCGAACCCGCACCGGGCAAGACGAGCACCGTTTGCGACGGAACAGACTTCTACCACGAGACACCGGCGCAGCTCCGGGATCGACTCCGCCGAGTCAACGGCGATGCTCTCCTGTGTTGGGATGCGCCGCTCACCGGTCCGCAGGATCCGGATCACGCGGACATGGTCGAGAAGGACTTCTCACAACGCTGCATTGACAGCTTCTTCACTCGAAAGGAAACGGAGTTCAAGACGCCAAAGGGCATCTCGGTCCTCCCATACTCGGATCGCCCACACTGGGTGATCACCCGATCGCTACTCGGCTTGCCTCGTACCGGACGGTTCGACGTTCGGCACAAAGAGCTGCCCTTTCGCCTCCTTCCGGGGGAGGAGTGGAACGAATACCCACGTCCGGGCGTCGTCGAGATACATCCCGCCGTCGCGGCGTGGCTCTGGTGCCGGGGACACCGAGGTTTCCCGAGTTGTACGGAACCCTGGCGATACAAGAGCAGCAAGGAAGCCGGTCTCAGGGCAAAGATGTGGCAGTGCATCCGTCGCCAAACAGGAGACGTAGCGTGTCCGAATCCCCTGAACGGCGATGGCGATGCGTTCGACGCCGCGGTCGGCTACCTTCTCGGCGTCCTCTTCGTGCGGGATCGGGCAAGGCCGGAGTCCCGCCCGACCGTCATCCTGCTCGGCGACCGGAAGACGGGCTCTTTCCTTGTCCCGAACGTGGGCGGCCTTCTGGAGAGTTGGAAAAAGTTCGTCGAGAAGTGGCCAAAGGTACGGAACCACTGATCCCGGACTTCTGACTATGCACTCGCACGCTTCCGGCGAGGCGCATCGAGCGGGTCCGGCCCTCGCCAACCGTTGGAGCGGTTCCCGGACGAGGAATCGTCCCGACTTTGGTTCGAGAAGTAGGTCTGACCGAAAGGCCGCGAGCTGCTGCGCTCGGTGCCTACGGTGGACCCTTCAAGCGCGTCTGTCCAACGCCCAAATCGAGGACTCCCGCGAGCGTGTTGCTGGCAACCGTAAGTTTCCCATTCGTTGGAGTGCGCCCTCGCGGTGGACAGTTCCAGATCGCGATTCTGACAGGCGGGCCATGATGATGAACCTCGCACACCGGACGGCTGCCGTGCAGGCCCGCAGATGGTCACCGGCCGCCGCCCGCTGGCTCGCCCTGGTCTGCCTCCGCTCCGGGGTCGTCAGCTGCCACCAACACCGAGACCGGCACCACCGTGACACATGCGCCGCGAGCCGCTTCGTGCGGTGCCTTGAACACGGTCGAGTTCGCCGCAACCGTGGCTGACCCTTGACTACCGCCACCTTGCCTCTCGACATCCCCACCGCGTACCGGCCCGGCTACGAGAATGCGCGCCGGTCGGATCCGGAGTTGGCGGATCGCTATCTCGAGCACGCTACGAAGGGGGATCCGCTCGCCGACGCCGTAGTCGAATCCATGGCCGGAATGCCCCAGGGGCGGATCCATCAACTCATCACTGCCGGAATGGACGAGGACGAGGCCGCCTTCCGGGACGCGCCGACGGAACTGAGGGACCTCATCGGGTTCAGTTCGGCGGTGCCGGAGTGGATCGATTCAAAGGCGGTCTATCCGGGCTGCCGCGCCTTCCACGCCGACTCGGACCTCTACGTCCAGGCGCTGGTGGGCTCAAGCATCGTGCGGGGCTTCAGCACCCTGATCAGCAAGTCCTTTTTCGCGACCGGCAGGCTGACCGACCACGGGGTGCGCCGGCTCCGGCAGAACATCCGTCAGCTCATCGAAATCATGATCCCCGGGGGCCTCGAACGCCACGGCGAGGGCTGGAAGCTGAGCGTCCGGATCCGGCTCATCCACGCTCAGGTGCGCTATTTCCTGCGAAGGTCGGAAGAGTGGGACGAGACGGAATTCGGGGTGCCCATCCACATCGGCCACGTGGCGCTCGCCGCCGCCAACTTCTCTGCCCGCGTGCTCGAAGCGGGGATGACGCTCGGCGCCGAACCGACCCCGGAGGAGCGCGAAGCGTTCGTCCAGATCTGGTGCTACTCGGCGTACCTGATGGGTGTTCCGGAGACGATCCTGTTCACGAGCGAAGCGGAGGCGCTGGAGCTCTGCCGGGTGGGTTTCATCTGCGAGCCACGGCCGGAAATAGAGAGCGTCGTGATGGGGAACGCACTCGTCAACTCCGCACCGGTGGTGATCGGGATTCACAAGCCCAAGGAACGGCAGGGTCTCGCCAACTATGTCTATCGCGTTTCCCGTGCTCTGATCGGCGACGAACTCGCGGACGAACTCAACTACCCGCGCCAGTCCACCTGCGGCCTGCTGTTCTATCTGCGAACGAAGCGCCATCTGGGGAGGAGGGTGCGCCATCTGTTCCCGCGGCGGGAGGCCAGGGTGAAAGTGGACCGGTTCACGGCCCTCGTGGACAACTCGCAGTTGCGCGATCCCCTGATCTCGTATCGGCTGCCGCCGAAACTTCATTCCGACGAAACCCAGACTTGGTAGTCCGCCTGGACCGCTGTGGCGCGACGCCCGGGATTCCCAGCCGGCGCTCGCGGCATCACCGCAGCAGCACGTCCGTGTACCTTGGTGACGGTGGTCACCGAGGCCGCTACGACCGGAAAGCGCGCCAGAGCCTGCTTGGCCGATTGAGGCTGGGTCAGCGCCTACCCAGTGCGTACGCACTGGGCTGTGGCGAGGGAAAGCTCCGCCCCCGCGGGCTCCGACGCCCTTGGAGCGGCATCCGTGGGATTCAAGTCCTTTCGGCGAGTCCGACCTCTTCGATGAATGTCTTTAGGAACTCCCGATATCGGTCCCTTGCGCCTGGATCGTTGAGGCGTTCGGCGCTAAAGCGGGGCCAGTCCTTGTTGTCGGCGTCAAGCGCGCCGACCGCAGCCAGCAGACCGTTCCGGAGGGACTCGTTTCCCTTCACGTTCAGCGCTATCCCGTGGTTCTTGCGGTAGACCTGAATCGGGTATCGATTGCCGCGTCCACTCCAGATCCCTTGGTGGTTTCGGGTCGTGCCCGACTCCAACCCCAGTTCCTCCGCGATCTCGAGATGGCGCCGGATCCCCGAGGCTGTGTCCGGCGCATCGCCGTAGTGCTCGGTAATCCACTGTTCAGGACTGATCGGCGGTTTTCCGGCGCTCTTCGCCGCGCGGGTGCGTTCGGTGACGCCGATGATCCGTGGAACCAACGTCCTTCGCCCGTCCGCGCTCTCGAACCAGCCCAGTTCCACCGCCCGGACATCCGCGCGCATCTGGTCGTTGAGGAATTCCACGATCGTCGCGAGTTCAGAGGGGATCGCATCCGCTGCGACGACCAACCGCACTCTCCCGGCGGCCAGGTTCTCGTCTACCCGCCGCCAGAAGCCCTCCCGGTTCCGCCCGTCGAGAAAAGTCCCGAGCACCGCTTCCGGTTCCTCCTCCAAGGCGTCGCGGTGGGCTTCGAAGGTCCGCTGGATCTCTCCGGGCGGCCAATGCGCTGTCCCGTTGGCGGCGTAGTCGAGTAGTTGGGCGACAACCTGGCGGCGTAGTTCGCTGTTCGTCGCCTGTTTGACCTCAATGAGCACCGGGATGGCGTCCCGCGTCACGAATAGAAGGTCCAGCGCCCAACGGTCGCCGCCGCCTTCCTTGTCCGGCACACCCTTTTGCCGACGCACGAGCAAGAGCTCCCCTTCTTCTTCAGCAACCACCTCCGGATGGCGGGCGATCAGACTCTCGAGGGCAGCCTCGTCGGGTGGCGCCGCAGGCTTCATGGAGACCAGGTCCCCCCCTTGGTCTTCGGTGAAGACGGGTCGGATGACGCGCATCGCCATGAATGAAGTGTGTCATTCTTGCGGCGTGATCGGCCCGCTCTGCGGCATGTTCGCGAACCCGAGCCGCCGGGGTCCGCATAGAGGCGAAGAAGCCGACCGCCAAGACACGAACAAGGGTTAGGTCACGGAGCATGGACGACCTCGCGACGCGCCGACGCGCACTGCGTGCGGCCGAGCGGATCGTACCGGCGCTCGGGGACCGCCGAAGGGACAGCCTTGCCTGATGCCCGAAAAAGGAAGCGGGGACGCCAAGAAACTAGTCCTCACGTTCGAGGTGAGCGTGCTGGACAAGGGCGGGGACGGGTGGGAAGCGCGGTGTGACGACGGCGACCTCCACCTCACGGGCATCGAGAGCCAGAAGCTCTTGGTCGAGAAGGTGAGGGAACACTTCCTGAGGATCGGGGACGAAATGGGACCGGTGGGCGAGCGGGTCCTGTTCAACCTCGTGTTGGATTGTCCCGATCCCGATGCAGCGCCGACCGAGACAGGAGCGGCCGAAACGGACTCCGCTGGCGCGGACGCCGTGCAGTCCAGGGCCGCAGCCGCGGAACCACGGCAGGACCAACACCCCGGGACCAAAGAAAAGGAACCGAAACCCAAAGGGGCGGCCTTGCGAACCGGCTTCGCCGAAACCGAGGACGCGGTTGAAGACCTGGAGTTCCGGGTCGGTGGACTCAAGGACCAGGTCGAGGACCTTCAATCCAGAATCGACGACCTTGAAGCGGTCCTGCCGTAAGCTGGACCAGCTTGGCAGGTCAGCCCTGCCCCCGGTGAAGAGAGGGAGATTCAGGTTGCTCCCCAGTGGGTGAATCGAACCGCGTTCTGATGCCGCGCCCGGTTGCGAGCGTCGCCTCGACGATCGCGTCGACACCCCGACACTTGGGCACACCTGCGAAGCCGAACCGAACCGATGGGAACTGAACTGCGTTAGAACGGTTGGAAGAGCGCTAAAGGGGGGCGTCCCGATGCTCGAAATCAGAACCCTCGTCAAGGTCTACCCCGGCCCGGTCGCGGCGCTCCAGGGGGTCTCGCTCGAAGCGTCCCGTGGAATGTTGGGGCTCCTCGGGCCCAACGGCGCCGGCAAGACGACGCTCATGCGGATCGTCGCGGGCCTGCTGGAGCCGACCTCCGGGGCCGTCTACTTCGACGGTGAGGACGTAGCCGGTGATCCACGCCGCATCCGCCGAAAGCTCGGCTACCTCCCCCAGCACTTCGGGTTCTATCCCCATCTGGCGGGGGCGGCGATGCTCCGGTTCCTTCTCGTGCTGAAGGGCGTCCACGCACCGCAGGGGGTGAAGCGGCTCGCCGACGAACTCCTCGAACGGGTAAACCTGCGGGACGCTGCAAGACGCAAGGTGGGGACCTGGTCGGGCGGGATGAGGCAACGGCTGGGAGTCGCCCAGGCGTTGGCGGGGGACCCCCGGATCGTGGTGGTTGACGAACCCACCGCCGGGCTCGATCCTGAGGAACGGCTGCGCTTCTACCGCTTGCTGGCCGAGGTAGCGGAGGATCGCCTCGTGCTCCTGTCCACCCATATCGTGGAGGACATCTCGGTCCTGTGCCCGAGAGTGGTGGTGCTTACGGGGGGACGGATCGTGGCGGACACGACGCCGCGACGGGCGCGCGCCCGTCTGGAAGGCGCGATCTTCGAAGGCGCGGTGGAGAAGGACCGGATGGCCGACCTCGCGGACCGCTGCGAGGTCACCCAGGCAGTCCTGATCGAGGGACGGAACCGCGTGAGAGTCCATGTCCCGGACGGAGCGCCGCCCGAAGGCTTCGAACCCGTCGCTCCGAGTCTCGAAGACGCTTACCTCCTCCTCACGCGTAACCGCGGAGCGGAAAACGGCGTGGCGCCGCCGGCAGGCGCGGAGCGGGTGGCACCGTGAACTCGTTCGCCAGGTGGGCCGCCGTAGCCCGCCGGGAACTGTCGTCGGCGCTCCGGCGGCCGTCCTACTGGTTCCTCTTCGGGATTCTCGTGCTGGTGGCTTGGGGTTTCTCCACAGGCAACGTCAGGATCTCCAGCGGCGACGCCACGGTCGGCGGAGAGCGCGCCCACATCACCTCCGTTTTCGCCCAGAGCATGTTCCAGTCGGTACTCATCACCGCCATGGGAGCCTGGTTTCTTGCCATCGGCGCGGGTTTGGTCCTGATTCGGGATGCGGAACACCGGGTGGGAGAGATCCTCCACTCCACGCGGCTTACCGTGCGCGAGTACGTGTGGGGCAGTTTCGTGGGGGCGGCAGTGGCCTTCCTGGTCATCTGGGGCCTCTACCTCGGGCTGGCCGCCGGGTTCAACCACATTCTGGCCACCGGAGAGGACGCGCGCCACATCGGACCGTTCGCTGCTGGGAGCTACTTGTATCCGGCGCTGCTGCTCGGCCTGCCGCAGATCGTTTTCTTCGCCGGGGTGCCGTTCTTCCTCGGCGCCTGGACGCGCCGGCCGATCGTGGTGTTCGCCTTTCCGGTCGCGGTGCTGCTGGTCGTCTTGGGGTTCCTGGTCTCGTGGTCACCCAGCTGGCTCGACCCGGCGATCAACCGGGCACTCATGTTCGTGGACCCCTCCGGATTTCGCTGGTTGGACGAGACCTTCCTGAAGCTGGACCGGGGCGTCGACTTCTACAACACGGCGCGGCTGCCGCTGGACACCGGATTCCTGCTCAGTCGCATCATGCTCGCCGCTGTTGGGTTGCTGGCAGTCGAAGGCGCAGCGCGGAACACCGCCCGTCGGCTCCTCCACGGGGATACGGACTCGCTGGTGGTTGGCTTCCGCCGGGGTAGGAGGAATCAGGTGCCGTCAGTGGAGGCCGTCAGCAAACCGGCGAGTCCGGGGACCACGCTAGGCGAACTCGGCATGCGGACGACTCCACTGGGATTCCTCGCCGCGGCCCGCACGATCGGCCGGGCTGAGATCCGCGAGCTGATCGTGAGGCCGGGAATCTACCTCTTCGTTCCCCTGATCCTCTACCAGTCGGTCAGTCAGAGCCTCTTCGCGCTGGGCCCGTTCGATGCGCCGCTCCTTGTGACCGCTGGCGCGATGGCGGCACGCCAGTTCAACACGCTCAGCCTGCTCGTGTGCGTTCTGCTGATGTTCTATGCCGTGGAGTCGCTGATGAAGGAGCGGGCCCAACGATTCGCGGACATCTACCGGGCGATGCCCGTCCACACCGGAGCAATGCTGCTCGGGAAGGCGGCGGGCAATGTCGCCGTGGCAGGACTCGTACTCGGCACCGGGCTGGTGGCGTCCTGGGCAGTCATCACGGTACGACAACTGCTCGGGAATCCGGTCGGCTTCGACTTATGGCCCTTTCTCGCGGCCTGGGGCGGCGTGATGGTCCCCACCTTCGTTTTCTGGACCGCGTTCGTGACCGCTGCCTTCGCCCTCGTCCGCAACCGTTACGCGGTGTACGGACTCGGGTTGGCGATCCTCATCTATACCGTGTTCGAGATGAACGTGGGCGAGCCGCTCTCGTGGGTTACCAACTGGATCGCCTGGAACTCGCTGGTCTTCTGGAGCGACATGGGGGCCTTCTCGCTCCACGGTCGCGCCCTGCTCCTGAACCGCTTGCTCTACCTGAGTCTTGTCCCGCTCCTTCTGGTGCTGGCGCTGCGGTGGTTCGGCCGGCAGGAGTTCGACGCCATCCGGATTCTGCACCGGCTGCGGCCGCGAGCCCTGTTGCGCAGCGGGCTCCTTCTCCTTCCCTTCGCCGTACCGCCGCTCGTACTGGCGTCGGCATTGTTCTTCGGTGGGCGAGCCGGTTACGAGGGACCGGACGCTGAGGAAGCCCGCAAGGACTACTGGCGGCGCAACGTGGCCACCTGGACCGACTTTCGGATGCCATCCGTCTCCCACGTCGAGCTGGATGTGGACCTCGAGCCGGGAGAACGCTCCGCGTCGGTGTCCGGTGCCTACACCTTCTTCAACCATCGGGAGGCTCCCTACTCGCGGCTTCCGATCACGGCAGGACCCTGGGAACCCATCGAATGGACGCTCGATGGAGAGCCGCACGAACCCGACGACCGCTCAGGGCTGTTCGTGTTCACACGCGACGAGCCGCTCGCCCCCGGCGGCTCGCTTACCGTGGGCTTCCGCTACGACCTCCAGCGGCTCCGCGGCCTGAGCACGAGGATCGGGGGCAGCGGTCAGTTCATTCTGGACTCGGGGATCGTTCTGAGCGCCTTCGGGCCCACCTTCGTTCCCGTTCCCGGATATCTCCCAGAGCTGGGCGTCGACGAAGACAACCGCTATGACGAGCGGGAGTATCCCGACGATTTCTACGTGGGGGAGACGGAACCGGCCCTCGGTTGGGGAGGGAGGCCGTTCACCACGAGGATCCGGATCACCGTCCCGGAGGAGTACACGGCGAACAGCGTCGGACGGCTGGTGAGCGAGGAGATCCGGGAGGGGCGGCGCACCGTGGTGTGGGAGTCCGACCACCCGGTGCGGCTCTTCAACATCGTCGCCGGCCGCTACGCGGTCGCGGAGGGGCGAGGCACCGCCATCTACTACCACCCGGAACACGACTACAACGTCGAGGAGATGTCCTCGGCGCTGGATGCGGCCCGGGAGCACTACTCGGAGTGGTTCCACCCCTTTCCCTGGGAACGCCTGAAGGTCTCCGAGTTCCCGGCGTACGCCGGCTACGCCCAGGGTTTCCCCACCAACATCACCTTCAGCGAGGGCATCGGCTTCCTCACGAAAAGCGATCCGCGCTCCCACGCCGCATTCGCGGTGGTGGCGCACGAAGCCGCACACCAGTGGTGGGGCAACATCCTGACCCAGGGGCGCGGACCCGGCGGCACCATGCTGTCGGAGGGGATGGCCCAATACGCGACGATCCTTCTGCACGAGGAGGTGTACGGGGACCGGTACCGCATCGAGTTCACGAAGCGCATCGAAGACAGCTACGGCAACGGTCGTTTCGTGGACACGGAACGCTCCCTTGTGAAGACGGACGGTTCGCGGCAGGGCGACAACACCGTGTTCTACGACAAGGGCGGATGGGTGATGTGGATGCTCCAGCAGGAGATGGGCCGCGAGAATCTACTGGCCGGACTGCGCGCCTTTATCGACCTGTATCACTCCAACTCGGATTTCCCAGTCGTTCAGGACATGCTGGCCGTGCTACGCGACTTCGCCCCAGACCCCGAGGCTTTCGACGCATTCACCGCCCAGTGGTTCTTCGACGTGGTGGTGCCGGAGTACCGGCTCTCGGGTGTGAGCAAGGAGCGGGGCGGCCGCGGCTGGGTTGTCCGCGGCACTATGGAGAATGTCGGAACGGCCCGCATGAGAGTTGAAATTGCCGCCACCGCGAACGAGCGCTGGTTCGATCGGGGGGACGCGGGGGGCCGGACCGTGGCGTCGCCGAGTCACCTTGACGCCCGGACCTGGGTGGAGCTGGACGCGGGGGAGTCAGCCGACTTTCAGGTCCTTGCGGACTTCGACCCGGAACGAATCGTCGTGGACCCGGATGTGCTTGTCCTCCAGTTGCGCCGGGAGGGGGCCGTCTTCGACTTCCCGGAACAGCCGTAGGTGAGAAGGAACACTCGAAGACCTCGTTCCCCCGCGATTCCGGAGCGTGATGCGGAAAGTCATTCACCCACGAGGCCAGTCAGGAACGCGGCCCACTCGTCCATGAGCGCCCTCCGCCGCTCGAACAGGTCCGTGCGCCGATAGGCCGCCTCGATGCGGTTGGTGTTCACGTGGGCCAGCGCCAACTCGCACACCTCCCGCGGCGCGTCCGTGCACTCCGCCGCCCAGTCCCGGAAGCTCGACCGGAACCCGTGCGGCACCGCGCCGATCCCCAGGTCCCGGACCATCTTCGAGATCGCCATCTCGGAGAGCGGGCCACCCCGCGCCGAAGGGAACACCGGCCCCGAGCCGTCCGCCAGACCACGCGCCGCGCGGAGCACCGCCAGTGCTCCCGCGGAGAGCGGAACCCGGTGCTCCCGGCCTGTCTTCATCCGCTCCGCCGGAATACGCCACTCCCGCGCCTCAAGGTCCATCTCCTTCCACCGCGCCCCGCGCACCTCCCCGCTCCGGCATGCCGTCAGCACCAGGAACTCGAACGCCAGCACCGTCGCGGGATACGCCCCGGAACCGCGCACCTGCTCCAGAGCTCCGGCGACCTCCGCATACGGCAGCGCCGGAAGATGCCGCGGCCGGAACCCGTTCTTGGGCAGCGCCGCGCCGATGGCCTCGCCCGCCGGGTTGTCCTCCCGGTAGCCCTGCGCGACCGCCCAGCGCATCACCGCCGAGATCCGATGCCGAACCCGACGCGCCGTCACTCGCTTCTCGTTCCAGATTGGGAGCAGAACCTGCATCACGTCCGACGTGGTGATCCGGTTCACCGGCCTCCCGCCGAGTCTCGGCACCGCATAGTCCCGGAGGGTCGTCCGCCAGTCCTTCTCGGATTTGCTGCCGTCCTTCCAGCCGGCCCGGTGTACCGCGATCACCTTCTCCAGCGCCTCCTCGAAGGTGGGGACGGCCCGCTTCCGGCCGGTCACGAGCTCCCCCCGGCGCCGGGCGGCGAGGTTCAGGGCGCACTTCTCGCGCGCCTCGGCGAGGCTGACGTGGGGCCAGGACCCGATCCCGAGGTTGCGCTGGCGGCCATCCAGCCTGATGCGCTGCGCCCAGGACTTGGCCAAGTGGCCACGGGTCGTGTGCTTGACGAGAAGTGAGAGACCACCGGAGCCGCGCCCGTCGCCGTAGCGTCCGGGCCGGTCGATGGTGGCGACGAAGCGAGCGGAGAGGCGGTAAGGTCGTTCCATCATGTGCTTTTCGTTCCTGAGGGGGATTCTTGGTTCCTACGGCTACCGATTGGGTATCACAAAATCGACGGGAACGAGCGAGCTGCGCTGGCTCCCTGAGGAACATTATAGCACGATAACGCGTTGATAAAGAACGATCTAATGGCACAGCATGGTATCTTCCGGCACTATATGGAACGTCGTGATAGCCGACCTCCGGGCCGCTGTGCAAGGCTGTTTCCGAAGCAGAGCCATAGCTCTGCGGAGACCCTTTGAGCACGAGGGATGGGAGACGGCGCCAGCCGGCCTCCATTCCTCGTAGCTCGG